>NZ_JBIRVR010000007.1:0-326882 GCF_044387105.1 Streptomyces sp. NPDC020379
CCGTCAGGCCACCCCCTTGCGGATACCTCATGGCCCTTGACGTACAGCGGCAGGCAACACATGTCAGCCGCGACAACACGCCAACAAAGTCAGTAGCGGCGGCGAAAGACGCTGGCAAAGGTGTGACGTACTACGGAGACTCGTTGCCCGGGGGTCCCCGCAGGCGGCCGGAAGGCCCGGTTCACGCCTTCGCGGGGGTACTAGCGGACGTCGTAAGTGATCTGGGCCCTATGCGCGGCCTCACACGGAGGGGCATTCCGGATCACACGGAGTGAGCGCGTATGTACGCACCGGCCACTGTCTGCACGCCTTTCCGGCACCGCGGCCGAAGAGAGGCTCCGCCCCCGCGACAGGCCCCGCACATCCCCGCACGACAGGGTCCCCGCACATCCGCTCACACGCCCTGACGTACGCTTCTGACCAGGCAACTTGGTTCCCGGGAGCAGTCATGTCCACCACCGCAGACGGCCGACTGACGGCACGTCAGCCCCAACTCCGCGAACCCGACAGGATCCGAGGGCTGCTCGACGCGGTCATGAGCATGGGGCACGGCCTCGAACTCCCCCAGGTGCTGCGGAGCATCGTCGAAGCGGCGGTCACGCTCACCGACGCCGAGTACGGGGCGCTCGGCGTGGTCGGCGACGGGCAGCGGCTGTCGGAGTTCCTGCCCGTCGGCATGTCCGACGAGCTCACGGCCCGCATCGGCCGCACCCCCTGCGGCCGGGGCATCCTCGGCGAGCTCATCCGCAACCCCGAGCCGCTCCGGCTCACCGATCTGTCCCGGCACCCGCACAGCTACGGCTTTCCCGAGCACCACCCGCCGATGCGCAGCTTCCTGGGCGTGCCGGTCCGCGTCCGTGACGAGGTCTTCGGCAACCTCTATCTCACCGAGAAGCGCGCCGGTGTCTTCGACGAGGACGACGAGGCCGTACTGACCACGCTGTCCATCGCGGCGGGCGTGGCCATCGACAACGCCCGCATGTATCACGAGAGCCGCCGCCGGGAGCGCTGGCTGGAGGCGCTCGGCGAGATCACCCGGAGCCTGCTCTCCGGCACCGAGGCCGACCGGGCGCTGGGGCCGGTCGCCGAGCGCGCGATGGAGGTCGCGGACGCCGACCGCGCCGCCGTGCTCCTCCCGGCCCCGGCGGCCGCGCCGGGCGAGCTGACGGTGGAGGTGGCCCACGGCCTCGACGCGGACCGGCTGCGCGGGCGTACGGTCCCGGCGGAGGGTTCACCGTCCGGGGCCGCCGCGCGCACCGGAAAGCCCGTGGCCGCCGCGGACGCCTCCTTCGGCGGGGCGGTCACCGGGCCCGCCATCGCCGTTCCCCTGCAGACGGGCTCCGGTGACCGCGGCGCGCTGTGGCTGGGCCGGCTGAGCGGTCGGCCCGCGTTCGACGACACCGAGGTGCGGCTGATCTCCGGCTTCGCCGACCAGGCCGCGATCGCCCTCGAACTCGCCCAGCGGCGCGCCGAGTCGGAGGAGCTGGCCGTGCTCCACGACCGGGACAGGATCGCCCGGGATCTGCACGACCTGGCGATCCAGCGGCTCTTCGCCACGGGCATGACCCTGCAGAGCGCGACCCGGCTCATCGAACGCCCCGAGGCCGCCGAGCGCGTCGGCCGCGCGGTGGACGACCTGGACACCACCATCCGCATCATCCGGTCCACCATCTTCGGGCTCCGCACGGCCGGTGACAGCGGCGGCGGTACGGGGCTGCGCCGGCGCATGACCGAGACCGTCCAGGCCGCCTCCCGCACCCTGGGCTTCCCGCCCGCGCTGCGGATCGACGGCCCGGCGGACACCGACGTGCCGGACGAACTGGCCGCGCAGATCCTGGCCGTGGCCGCCGAGGCCCTCAGCAACGCCGCGCGGCACGCGCGCGCCCGGCACGTGGACATCGTGCTGACCGTGGCCGGCCAGGTGACCTTGACGGTGGCCGACGACGGTGTGGGCATCGGCACCGGCCCGCACACGGGGGGCCTGGCCAACATGCGGTCCCGTGCCGAACTGCACGGCGGCGCGCTGTCGGTGGAGTCACCGGAGTCCGGCGGGACCAGGATCGTATGGCGCGTTCCGCTGCCGGGGTGACCGGGCGCCCGTCAGACGACGCCCCGCCCCTGCGACTGGCCGCGCGCCCGCCCGGCGATCTCCGCCGCCTGGACGCGGCGGCCCACGCCCAGCTTGGCGAGGAGGGAGGAGACGCGGTTCTTGACGGTCTTCTCCGCGAGGAACAGCCGGTCGGCTATCTGACGGTTGGTCAGCCCGTCGCCGATCAGCTCCAGGATCTGCCGCTCCCGGGGCGAGAGCCGGTCCAGCTCCGATCCCTCCGGCTCCTGCCGGGGAGCACGCAGCCGGGCCATGACGCGTGAGGCGGTGCGCGGGTCCAGCGTCGACCGGCCCGCGGCCACCGTACGGACCGCCGTCACCAGGTCCGAACCGTTGATCTGCTTGAGGACGTAGCCCGCCGCTCCGGCCATGATGGCGTCGAAGAGGGCCTCGTCGTCGTCGAAGGACGTCAGCATCAGGCAGGCGAGGTCCGGCATCCGCGCCCGCAACTCGCGGCAGACCTCGATGCCTTCGTGGTCGCCGCCGCTCTCACCGAGCCGGACGTCCAGGATCGCCACATTCGGCCGGGTGGCCGGCACCCTGGTGAAGGCGTCCTTGCCGGTGGCGGCCTCCCCCACCACCTCGATGTCCCCCTCCGCTTCGAGGAGGTCGCGCACGCCGCGGCGCACCACTTCATGGTCGTCGAGGATGAAGACGCGCAGGGGCGCGGCGTGGTTGTCCATACGTTGCTCACTCCGTGGGGCGGGATGTACGGAATCGACGCTTCACTGTAGGTGGGGGCGAGTGGGGTGGCGGCGAGCGGGGCACCCCCGGTCCAGGTGCGCGCACCCCACAGCCCACCACGCCCCCACCAGGGCCGTTCGGCCCTACCCGATAGGGCCGGACGGGCCCCGGCCCGGGTTGCCATACTGACGCCGCCCACCCGCCGTACGGCGGGCGTCGCGCCCCCTATAAGGAGTCCCCGCCCGTGACCCCCGTCAACGCCGACTACCACGCGCTGCTCGCCCGGCACGACGCCATGCGGCTGCGTCAACGGCTGCTGTCCCCCGGGCGGCAGCAGGAGGAGGGCGGTGCCGCGTACGAGGCGGACCTGTTCCACGACGGCGAGGCCGACCAGCGGGTGATCGTGCGTCACCTCGGTCTCGTGCTGCCCCTCGACACCCTGATCGCCCACCTCTACGACGCGATGTTCGCTCAGCGGCCCTTCCTGCGTTCGCTCTTCCCCCACTCGATGGAGTTCCAGCGCAGGCACCTGGAAGCGATCCTGCGGTATCTGATCGAGAACCTGCACCAGCCGGAGGAGGTGCGGTCGGTCTTCGGCCGGCTCGGGCGCGAGCACCGCAAACTCGGGGTGCGGCCCGCGCACTTCGCGACGTTCGAGGCCGCCCTGCGCGAGGCCCTGCGCCGCACGGCGGGCGTGCGGTGGAACCAGGCCATGGAGGAGGCGTGGCTGCGCATGCTGCGCTTCGCCGTCACGGCCATGGTCGAGGGCGCGGACGCCGCACTCGCCGAACCGCCCTCCTGGCAGGCCACGGTGGTCGCGCACGAGCTGCGCCGCGAGGGCCTCGCCGTCCTGCGGGTGCGGCCCCACGAGCCCTATCCGTACCAAGCCGGGCAGTACGCGTCCGTGGCGTCCCCGCTGCTGCCGCAGGCATGGCGGCAGTATTCCCTCGCCCGCGCGCCGCGGCCGGACGGCGAGCTGGAGTTCCATGTGCGGCTCACCGGCACGGGCGGCGTGAGCGAGGCCCTGGTGCTGGGCACCCGCGTCGGGGACACGCTGCGCCTGGGCCCCGCGGGCGGGACCATGACGCTCGACGACGACGTCACCCACGACCTGCTGCTCGTGGCGGGCGACGTCGGCTGGGCCGCCGCCAAGGCGCTGCTGGAGGAGCTGACGTCCCGTCGGAAGGCGGGCCGTCGCGTGCATCTCTTCCTCGGCGCCCACGATCCCTCGGGGCTCTACGGCGAGGAGCCGCCGGAGGAGCTGGGGCGCCGCCGCCCGTGGCTGCGCGTGGTCCCCGTCATCGGCGAGGGCCCCGCCACCGACCCGTACCGGCCGCTGGCCGAGGCCGTGGCGCGCCGCGGTGACTGGGCCGGGCACCTCGCCTTCGTCAGCGGCCCGCCCGCCATGGTGCGTGCCACCGTGGCGGGCCTCGCCGGTGCGCACCTGCCCGCCGGGCACATCCGGCACGACCCCCTCCCCTACGGCGGCGACGGGGTGCCGGTGATGCGCTGACGAGATGGCCGGAACCCTGGTGCACTGCCGGACCGTCCGCTACGTTCGCCTCACGTACGGCGCCGCTTCACTTCGGCGACACCTTCCCCTCGCCGGCACTCGCTGCTCTTGGATCGCACCGCAGGCTCCGACTCACTCACCCCAAGGGGTCCCCGACTCATGTCCGAACTCAATCGGCGGCGCTTCCTCCAGATCGCCGGCGCGACCGCCGGTTTCGCCGCCCTGTCGAGCAGCATCGAGCGCGCCGCCGCGATCCCCGCCAAGCGCCGTTCCGGCACGATCGAGGACGTCGAGCACATCGTCGTCCTGATGCAGGAGAACCGTTCCTTCGACCACTATTTCGGTTCGATGAAGGGGGTGCGCGGATTCGGTGACCCCCGTCCGGCCTCGCCCTCGGCGGGCAGGTCGGTGTGGCACCAGTCGGACGGCACCAAGGACGTGCTGCCGTACCACCCGGATGCCAAGGACCTCGGGATGCAGTTCATCGAGGGCCTCAACCACGACTGGGCGGGCGGCCACCAGGCGTGGAACGAGGGCAGGTACGACAAGTGGATCCCGGCCAAGGGTCCGGGCACGATGGCGTATCTCACGCGGGAGGACATCCCCTTCCACTACGCGCTCGCCGACGCGTTCACCGTGTGCGACGCCTATCACTGCTCCTTCATCGGGGCGACCGACCCGAACCGCTACTACATGTGGACGGGCCACACCGGCAACGACGGCAAGGGCGGCGGCCCGGTCCTCGGGAACGAGGAGGCCGGTTACGACTGGACGACGTACCCGGAGCGGCTGGAGGCGGCCGGGGT
This sequence comes from Streptomyces sp. NPDC020379, assembly GCF_044387105.1. NCBI lineage: Bacteria > Bacillati > Actinomycetota > Actinomycetes > Kitasatosporales > Streptomycetaceae > Streptomyces > Streptomyces sp. NPDC020379. The sequence continues at coordinate 5,111 of NZ_JBIRVR010000007.1, forward strand.
CTCCTGGAAGGTCTACCAGGACACGGGCGACGGCCTGGACGCCGCCGGGCACTGGGGCTGGCTCGACGACGCCTACCGCGGCAACTACGGCGACAACTCACTCCTCTACTTCAACCGCTTCCGCGAGGCCAAGCCCGGTGACCCGCTCCACGAGAAGGCGCGCACCGGCACCAGCGTCAAGAACGGCGACGGCTACTTCGACGTCCTGCGGGCCGACGTGCGGGCCGGGAAGCTGCCGAAGATCTCCTGGATAGCCGCGCCCGAGGCGTTCTCCGAGCACCCCAACTGGCCGGCGAACTACGGCGCCTGGTACATCTCCCAGGTGCTGGACGCCCTCACCTCCGACCCCGAGGTGTGGAGCAGGACAGCGCTGTTCATCACGTACGACGAGAACGACGGCTACTTCGACCACGTGCTGCCGCCGTTCCCGCCCGCCTCCGCGGCCCGGGGCGCCTCCACCGTGGACACGAAGCCCGACCTCTTCGCCGGCAACGGCCACTACGCCGCCGGGCCCTACGGCCTCGGCCAGCGCGTGCCCATGCTCGTGGTCTCCCCCTGGAGCACCGGCGGCTTCGTCTGCTCGGAGGTCTTCGACCACACCTCGATCATCCGCTTCATGGAGCGCCGCTTCGGGGTGCACGAGCCCCATGTGTCTCCCTGGCGCCGGGCCATCTGCGGCGACCTCACGTCGGCCTTCGACTTCCGGCTCCGCCACGACTCGCCCGCCGCGCTCCCGGACACCCGCGCGTACGCGCCGAAGGACCGGCTCCGGCACCCCAGCTATGTGCCCAAGCCGCCCGCCCACCCCTCGCTGCCGAAGCAGGAGCGGGGCTCCCGGCCCGCGCGCCCGCTGCCCTACGCCCCGGTCGTGGACGCGGCCGTCGCCCCCCGGACCGGGCGCGTCACGCTCGAGTTCAGCGGAGGCCCGAAGGCGGGTGTGTGCTTCACGGTGACATCCGCGAACCGCACGGACGGCCCGTGGACATACACCACCGCGGCCGGTGCCAAGCTCTCCGACACCTGGAACACGGCGTATTCACACGGCTCGTACGACCTGTCGGTGCACGGCCCGAACGGCTTCCTGCGGGCCTTCAAGGGCTCCGGCACGGCTGCCGGCCCCGAGGTGACCGCACGGCACGACGCCCGCGGCGGCCGGGTCGAGCTGACCTTCACCAACCACGGCAAGGCCGACTGCCACCTCACCGTCACCAACGCGTACGGCGGGCACGGCGAGACGATCCGGGTGCGCGCGGGCAAGCGGGTCGTGCGCGAGCTGGACCTGCGGCACACCAAGCGCTGGTACGACCTGTCCGTGGTCAGCGACACGGACAGCGCCTTCCTGCGCCGCTTCGCCGGCCACGTGGAAACGGGCGAGACGGGCGTGAGCGACCCGGCGATCATCACGGCGTGATCCGCAGGGGGCCCGGCACGTCACGATGGTGTTGGTAGACGCCGGGCCCTCGTTCGCCCCGTCGGCGTCGAACGACGGGACGGAGTCGTTCGAAACGGGAGAAGGGGTACTTCCCGGCCAACCGGGCGCTCGGGATGGTAATCCCGCGCGGGCGGTTGGCGGACGGCACCGCGCTCCGCATGAGGGCGGCGGACGCGACAGCCTCCCGAGATCTCCCGTGGCTGCGTGGGCGGTTGCGCGGTGAGCTCTTCCCGCATGGTCGTGCGCCGCAAACGGCCCTCCCGCATGGTGCGACAGCACACCGCGGCGCTCGCACCACCGCGCGCCGCGAGGGGGCGTTCACGCTCCGCCGGACCGGACCCGTCAATTCCCGCCATTCTCGGCGCCAGTACGGACATGCCGCGCCATACCGGGCGGGGGCGATGGGAGGCATTCGGTGACCTATCACCCGATATGACCCCCGTCTTGATCCGCACCGTCGTCAACCCGGGCCCACACCACACCTGCTCGCCGGTGGACATGATGTCGATCAAGGCCGTCCGCCGGAGCCCACGAGGAGAACCGACGTCATGTCACAGCAGCAGCCCGGGAAGACCGCACTCCGCCGCGAGCTCAGCCCGGTGGAGCGGTGGTACTGGACGGCCGACCGGACCTCGCCGCTCAGCGGCCTCGTCCGGACCCGGGTCCACGGATCCCTGCCGCTGCCGCTGCTGCGCCGCGCGCTGGACGTCCTCCAGGCCCGGCACCCGCTCCTGCGCGTCGCGATCACCTGCGACGAGAAGGGCGAACGGCCCGCCTTCCGGCCGGTGGACGGCGTTCCGGTCCCGCTCCGCCAGGTCGAGGTGGCGCCCGGGGACCCCGAGGCCGACACCCGGTGGGAACGCGAGGCGAATGAGCACGAGTTGGCCGAGCCCGTCGACTGGCGCACCGGTCCGCTGCTGCGCGCCGTCGTCGTCACCCGGGCCGCGGACGCCGAGCGGCCGGAGGACGTGCACGACCTGATTCTCACCGCCTCGCACTGCGTCGCCGACGGCATGACGGGCCTGTCCGTGCTCAGGGAATGGATCGAGATCGCGGCTCAGCTGGACGCGGGCGAGGAGCCGGAGCGGACGTCGCGCGAGGCGCTGCCCGCCGCGGAGGACCTGCTCCCCCGCCGGCACCGGGGCGCCGAGGGCGCCCTCGCGCTCAAGGAGCTGATGGAACGTGACGCGCGGGAGGCCGAGCGGCTGCGGCCGCGGCGCATCCTGCCCAGCGGGCCGGTCCCCTTCGAGGAGCGGCGCACCCGGATGGTGCGCCGGTCGCTCACCGCCGCGCAGGTGAAGTCGCTCGGGGACGCCTGCAAGCGGCACGGCACCACCGTGCACGGGGCCCTCGCCGCCGCGATGGTGACGGCCGTCGCCCAGGAGGCGGGGACGGCGGAGCCGGCGTACTTCTCGATCGGCACGCCGGTCGACTTCCGCCACGAGCTGGAGACCGCCGTCTCCTACGGCGATGCCGGAAGCTACGCCTCCACCCTCGCCTCCCGCGTCCGCTACGAGCCCGGCTCGGACCTGTGGCCCATGGCGCGTGCCATCAGCCAGGACCTGACCGGCCGCCGGGAGCGCGAGGAACATCTCACCATGCTCAACCTGATGGATCAGGCGGGCCCGAAGTCACTGGCCGACAGCGGGGCGTTCATGCGGTACATGGACGAGCAGGGGCCGCTCAACCTCTGCCTCTCCAACCTCGGCCGCCACGACTTCCCCGACCGGGTGGGCTCCTGGCGCGTCTCGGGCACCCAGCTCGTCGCGGCCGTCTCGGTGACGGGCGCCGTCGTGGCGACCGCCAACACCAGCCACGGCGTGCTCGCTTGGAACTTCAGCCACGTCGACGGCCTGGTCCCGGCGCCGCGCGCACGGCGGATCGCCGACGAGTCGGTGCGCATCGTGCTGTCCGCCCTCTCCGGCTGACCGCGGGGCTCCTTCCTCACTCATCTCGCTACAGGAACAACCCTGGCTGCTCAGGGCTTCTCCCGTCTCCGGCCGGACCGGCGGTCACGGAGGAGGGCGGGTCACAGTGCCTCCGGTGCCACACGGGGGGCGGCACCGATCGCCGAGAGAGGCAGAGCACGCGAACATCCACAGGAAGCTGTCCTTCGCCAACGCCGTCCCGGCCCTGGCCGCCGCCCTCCTCCTGCCACCGGCGGCGCCCGCCCCCGCCCCGGCCTCACAGCACGGCGACGCGGCGTGCGACGGCGGCCGGGCCGCGGTGAAGGCGCGGGCGACCGGCGGCACGATGTCCGAGCCGTGCCCGGCGGTGGGATCCGCCTGGGACCGCTCCTGCCTACCGCACAAGCCGCGCCGCCTTCGTCGCGCCGTTGAGCAGGTACTCCAGCGGACCCCTCCGGAAGCGGCGTGACCAGGTCAGTGCCAGAAGGGCCGCGGCCGCGATGAAGCCGAGCAGTACGGGCAGCGGCGAGCCGGGGACGTCCTTGATCCCCAGGGCCCAGATGCCGACGATGTTGAGCACATAGGCCGTCAGCGACATCGCGCCGACCGCGGTGACCGGCCTGGCCAGCCGCCGGACGCGGGGCAGTCCGTCCGCGGCGGCGACGCAGACGGCGAGGACGGCGACGGCGACGCCGGTGTTGCCCAGGATGGACAGGGTCGTCTCGCTGTGCGGGGAGGCCACCAGCAGCCACGCGGGCGTCGTGCCCGACGGGTCGCCGGCGGTGTCGGACCACCAGAGGGAGAGCGCGGAGCCGGTGCTCCCGGTCGCCTCGATGGCGGCGACGGCGCGGGGGAACAGGTGCAGCGCCAGCCAGGACCCCCCGTATCCGAGGATCGCGAGCGCGCCTCCGGTGAGGGCCAGCCGGAGCCGGACGGTGGCGGAGGCCAGGTCGAGCCGGGCGACGGCCATGCCCGCGATGACGAACGGCATCCAGGTGAGTACCGGATAGGCGCCGGTGAAGAGGAGTTCGAGGAAGCCGCCCGTGCCGCTGATCCGCGCGAGCGGGTCGTCATGGATCACGGCCGGCGCCCAGCCGCCCGTCCTGATCGACCGCTGTATCGGATAGAGGAGTTGCGGCAGGACGAGTGCGGCGACGGCGGCGATGACGGCGAGCGTCCTGGCGCGCAGCCGGCGCAGCGGGAGGGCGAGTACGAAATAGAGCGCGTAGAAGGCCAGGATCACATCGACCGGGGTGCCGGTCATCGTGAGCGCGGTGCCCAGCGGGAGCAGGACGGCGGAGCGGATCAGGATCCTGACGACGGCCTGCCGGCCCGCGCGTCCGGTCCTGGGCGTGCGGCGGCCGGTGACGAGCAGGAGCGAGAAGCCGGCGAGGAAGGCGAAGAGCGCCGAGGCCCGGCCGTGGGACAGCTCCATGAGGAAGCCGACGGGGCCGCCGTCGGCCGGGTCGGGTCCGACGTGCGCGGCGTACATGCCGAGGACCGCCAGGCCGCGTGCGAGGTCCACCCCGATCAGCCGGCCCGTGGGCGGCGACGCGGCACCGGCGAGGTCCCGGTCCGTCCGTCCGGCGAGGGAAGCGTTCTGCGTCATGGCTCCAGCGTCGGCTGTGCGGGGGCCCGGGCGGTAACGCTTCCCGGTTGTTTTGACGGCAAGTTGAGGGAAAAACGGCCCCCTCGTGGACCGGCCCTCGCGGCATCGTGGCGGCGTCCTCGGGGAGCGTGCTCCGGAGGCCCCATTGACAAGGGAACAGCAAGGTACGGGAAAGCATAGAGGTAATCGAGAGCCAGACTTTGCACGGCTGAAACGCCCCACGAAGGCATCGGGCGAGGCCGCGCCCAAGAGGAACGGCCGGATTTCCGGCTTGACTTGGCGCACCATCGATGTGTTCGCAGCGCCGCGCGGCCCCTGCCCGGTCGGTGGTGCGGCACCCGTACGCACCCCCAGGGCGATCACCGGCCGGGCAGTGGTACACGGACGCCGGGTCGCGATATGCGGACAGAAGGCCGCGTCGGGAGGCACCGGGTCCGGCTGCCGCGACGGCGCGGTCGCATTGGTCCAGGGGGCACGGCCGCGCCGGGTTCCGGGCGGAGTCAGCGGCTCCGAAAGGCGGCGTGCCCGACGGGAGGCGCCGCACAGCGGTGACGTTCCGTGGGCACGCCGATGGCAACGGGCCAGGCCACGTTGGCGCATATCCAACTGTTCGCCCCGGCTGGCCGAACCTAGTTTTCGTTTCGCCTAAACGTGTGGCCGACGCGAAATGGGCAGTGGCCGGAACCTCGTAACAGGCAGGAGAGCGTGATGCTCTGAGTGGTAATGATCACGACGCCCCGCCGGTGATTGCCGGGACCGTATTCATCGGGATATCCGGACATCGGCGACGAAGACCGAGGCGACTTGCCTCCACCGGACCTCGCGCGGTCCCGCCGTCACCGACGGCTACGCGCAGAGCGGGGGAATTCATCGGCCCTGCACCACTCCCGGGGTGTCGACGCGGGTTCGCCGCACCACCGCACATGGGGCACTACATGCGGGTTTACCCGGCATACAAGGCATCAACCGGCACTTCGCCCAGCCCGCACGGGGCGTCGGCGCCGACCCGGAGCAGGCCCGTCCGACAGCGCACTCCATTTGATCCACGAGAAGAAATTAAGCAACCAGACTGCAAAAGTCCGGAACAGGGAGAGCTTATGCCAGAGGTGAGATCGGCACCCGGTCCCGCACAGCCGGACAGCTTTCCGGGCCCGTCCTCGTCGGCTTCCGCAATCGACGATCCATCCGTCCGGACGTTGTCCCAGTATTTCGAACGGACTTGTGACATCCACCCGGACCGCACCGCTGTCGTCTGCGAAGGCGAGCAGCTCGCCTACGCGGAGCTCGACCGCCGCGCCAACCGGCTGGCGCACCTGCTGCGTTCACGCGGTGTGATCCAGGGCAGCGCGGTGGGCATCCTGCTCGAACGGTCCCTGGACACCTACGTCGCGCTGCTCGGAGTGATCAAGACCGGGGCGGCCTATGTCCCGCTCGACCCGTCGTTCCCCGCCGAACGGCTGGCCTTCATCGCGGAGGACGCACAGCTGCGCGACCTCGTGACGGTCTCGGCGATGCGCGGACGCACCCGACAGCTGCCCTGTCAGGTGCTGGAACTCGATGAGGTTCACTCGGAATTGGCCATTCAGCCCCAGGGCCGCGTCGGAGCCGACATCCCGCCATCATCGGTCGCCTACATCATCTACACCTCCGGCACCACCGGCCGACCCAAGGGCGTGGCCGTGTCCCATGCCAATATCGCCAACTTCCTGCGCGTGGCCACGCCGGTCTACCAGGTGCGCGGTGAGGACCGCGTCTATCAGGGGCTGTCGATCGCCTTCGACTTCTCGGTCGAGGAGATCTGGCCCGCCTGGATCGCGGGCGCCACCCTGGTGGCAGGGCCCACCGACGCGCGCCGCGTCGGGCAGGGGCTGGCCGACTTCCTCACCGAGCAGGCGATCACCGTCCTGTGCTGCGTGCCGACCCTGCTGACGACGCTCGAGACCGAAGTGCCGTCCCTGCGGAGCCTGCTCGTCAGCGGTGAGGCGTGCCCGCCCGACCTGGTGCGCCGCTGGTCGCGCCCGGGACGGCGCATCCTCAACGCCTACGGCCCCACCGAGACCACGGTCACCGCCACCTGCGGCGAGCTCGTCCCCCACCGGCCGGTCACGATCGGCACGCCCCTGCCGAGCTACCGCGTCTACATCCTCGACGACCAATTGCGACCCGTCGCCGAGGGCGGGAGCGGCGAGATCTGCGTCGGCGGGCCCGGCGTGGCGATCGGCTACGTCAACCGCCCCGACCTGACCACCGAACGGTTCGTGCCCAACCCCGTCGAGGCGGACCGCGCGGAGATCCCGCGCGTCTACCGCACGGGCGACCTCGGGAAATTCACCGCCTCGGGAGAGATCGAGTACCTCGGCCGCGTCGACACCCAGGTCAAGATCCGCGGCTATCGGATCGAGCTCGCCGAGATCGAGGAGGTGCTCCGGGAGGACGACGCGGTCGAGAACGCGGTCGTCACACCACTCGAACGGGACGGCGTGGTGCAGGACCTCGTCGGCTACATCACCCGCACCGCCCGCGCGGAGCGGGACACCGAGGACGGCCTGCGCGAACGGCTGCGCGACAGCCTCCGGCGCAGGCTGCCCGACTACATGATCCCCTCGTTCATCGAGGTGCTCCCCGCCTTCCCGCTGCTGGCCGCCGACAAGGTCGACCGCGCCGCCCTGCCCGCCCCCGCCTCGCCGCCCCTGGGCCGCCGCGCCCGGCAGCACGTACCGCCTCGTACGCCGCTGGAGCGGCAACTTGCCGCGGAATGGCGGGAGATCCTCGGCGGTGCAGAGGTCTCCGTCGAGGACGACTTCTTCTGCGACCTGGGGGGCCACTCCATGGCGGCCGCCCGGCTGATGTCGCGGCTGCGCAGGCAACCGCGGTTCCAGGGGCTGGCCATGGGCGACCTCTACGCCCGGCCCACCGTCCGCGGCCTCGCCGCCCGCGTCGAGGCCGGCGCCACCGCGCCCGCCCCCGAGCCCGAAGGCACCCCGGCGCCCCCGGCCCGGCGCCACTCCACCGCCCGCGTCCTGGCCTGCGGCGCCGCCCAACTCGCCGGCCTGTACGGCTGGCTGCTGCTGATCGGCCTCCCGGCCGTCGTCCTCCTCTACCGGCTGCTCCTCGCCTGGCACGTCCCGGTGAGCGGCCTGGCCTCCGGCGGGCCGGTGAACCGCCTCGCGCGCATGGGCCTGCCCGGCTTCGTGCTCCTGGAAGCCGCGTGGCTGGTGGTGAGCCTCGTGCCGCTGCCCCTGCTCGCCGGCCGGCTGCTGATGCTCGGCGTCCGGCCGGGCTGGTATCCGCTGTGGGGCCTCACCTATCTGCGCTTCTGGCTCCAGGGGAAGGTGCTCGCCTTCTCCCCGCTGGCGGTGCTGACCGGCTCACCGCTGCTCGCTCCCTTCCTGCGGCTGCTGGGCGCCCGCGTCGGCCGCGGCTGCCACCTCTCCGCCGTCCTCGGGCTCCCCGCCTTCGTGGAGATCGGCGACGGCACGAGCATCGGCTACGGCGTGCGCCTCCAGCCGTACGTGATCGAAGGAGGGCACATCCGGCTCGCACCGGTCCGCATCGGCTCCGGCGCCTTCGTCGGCACCAACAGCGTCGTCATGGCCGGCGCCGAGATCGGCGACCGCGCCTCGGTGGGCGAGCAGTCCCTCGTACCCGCCGACCGGAGCGTGCCGGCCGGCGAACACTGGGCCGGTTCACCGGCCGCCCGCAGCGACGGCGTGCCACCGCTGCTGGAGACCATGGCGGAGGGCGCCGACGACCGGCCCTGGACCGCCCGCCTGCTCGCGGGGTACGCGGCGGGGGCACTGCTGCTCACGCTCGTCCCGCTGCTGGTGGCCGCGGTCGGTTCGGCGCCCGTGGCATACGTGGTGTGGCGGTACGGCTTCGCCTGGGCGCTGGTGGCCACGGCCGCGGCCGGGCCGCTCGTGGTGCTGACCACCTGTGCCCTGGTGCTGCTCGTCAAGCGCGCCGTGCTGCCGCGCGTCCGCGCCGGGATCCATCCCGAGCGCAGCGGCTTCGGCCTCCGCAAGTGGATCGGCGACGGCATGATGACCACGAGCCTGACACTGACGCACTCCCTCTACTCCACGCTCTACCTCGTGCCGTTCCTGCGGCTCCTCGGCGCGCGCACCGGCCGCTGGTCCGAGGTGGCGACGGTCAGCTTCGTCGACCCGGACATGCTCGTCATCGGCGAGGAGAGCTTCGTCGCGGACGTCTGTGTCGTCGGGCCCGCCGTCTTCCACCGGGGGCGCATCGCGGTGGCGCCGGCGGAGGTCGGGCGGCGCAGCTTCGTCGGCAACGGCGCGCTGGTCCCCGGCTCCGCCCGGCTGGGCGAGAACAGCCTCCTCGGCGTCCACTCCCTGGCCCCGAGCCGTCCGATCGACCCCGAGACGACCTGGCTCGGCTCCCCGGCCATCTTCCTGCCGCGCCGCGAGGCCAGCCAGGACTTCCCCCCGAAGTTCCTCTACAGCCCCAGCCGTGGGCTGATCGCGGCGCGGCTGGCCATCGAGTATTTCCGGGTGACGCTGCCGGGGACGCTCGCGGCGCTCGGCGCCCTCGGCAGCCTGTGGGTCTCGGTCCGGCTGTCCGAATCCCTGCCGCCGTGGGCGCTGCTGCTCCTCGGCCCGGCCCTGTTCCTCGGGATCGGTGTGACCTGCACGCTGGCCGTCGTCGGGCTCAAGTGGCTGGTCATCGGCCGCTACCGGCCGCGGGTGGAGCCGCTGTGGGGCGTGTGGGTGCGGCGTACGGAGCTCATCACCGGCCTGTTCGAGAACCTCGTCGTCCCGTCCCTGGTGAACTACCTGACCGGCACTCCCTGGATGGCCCCGGTCATGCGCCTCTTCGGCGCCCGGATCGGCCGGAGGGTGTGGCTGTCCACGACGTACATGACCGAGTTCGACCTGGTCGAGGTGGGTGACGACGCGGCCGTCGCCGAGGTCACGTCCGTGCAGACCCATCTGTTCGAGGACCGGGTGATGAAGATGTCCCACGTCAGGGTCGGCGCTTCGAGTTCGGTGGGCACCCGCTCCGTCGTGCTCTACGACGCGGAGGTCGGTGACGGCGCCCGCCTGGACGCGCTGTCCCTGGTCATGAAGGGCGAGCGCCTGCCCGACCGGTCCCGCTGGCGCGGTATCCCCGCCCGCCCCTGCTGAACACCACGGGGCGGCGGCCCCGCCGCCCCCTTCCGCTCACGACCTTTCGGAGACAGTCATGGCACCCCTCGTACAGCGTGGTACGCGGACCGAGCCGCACGTCGCCGGCGCTCTGCCCGGCCCCTGCTCCACCGAGCTGCTCGGCAGGCAGCAGCAGCGGGAGTCCAACGCCCGCACCTACTCCCGGCACTTGCCGATCGCCCTCGCGGAGGGGTCCGGCAGCTTCGTCGAGGACGTCGACGGCAACGTCTTCATCGACTTCCTCACCGGCGCCGGGGTCCTCTCGCTCGGCCACAACCACCCCGAGCTCGTCGAGGCCGTGACCGCCCAGCTCGGCCTGCTCACCCATGGCCTGGACTTCCCCACCCCGGCCAAGGACGCCTTCATCGAGGCCCAGTTGTCGATGCTGCCGTCCTCCATGCGCGACCGGGTGAAGATGCACTTCTGCGGGCCGACCGGGGCCAACGCGGTGGAGGCGGCGATCAAACTCTGCAAGATCGCCACCGGCCGGGGCGACATCGTGTCGTTCCAGGGCGGGTTCCACGGCAGCAGCCACGCCACGCTGGCGCTCAGCGGGCTCGTGGCACAGAAGCGCCACGTGCCCAACACCATGCCCGGCGTCCACTTCTTCCCGTACTCCTCCTGCGCCAGGTGCCCGGTCGGCCTCTCGCCGGACACCTGCGCGACCAACTGCGTCGAGTATCTGGAGCGCGCGCTCGGCGACGCCAACGGCGGCATCCCCCTGCCCGCCGCGGTCCTGCTGGAGCTGGTCCAGGGCGAGGGCGGCATCGTGCCCGCCCGCGCCGACTTCGTGCGGCGGGTGCGGAAGCTGACCCGTGAGCTGGACATCCCCCTCGTGGTCGACGAGGTGCAGACCGGCTGCGGGCGCACCGGCAGCTGGTTCGCCTTCGAGCAGTACGACATCGAGCCGGACGTCATCGTCGCGTCCAAGGCGCTGAGCGGGATCGGCACCCCGATCGCGGTCATCATCTACGACGCGAAGCTCGACACCTGGGCACCGGGAGCGCACATCGGCACGTTCCGGGGCAACCAACTGGCCTTCGCCGCAGGCGCGGAGGCGGTGCGCATCGTCCGCCGCGACGACATCCTCGGCAACGTGCGCCGGCGCGGCGAGCAGATCGCGGACAGGCTCACCGCGCTGCTGGTCAACCCCTGGGTGCACGAGGTGCGCGGCCGCGGCCTGATGTGGGGCATCGAGCTGGCCGACCCCGCGACCGGGCGGCCCGCCTCCGCCTTCGCGGCCGAGGTCCAGAGCCGCGCGCTGCGCGGCGGGCTGATCGTCGAACTCGGCGGGCGCGACGACTGCGTGGTGCGGATCATGCCGCCGCTCAACGTCACCGCCGATGTCGTGGACACCGCCTGCTCGATCCTCGTCGACGCCGTCGAGGCCGGTCACCCGTAACCCCGGTCCGCCCCGGGGCGGCCGACACCGGCCGCCCCACACCGAGCGGCCGCCCCGTCCGGGGCGGCCGCTGAGGAGGCCCACCCTCATGGCTCTCATCGTCCAGAAGTACGGCGGCTCGTCGGTGCGCTCCACCGAGCTCGTCAAGCGTGTCGCCGAACGCGTCGTCGCCACCCGCGCGGAGGGCCACGACGTCGTGGTCGTCCTCTCCGCCATGGGCGACACCACCGACCGGCTCCTCGACCTGGCCCGGCAGGTCAGCGACCTCCCCTCGCCCCGCGAGCTGGACATGCTGCTCACCACGGGCGAGCGCATGGCCAACGCGCTGGCCGCCATGGCGATCCAGGCGCTCGGCGCCGAGGCGTGCTCCCTCTCCGGCCCGCAGGCCGGGGTGCTCACCACCTCCGCGTACGGCAAGGCGCGGATCGTGGACGTCGCGCCGCGCCGGGTCCGGCAGGCGCTCGACCGCGGCGCGATCGTCCTGGTCGCCGGCTTCCAGGGGCTCAACCCGGAGACCGAGGACATCACCACGCTGGGCCGCGGCGGTTCCGACACCACGGCCATCGCGCTGGCCGCGGCCCTCAAGGCCGACATCTGCGAGATCTGCACCGACGTCGACGGCGTCTACACCGCCGACCCCAGGATCGTGCCGGAGGCCAGGCGCCTGGACCACCTCACCTTCGAGGCGATGCAGGAGATGGCGGCGAGCGGTGCGAAGGTCCTGGCGCTGCGCAGTGTGGAGTACGCGAGGCGGTGCGGCGTGACCGTGCTCGTCCGCTCCTCCTCCGGCACGGGGCCCGGCACCACGGTCTCCGCCTCGGCGGACGACGGCCACGGGGAGGGCGGCGCGATCACCGGCGTCGCGCACGACGTGAGCTGCGCCAAGGTCACCGTCACCGGCGTGCCGGACCTTCCCGGCACCGTCGCGCGCGTCTTCCGGGCCGTGGCCGACGCCGGGTGCGAGATCGACACGGCCGTGCAGAATGTGCCGGGCCCGGAAGCCGGGGTCACCGACGTCACCTTCCTGCTGCCCGGCGAGGGCGCGCCCGCCGCGGTGGCCGCGCTCCGGGGGATCCGCGCGGAGACCGGCTTCACCGAGGTGAGCCAGGACGACGACGTCGCCAAGGTCTCCGTGGTCGGCAGCGGCATGCGCGCCCGCCCCGGGGCGGCGGCGACCTTCTGCGAGGCCCTGGCCGAGGCGGGGGTGAACATCGAGATCATGTCGACGGCGGAGATCCGGATCTCCGCCGTCTGCCGCACCGCACGGCTCCACGACGCGCTACGCGCCCTGCACCGGGCCTTCGGCCTCGACAAGCCGGCGGTGGGGTCCGGGGCATGAGCACACCGCCCGCACCAGGGCATGGCCGGACCGGGAACCTCCCGCTCTTCCGGGAGGTTCCCGAGAGGGACATCGGCCGCGCCCTCGACCACGCCTCCCTCGTCTTCCACGAGACCTACGACGACGAGCTGCGGCGGCGCCACCGCCGGACTCTCCTGCGCTGCGACCGCCTCGGCGCCTACGACGAGGGCCGGCTCGTGGGCCTGCTCGCCGCGCACCGCCTCCAGTTGTCCGTGCCGGGCGGCCAGCTGCCCTGCGCAGGGCTCACCTTCATCTCCGTGGCACCGACCCACCGCCGCCGCGGAGTGCTCTCCGGCCTGCTGGAGGAGCTGTGGCGGCACTGTGCCGCGACCGCCCGGCCGCTCGCCGCCCTGTGGGCCTCCGAGGCCGCCATCTACGGCCGCCACGGGTTCGGAGCCGCGACGTCCCTGTGCGCCGTCGAGATCGACTCGCGGCGGCCGCTCGCCCTGCGCGTCACCCCCGACCCCGGCCCGCCGCGCCTCGTCGACCCGGCCAGGGCGCCCGCGCTCCTCGGCCCGCTCCATGAGGCGGCCCGCGCCCGCCGGGCCGGGTGGCCCGCCCGCGACCGGCGCTGGTGGCGGGAGCAGGTCCTGCCCGAGGAGGACGAGGACGACGACGAACTCGGCCCGCCCCGCGTCGTCGTGCTGGGCGACGGCACGCCCACGGGCTACGCCGTCTACCGCACCCGCGGCGCTGACGACGACGGCACGCCCGGCCTCGTCCAGGTCGACGAACTGGAGGCCCGGACCGCGCCCGCCGCGGCGGCCCTGTGGGGCTATCTCGCCTCCATCGACCTCACCGGCCGGGTACGGGCCTGGGGCCGTCCCGCCGACGACCCGCTGCTGCTGATGGCGGCGGACCGTGACCAGGTGCGCGTCACCGGGCAGTTCCCGGCGCTGTGGCTGCGCCTGGTGGACGTGCGGGCCGCGCTGACCGCCCGCTCCTGGGCGGCCGCCGCCGACGTCGTCCTCGACGTGCGGGACACCCGGATCGCCGCCAACCACGGCCGGTTCCGCCTGCTGGCGGCGCCGGGCGGCGGCACGTACGAGGCGACCACCGCCCCGGCCGGCCTCGCCCTCGACGTGTGCGACCTGGCCGCCTGCTATCTCGGCGGCACCTCTGTCACCCACCTGGTGCGCGCGGGGCTCGTCACCGAGCACACGGCGGGCGCGGCCGCGGCGCTCGACGCCGCGTTGCGTACCGAGTATCTGCCGTTCGCCGGCGACGAGTTCTGAGCGGTGCGCCGGTCCGGCGTCCGCCGTGGGCGGCCGTCAGGCGACCGCCAGCCCGCTGGGCGAGGTCGCCAGGCCCAAGGGGGTGCTGCCGACGACCTTCAGGGTCCTCGCGTCGATCGCGTCGACGGTGCTGGAGGCGTTCGTGGACACCCAGACGGTGTCACCGGCCACCGTGACAGCGGTCGGTACGTGCTTCACCCGCACCGTGCCGATCCGGCCGCCGTTCGCGTCGAGCACGGTGACGGTGTCGTCGTTGGCGCCCGTGACGTACACGCGCGAGCCGTCCGGGCTGACCGCGACCTGCCACGGGCTCCTGCCGACGCGGATCCGCGCGCCGACCCGCAGGCTGCCGCTGTCGATGACCGCCAGGGTGCCCTGCCGGGTGTCGACCACATAGACGCGGCTGCCGTCCGGGTGCGCCGCGACACCGTTCGCCCGCGCCAGGCCGGGCAGGGTCCGTTTGGTGCCGCCGTCGCCGGTGTCCAGGACGGACAGGCCGTCGGTGCAGGTCACATAGAGGGTCGTGCCGTCCGGGCTGAGCGCGACACAGCGCGGCGCGAGGCCGGTCCGCCAGGTGTCGTCGGTCTTGTCGCTCCCGGTGTCGATCACCGACAGGGAGCGCGATCCGTCGGCGCCGGGGTCCGGGCCGGTGTCGGCGACGTAGACGTACGCGCCGTCGGGGGACGTCACCAGCCCGTGCGGGTAGAGGCCCACGCGGACGGTGGAGACGATCTTGCCCTGGGTGGTGTCGAACACCGAGACGTCGCCCGCGCCGGAGTTGCTGATGTAGAGCTTGCGGCCGTCGGGGGTGCGGGTGATACCGAAGGGGTTGATGCCCGCGTCGACGCTCGCGACCAGGGTGTGGTTCGAGGGGTCGACGACCGAGATGGTGTTGCTGACGATCCCCGCCGCGTAGACGTGCGTGCCGGTGGTGGGGCCGGTCTTCGGGGCGTTGTCCTGGATGCCGGGGAAGTTCGTGCCGGCCGTGCCGTGCGGGAAGTCGCCCTTGTGGGTGGTGTCGTTCTCGACGATGCGGCTTCTGGCGTACGGGCGGCCGCCGGGCGTGCCGGGCGCCACGGGCGATACGGTCGCCGGTCCGCGGTCCGCCTCGGAGTCCTGGTGCGGCGGGGTCTGGTCCGCGCCCGGGAACTGTACGGGCGGCAGGGTGGCGACGTCGTGTTCCGCTCTCCACAACTCGTCCCTGGTGCCGGGCAGTTGCGGGAAGGGCCGGGGGCTGGGGAAGCCGAGCGCCGAGGTGAGGTCGCCGAAGGTTCTGCGTCTCCACTCGCTGATGTTCGGCTCGCGCACCCCGGTGACGCGCTCCAGGAAGCGCAGGACCGAGGTGTGGTCGAAGGGCTCGCTCGCCACGAATCCACCCTGCGTCCAGGGCGACACGATCAGGCACGGCACACGGATGCCGCCGCCGATCGGGAGGCCGCCGACGAACTCGTCCGCGGTGCCCGGCGCCGGCATCGGCGGTACGACGTGGTCGAACAGTCCGTCGTTCTCGTCGTAGTTGATGATGAAGACGGTCTTGCGCCAGGCGTCCTGGTTCGCGGCGACCGCGTCCAGCTGCTGCGCGAGGAAGTCGGCGCCCGAGGCCGGGAGGTAGTCCGGGTGCTCGCACTGCGGCGAGGGCGGGATGATCCAGGAGACGGTGGGCAGCCGGCCGGCCCGCGCGTCGCGCGCGAACTGGTCCGCCGGGGCGATGGTCATGCCGTGTTCGTACAGCGGGTCACCGGGCCCGGAGTCCTGGAAGGACTGGAAGAACTCCAGGGGATTGCAGCCGTAGTCGTCCTCCTGCTGGTACACGTGCCAGGAGACGCCCGCCTTGGTGAGGCGCTCGGGATAGGTCGTCCAGCGGAAGGGCCGCGGGATCTCGTTGCTGATGATGGGCCCGCCGAACCGGCCGCCCGGGTCGACCGTCCCGGTCCAGTGGTAGAGCCGGTTGGGCCAGGTCGGCCCGAGCACGGAGCAGTGGTACGCGTCGCAGAGCGTGAAGGACTCGGCGAGCGCGAAGTGGAAGGGGATGTCGTCGCGTTCGTAATAGCCCATGACGTACGGGCCGTTCCGCTCGCCGTCGGCCTTGCGGTGCGCGGGGAGCCAGTTGTCCATCCGGCCGCCGTTCACGGCCGCGTGCTGCACCTTCCAGGCGTGGCTGGTGGACGGGATGGCCTGCGAGCTCGTGGTCGTGGTGTCGAGGTGGAACGGCAGGAGGTAGCCATCGGGGTTGACCGGGTCCGGCTGATAGAAGACGGATCGCCCGCCGGGCAGTTTCACCGCGTGCGGGTCGTCGAACCCCCGCACCCCGCGCATGGTGCCGAAGTAGTGGTCGAAGGAGCGGTTCTCCTGCATGACGATCACCACGTGCTCGATGTCGTCCAGGCTTCCGGGGTTCCGTACCGGCTCCGCCATCGCGCGCCGGAGATTGGGCGGCAGCACGGACGCCGCGGCGGTGAGCCCGCCGATTCCCAGGGCCGTTCCGAGCAGCCGCCGACGGGAGAGCTCAGCCATGGTCCACCTCGGTGCCGAAGGGGAGGGAACGCGCGACAGCACACACCATGCGGCCCGCGGGCACAAGGGGGATCACCCATCTCAGGCGGTCCTGAACATGAATTCGGCCGGAAGCGGCCACGGCCCCGGCGTGGGGGCGGCGTCCGGGGCGGGGCTTGCCGTCAAGTGCGCGTGGCCCCTTCCCCACCACCGCTGCGCGGGCGGTGCCCTCCATCGCCGGACAGGCTGGACACGGCTGGCGCAAAGGGCATTTCAGCCGACACGCTCGCGGCGCGAGAGCCGGTCGGCGGGCCGGAAGCCGAAGTAGTCGCGGAGCGCCTCCCGTCCCTCGATCCGGCGGTCGCCCGCCGGCCACTCCCGGACTCCGTCGGCCGTGAACAGCTCAGCCACCGTACCCGGGTCACCCAGGTCGAGGCGGTGGACGAACTCGATGATCAGGCGCTCGCAGGCTCGCCCGGCGATCAGGCGGTCCATGGGGTCAACGGTTTCAGTCACCATCTCCCCTGCCTACCAGCACAGCACCCCACAGCACGATCACTTTTGTCACCGAGACCGGCAGAGGCGCTCAGCGGAGGGTGTAGCCCCCGTCCGGGTACAGGGTCGCGCCCGTGGTGAAGCCGTTGGTGAAGAGGAAGAGCACGGTCTGGGCGACCTCGTCCTCCGTGCCGAGGCGGTGCAGGAGGGTGTCGCGGCGGTACTGCGCGAACGCGGCCTCGCGGTCGTCCGCCGGGCGGTGCGACCACAGGTTGCCGTCGATGGTGCCGGGCGAGACGACGTTGACACGGACCGGTGCCAGTTCGACGGCCAGCCCCCGGCCCAGGCCCTCGACCGCCGCGTTGCAGGCGGCGTAGGCGGGCGCGGGAGCGGGCGGGCGCGCCCCGGCGGCACCGGCCATCAGGACCACCGAGCCGTCCGGGGAGAGCTTCGGAGCGGCGTGCCTGACCGCGTGGTACTGGCCCCAGAACTTGGAGACGAAGGGGCTTTCGGCGTCCTCGTCGCTCAACTCCCGCATCGGGCCGACCCGGTAGGAGGCGGCGGAGGTGAACAGGTGGTCGACGCGGTCGAGTCCCGAGAAGAAGCCGTCGAGCGACGGCCGGTCCGCGGTGTCCACGGTCCGCCAGGTCGCGCGGTCGCCCAGCTCTCCCGAGGCGGCGGCCAGGCGTTCCGGGGTGCGGCCGCCGAGGACGACGTGCGCGCCCGCCGCGACCGCCTGGTGCGCGACGCGCAGTCCGATGCCCGACCCACCGCCGATGAGCACGACCGTCCGCCCCCGCAGGGGCCCGTCGCCAGCGGAAGAGGCGGCGGGGGAAGGCGCGTTCATGTCGGCTCCGTGCTCTGCTCTGGGGCGTCCGGGACAGCTGGTCACCCCATCACAGCGCGCGTGCCGATCATGCTATTCCCGCATCCCGCGTCCCGCGCCGCTCAGCTCGCGTCCCAGTACCGGGCCGCCACCCCGCGGTGGGCGCTCACCGCGCGGTCCAGGTTGGTGGCGGCGCTGATCAGCGCGAGGTGGGTGAATGCCTGGGGGAAGTTGCCCAGGGCCTCGCCCGCGGCGCCGATCTCCTCGGCGTAGAGGCCGAGGTGGTTGGCGTGCGTGATCATCTTTTCGAAGATGTAGCGGGCCTCGCCGACCCGTCCCGCGCGGGCCAGGGCCTCGACGTACCAGAAGGAGCACAGGTTGAAGGTGCCCTCCTGACCGGTCATCCCGTCGGAGCCGTCCGACTGGTAGCGGTGCACGAGGCTGTCGCTGACGAGTTCGTCGGCGATGCGGCGCACGGTGGAAAGGAACCGCGGGTCCTTGGGCCCGGTGAACTTCACCAGCGGCATCACCAGCAGCGAGGCGTCCAGCACCGTGCTGTCCGGGTACTGGCAGTACGCCCCGATGTCCGGCGAGTAGCAGTGCTCCTGGACGTAGCGGTAGGCGGAGGCGGCCGTGTCGCGCCACCGCTCGATGGGGGCGGGCATGCCGCAGTGCCGGGCGATGCGGATCGCCCGCTCGAAGGCGACCCACGTCATCAGCGCGGAATAGGTGAAGCGCTGCCGCCCGCCGCGGGTCTCCCAGATCCCGTCGTCCGGTTCCTCCCAGTGCTTCTCCAGCCACTCCAACTGCCGTGCCAGCGCTTCCCACAATTCATAGGAAATCGGCTCACCGTGCTTGTTGTAGAGGTAGACCGAGTCCATCAGCTCGCCGTGGATGTCGAGTTGGACCTGCCGCGCGGCGGCGTTGCCGATGCGGACGGGGCGGGCGCCGCAGTAGCCCGAGAGGTGTTCCAGCACGGTTTCCGGCAGGTCGGCCCGCCCGTCGATGCCGTACAGGACCTGGAGCCCCGTGCCCGGCGGCGCGTCCGCGCAGCGCTGGTGGAGCCAGTCGACGAAGGCGGCGGCCTCCTCGGTGAAGCCCAGCCGCATCAGCGCGTAGAGAGTGAAGGCCGCATCGCGGATCCAGGTGTAGCGGTAGTCCCAGTTGCGTCCGCCGCCGGGCGACTCGGGCAGTGACGTGGTGGCCGCGGCGACGAGGGCGCCGGTGGGCTGGTGGACGAGGAGTTTCAGGGCGAGCGCCGAGCGTTCGACCATTTCCCGGTAGCGGCCCTGGTAGTGGGAGTGGCGCAGCCAGCCGTCCCAGTAGCGCAGCGTGTCGTAGAGCAGCCGGGTCGCCTCCGCGCAGTCGATGGGCCGCAGGGTGTCCCCGTCGAGAGGGCCGTCGCCGACCCACTGGACGGCGAGTTCGAGCGACTGCCCGGCCTCCAGGACCACCGTCGCGCGGGCCGCGTCGCCGTCGGCCCGCAGGGGGACGGAGGAGCGCAGCACCAGGCTTCCGGCGGAGCTCGTGAAGACGGCTCCGGCCCCTTCCACGACGGTCACCTCGTGCGGGGCGCGGGCGTAGTCGAAGGCCGGGCGGCAGCACACGTCGACAGTGCCCCGGCCGCGCAGGACCCGCACGTGCCGGACGATCTGCCGGATGCCCGCGAAGGGGCAGGATTCGTGATCGGGCACCATGAAGTCGTAGAGCTCGGCGACCGACTGCTGTGCCAGAAACCGTGTGAGCAGCACATTGGAGTCCGGCATGTAGAGCTGTTTGGTGCGTTCCACTTCCCGGACGGCGACGGAGAAGGCGCCGCCGCGTTCGGCGTCGAGGAGGGAGCCGAAGACCGAGGGTGCGTCGAAGCGGGGCAGGCAGCACCAGTCGATCGTGCCGTCGACCCCGACCAGTGCCACCGTGTGCAGGTCGCCGATGATCCCGTGGTCCTCGATCGGCAGGTAGGCGGAGCGTCGCGTTCCGGCCTCGTGCTTCATCTGTCCCTCCTCGCCGGGACATCACCCCCACCACACCACCCGTTATACGCCGGTAACGGTGCGACCGCCCGGGCCCGCCGCCCCGCGCACAGCAAGCGTCCGCGCGAACACTGTCAGTGACCATCGCGCAAAGGGCCCGAGCGGCCGCCTTTCCCTCGACTCCGCGCCTGACGTGCTGATTTGAGCTGTTGTCAGTGGCCCGGCGTAGCGTAGTACGCATGCCCCCTGCGTCTTCCCCCGGTCCTGTGCGCGTGGATGCCGCCGATCTCAACGAGGCGATCCGCGCCTTCCTGGTCGCGCGCCGAGGGCGGGCGTTGTCGCGTGAGGAGCGGGGGGTGTACGAGGAGCTGCGGGCGCGGTGGGTGGCCGCGACCCGGCGGGACCGCTATGGGACGGCGGCGTAGGCGAGGGGGCCCACGCATTCAGCGGCCCCGGACCCGGCGGCGGTGCCCCTCACAGGGCTCACAGGGGAAGGAGCGCCTCCCGGTCGAGGAACATCAGTTGAGCCCGCTTCTCGGGGAGTTCGATCTCGGGGCCGCGGACGAAACCGGCGCCGGTGAGGCGGGCGACGGCCTTCGCGTTGCGGGCGTCGGGTTCGGCCACGATCCGCAGCCGGCCGGGGTCGGCTGCCAGGACATAGGTGAGGAAGACGGAGAGCAGGGTCGCGGTGAAGCCCCGCTCCGTGCCGCCCGTCGGGGGGCCGATCATCAGGTGGATGCCGAAGTCCCCGGGCCGCACGTCGTAGCACTCGCCGACGGGGTCGGCCTCCGGCTCGTACGTCTGGAAGAGGGCGACGGGCAGGCCGTCCCGTTCGAGGAGGTAGGCGTGGTGGGTGGGCAGGGAGTCGATATAGGTGTAGATCTCCAGGACCCGCTCGCGGTCGGCGTCCCCCATGCCCCAGAACCTGGCGCGTTCCTGGGTGACCCAGCCGTGGATCAGTCCGGCGTCGGCGGCGGGGTCGACGGGGACGACCCGTACGGTCCCGAAGCCGTCGACCTCTTGCTCGTGCACGGCCGTCCGCTCCGCTGTGGACAGGGGCTGTGCGGTGGATTCAGGCATCGTCGCGCTCCTCGGTGAGCTGGTTCCAGTCGGTGATCACGGGGACGCGTCCGCCGCGCAGCCACAGGGGCAGCTGGTCCCGGTGGTGGGCGTCGCCGGGCACGCCGGAGGCTCCGAACGGCACCACCCAGAGGCTGTCCTCGCGGCGCGCGAGGTCCCATACGTAGCGGGCGGCGGGCCCGCGCGCGCTGTGGTCGGTGATGCCGGGGACGCTGGAGGTGGACAGCACGCAGTCGTGGTCGCCCGACAGGCCCGGCCAGTCCTCGCGCGTCACGCCGGGCAGCGACTGCCAGGGCGCGAGCCGGTGCGCCTCACCCCATGGGACGGACGGATCCGCCTCCGCCGCCACGTCCTCGAGTGCCGCGCGGACGAGTCCGGCGCGGTCCACACCGGGCAGCAGGTCGTCCCGCAGCAGGTGTTCCAGGGCGAAGGCGATCCGGGGGGCCAGGGCGAGCCACGGCAGGAAGACGTCGGGATACGCGGGCGGCTCGGCCAGGCCGGCGAGCGCCGGGTGTGCCGCGAAGCGGCGTACGACGGCCGACCGCAGCGTGGCGTACGCGGTGGCGTCGGTGCTCTCGGCGTCCATCCGGCGGTCCCAGCGCAGCAGCCGGTCCCGTAGCCGTCGCGCGTCCGGACTCAGGTCGTCCAGGTGGGAGAGCAGGTCCAGCAGGGGTCCGGCGGAGGCGAGATGGGTGTCGGTGTGGACGGCGGCCATGTCCCCGGCGGACCACTTCCGTGACGCGTCGAGCAGGTGGCGGATGCGGTCGGCGCGGTGCGGGGCGGCGAATTCGACGCCGAGCGGTGCGGCCAGGCCGCGCTGGTTGGCCATCACCGCGATGCCGTCGACATCGGCGCGCGGCATCGGATCGTGCCAGCCCTGCCAGGTGTGTCCGGGCTCCCAGGCGGGCACGACGCGCAGCCGGTTGTCGTGGTGGCGCAGCGGTACGCGGCCCGCGACGCGGTGCAGGAGGCCGCCCTCGGTGTCGGCGGCCTGGACGACGTTGACGGGTTCGGCCCAGTGGTCGAAGGCCCGGTCGACGTCGGCGACGGTGGTGGCCCTCAGCAGGGCGGGCAGGGTGGCGAAGCCGAGGTCCTCGCTCACGCGCGGGGGGACGCGCAGGCTGATGGCCCGGGGCGCGTCCGGGCCGCCGATCACGACGGGGCCGCGGTCGGTCTCGATCACCTCGACGTCGACCGGATCGCCCCCGGCGACCTCGACGGTCTCGGTGTGGACGGCGGCGGGCCGCCAGCCGTCGGGGCCGAGTGCCTCCACGGCGGTGCCGCGGCGGCGGAGCTTCTCGTCGTAGAGGTCCTGGTAGTCGGCCATGGCGTTGGTGATGGCCCAGGCGACCGTGCCGGTGTGGCCGAAGTGGGCGATGCCCGGGACGCCGGGCACGGCGAGGCCCACCACGTCGTACTCCGGGCAGTTGAGGTGGATCTGCTGGTAGATGCCCGGGTCCTCGATGAAGCGGTGCGGGTCGCCGGCGATGACGGGGGCTCCGGTGGCGGTGCGGTCGCCGGTGACGAGCCAGCCGTTGCTGCCGGAGGTGGCGGGGCCGTCGGTGGCGAACAGCTCGGCCATTCCCGGGCCGAGCACGCGGGCGGCCTCCTCGCGCCACAGCTTGGCGGGGAAGCCGGC
This sequence comes from Streptomyces sp. NPDC020379, assembly GCF_044387105.1. Classification (NCBI taxonomy): domain Bacteria; kingdom Bacillati; phylum Actinomycetota; class Actinomycetes; order Kitasatosporales; family Streptomycetaceae; genus Streptomyces; species Streptomyces sp. NPDC020379. Next base: position 27,727 of record NZ_JBIRVR010000007.1, read on the forward strand.
GAAGAGGATGTGGTGGGAGAGCCAGATCCCGAGCGGGGTCCAGGGCCGCCACTGTCCGGGTTCGAGGGCGGCGGCCGCGAATTCCGGTGCGCGGCGCGCGCCCGCGGCGAGGCCGGAGTTGACGCCGTCGACATAGGCCGTGACCCATGCCCTGGTGCCGTCGTCGAGACGCTCGAAGCAGCGGCGGGCGGTGTCGTCGAGGCGGGCCTGCCGGGCGAGCCGGTCCCAGCCGACGGCGCCGGGCCCGAGGAAGGCGGCCGTGGTGCCCTGGGAGCGGTGCCGCTCCACCTCGATCTGCCAGGCCCGGTCGAGGGCGGCGTTGCGCCCTTGGGCACGGGCGAGTTCGTCCGGGCTCGCGGCCCGGAGGTGGGGGATGCCCCAGGCGTCCCGGTGGACCTCGATGCTCACAAAGTCTCCTTGTTCCGCGGCAGGTTGGCGCAGGTCACGGCGGGTGTCCGGGGTGCGGGGGCACTCCCGCCCGACAAAAACTTAGGTTAGGTTAACCTAATCCCCACCCCCCTTGGTGATCACCCTCCCCCTTGGGCGAAGCCCGCACTTCCGCCCCATGGATTAGGTTAGGCTCACCTAAGTTGATCGCAGTCAGCGACCGGAAGGACACCACGCTCATGAGTTTCCCGGGGCACACCGCCGAGGCCGAAGCCCCTTCGGCGGGCGAGACATCGGCAGCCCCCACATCCGGCGCGGCGCACGCCCGGCCGCACCTCTTCAACCACCTCACGGTCGACAGCTACCGGCGTTCCCTCGCCGCCGGGATCGACCGGGTGGCGAGCCGGATAGCGGGCACCGAGCGCCCCTTCACCGGGATGTCCCCCGCCCGGCTCGCCCCGGAGATATCCGGCATCGACCTGGACCGCCCTCTCGAGGACCCCGCCGCCGCCCTCGACGAGCTCGAGGACGTCTATCTGCGGGACGCCGTCTACTTCCACCACCCCCGCTACCTCGCCCACCTCAACTGCCCCGTGGTGATCCCGGCGCTGCTCGGCGAGGCCGTCCTGACCGCCGTCAACTCCTCCCTCGACACCTGGGACCAGAGCGCGGGCGGCACCCTCATCGAGCGCCGCCTGGTCGACTGGACGGCCGAGCGCATCGGCCTCGGCCCGGACGCCGACGGCATCTTCACCAGCGGCGGCACCCAGTCCAACTTCCAGGCACTGCTGCTGGCCCGCGAGGAGGCCCTGACGCTCGCGGCCAAGAACGCCCCCACCCCGCTCGAACGCCACGAGATCCTGCCGCGGCTGCGCATCATCACCTCCGAGGCCAGCCACTTCAGCGTCCAGAAGTCCGCCAAGCTGCTCGGCCTCGGCCCGGACGCGGTCATCTCCGTGGAGACCGGACCCGAGCGGCGCATGCGGCCCGCCGGCCTCGCCCGCGAGATCGAGCGCTGCCGCGCCGACGACCTGGTGATCATGGCAGTCGTGGCCACGGCCGGCACCACCGACTTCGGTTCCATCGACCCGCTCCCCAAGATCGCCGACCTGTGCCGGTGGGCCGGGCTGTGGTTCCACGTGGACGCCGCGTACGGCTGCGGCCTGCTGGTCTCCCCCACCCGGCGGCACCTGCTCGACGGCATCGAGCGCGCCGACTCGGTGACCGTCGACTACCACAAGTCCTTCTTCCAGCCCGTCAGTTCCAGCGCGGTGCTGGTGCGCGACCGTGCCACCCTGCGGCACGCCACCTACCACGCCGACTACCTCAACCCGGCCCGCATGGCCGAGCAGCGCATCCCCAACCAGGTCGACAAGAGCATCCAGACCACCCGCCGCTTCGACGCGCTGAAGCTCTGGCTGACCCTGCGCATCATGGGCGCGGACGCCATCGGCTCGCTCTTCGACGAGGTCGTGGACCGCGCGGCCGAGGCGTGGGAACTGCTGACCGAGGACCCCCGCTTCGAGGTCGTCACCAAATCCCAGCTGAGCACCGTCGTCTTCCGCTATGTGCCGGCGGACGAGCGCGGCCGGGACCTGGCCGACGGGGCCAACCTGCACGCCCGCGAGGCGCTGGCCGCCTCCGGCGAGGCCGTGGTCGCGGGCACCAAGGTCGACGGCAAGCACTATCTGAAATTCACCCTGCTCAACCCGGAGACCTCGCTGGACGACATCGCGCACGTCCTCGACCTCCTCGCCGGGCACGCGGGCCGGTATGTGGACGAGCGGCTCACCGCCGAGCTCCTCCACCACGCCGGCTGAACCACCCTCACCCCCGCCCCCTCGAACGGGAGACCTCCATGTCCGCCCATGACTTCATCGCGATCGGCCTCGGGCCCTACAACCTGGGTCTCGCCTGCCTGACCGAGCCCCTCGACGAGCTCGACGGCCTCTTCCTGGAGAGCAAGCCGGACTTCGACTGGCACCCGGGAATGCTCCTGGACGCGGCCACCCTCCAGACCCCCTTCATGGCCGACCTCGTCACACTGGCCGACCCCACCTCGCCGTACTCCTTCCTCAGCTACCTCAAGGAGTCCGGACGGCTGTACTCCTTCTACATCCGCGAGATCTTCTACCCCCTGCGCAAGGAGTACAACGACTACTGCCGCTGGGCCGCCGGCAAGCTCCGCAGCGTCCGCTTCGGCCACGAGGTGACCTCCGTGGCGTACGACGAGGGCACCGGGCTCTACACCGTGCACGCGGTGCGGACGGCCACCGGGGAGACGACCACGCACCAGGCCCGGCACCTCGTCCTCGGCACCGGCACCCCGCCCTACGTCCCGGACGCCTGCCAGGGTCTCGGCGGCGACGTGCTGCACAACTCCCGCTATCTGGACGGCAAGGCCGCCCTCCAGGCCAAGGACAGCATCACCGTCGTCGGCAGCGGCCAGAGCGCGGCCGAGATCTACTACGACCTGCTGGCCGACGCCGGCACCCACGGCTACCGCCTCGACTGGGTGACCCGCTCCCCCCGGTTCTTCCCGCTGGAATACACCAAGCTCACCCTGGAGATGACCTCCCCGGAGTACGTGGACTACTTCCACGCGCTGCCGGAGGACACCCGCTACCGCATGGAGTCCGAGCAGAAGGGTCTGTTCAAGGGCATCGACGCGGAGCTCGTCAACAGCATCTTCGACCTGCTCTACCAGCAGAGCGTCACGGGCCCCGTCCCCACCCGGCTGCTGACCAACACCGCGCTGGAGAGCGCCTCCTACGACGACATTTCCGGGACGTACACCCTCGGCCTGCGCCAGGTGGAGCAGGAGCGGGACTTCTCGCTCACCACGCAGGGCCTGGTCCTGGCCACCGGCTACCGCTACCGCACGCCCGCGTTCCTGGAGCCCGTACGCGACCGGATCCGCTGGGACCGGCACGGGCGCTTCGACGTCGCCCGCAACTACAGCATCGACACCACCGGCCGGGGCATCTTCCTCCAGAACGCCGGCACCCACACGCACAGCATCACCTCCCCCGACCTGGGCATGGGCCCGTACCGCAACTCGTGGATCATCCGCGAGCTGCTGGGCCGCGAGGTCTACCCGATCGAGAAGTCCATCGCCTTCCAGCAGTTCGGCGCCCCCGAGGGCGGTGTCCTGCGATGAGCGAGACCGTCTTCTCCCGCACCGACGAGCGGCTCGGCGAGTTCACCGTACGGCCGCTCGACCCGGACGCCGATGCCACGATGCTGCACCGCTGGATCACCCACCCCAAGGCGGCGTTCTGGATGATGCAGGACGCCGATGTGGCCGAGGTGGCCCGGGTCTACCGCGAGATCGCCGAACACCCGCACCACGACGCCTTCATCGGACTGCTGGACGGCCGCCCCGTCTTCCTGGCCGAGCGCTACGACCCTGCGCACGTCGAACTGGTGGGGCTGTACGAGCCGGAGGAGGGCGACGTCGGCATGCACTTCCTGTGCGCGCCGAGCGACACCCCGCTCCACGGCTTCACCCGTGGTGTGATCACCACGGTCATGGCCTGGCTCTTCGCCGACCCGGCGACCCGGCGCGTCGTGGTCGAACCCGACGTGAACAACACAGCGGTGCACGCGCTCAACGCGGCCGTCGGCTTCGTGACCGTGCGCACCATCGAGAAGCCCGAGAAGGACGCCCTGCTCAGCGTCTGCACCCGCGACCGGTTCCACAGCAGCCCGGCCGCAACCCGAGGAGTGACCGCGTGAACCCCCGTGAAGCCGTCTCCCACCTGACCCCGGCCCACTGGGCGGCCGCCAACCGGCAGCTGATCCGCAAGGCGCTCGCGGAGTTCTCCCACGAGCGGCTGCTCGCCCCCGAGCCGACCGCACCCGGCCACTTCGTCGTCCGCGGCGACGACGGCACGCAGGAGTACCGGTTCGCCGCCCGGCTCCTGTCACTCGACCACTGGCAGATCGACGCCGACAGCATCACCCGCCACAGTCAGGGCGAGGAACTCCCCCTGGACGCGCTGGACTTCCTCATCCAGCTGCGGGGCACGCTCGGCCTCTCCGACGAGATCCTCCCGGTCTATCTGGAGGAGATCAGCTCCACCCTCTCCGGCACGGCCTACAAGCTCGCGAAGAAGCCGGTGAGCGCGGCGGAGCTCGCCGACGCGGACTTCCAGGCCATCGAGACCGGCATGACCGAGGGCCACCCGGGCTTCGTCGCCAACAACGGGCGCCTGGGCTTCGGGGTGCACGAATACCACGCGTACGCCCCCGAGGCCGCGAGCCCCGTCCGGCTGATCTGGCTGGCCGCCCACCGCGACCACTCCACCTTCACCTCGGGCGCGGGCCTCGACCACGACCGGCTGATGCGCGACGAGCTGGGCGAGACGCTCCTCGGCCGCTTCGCGGACACCATGTCCGGACTCGGCCTCGACCTCGCCGACTACCACCTCATCCCCGTCCACCCCTGGCAGTGGTGGAACAAGCTGTCCGTGACCTTCGCCGCCGAGGTCGCCCAGCAGCGGCTGGTGTGCCTCGGGCCCGGCGAGGACGACTACCTCGCCCAGCAGTCGGTCCGTACGTTCTTCAACACCAGCGCACCGGCCAAGCACTATGTGAAGACCGCGCTGTCCGTGCTGAACATGGGCTTCATGCGGGGCCTCTCGGCCGCCTATATGGAGGCGACCCCGGCCATCAACGACTGGCTCGCCGACCTCGTCGCCAAGGACGAGGTCCTCCAGGCGGCACGCCTGTCGATCATCCGGGAGCGGGCGGCCGTCGGCTACCACCACCGGCAGTACGAGGCGGCCACCGACCGCCACTCCCCCTACCGCAAGATGCTCGCCGCCCTGTGGCGCGAGAGCCCCGTCGACGGCCTGGAGCCTGGCCGGCGCCTGGCCACGATGGCCTCCCTGCTCCACACCGACCACGAGGGCCGCTCCTTCGCGGCCGCGCTCATCGAGCGGTCGGGGCTCGCCCCCGAGGTGTGGCTGCGGCGCTACCTCGACGCCTACCTCACGCCCCTGCTGCACAGCTTCTACGCCTACGACCTGGCCTTCATGCCGCACGGCGAGAACGTCATCATGGTGCTCGACGGCGGCACGGTCGAGCGGGTGATCTTCAAGGACATCGCCGAGGAGATCGTCGTCATGGACCCCCTGGCGGATCTCCCCCCGGAGGTCCGGCGCGTGCGGGCGGACGTCCCCGAGGACATGAAGCTGCTGTCGGTCTTCACCGACGTCTTCGACTGCTTCTTCCGCTATCTCAACGCGGTCCTGGTCACCGAGGGCGTCCTCGACGAGGAGACGTTCTGGCGGACGGTCGCCGCCTGTGTGACGGACTATCAGGCATCGGCACCGCACCTCGCGGACAAGTTCAAGCAGTACGACATGTTCGCCGAGGAGTTCGCGCTCTCCTGCCTCAACCGGCTCCAGCTGCGGAACAACCAGCAGATGGTCGACCTCGCCGACCCCTCGGGCGCCCTCCAGCTCGTGGGCAGCCTGCGCAACCCCATCGCGCGTTACGCCCCTCCGGCATGAGCGTGACCGCCGACGCCACCCGGGCCGGGCCCAGGCTCCCCACCCGGTGGCTGATCCTGGGCGTGACCTGTCTCGCCCAGCTCACCGTGGTGCTGGACAACACCGTCCTGAACGTGGCGGTGCCCTCCCTCACCCGGGAGCTGGGCGCGACGACCGCGGACGTCCAGTGGATGATCAACGCCTACTCGCTCGTGCAGTCCGGCCTGCTCCTCGCCGGGGGCAGCGCCGCCGACCGCTACGGCCGCAAGAAGATGCTGCTCACGGGGCTCGCCCTCTTCGGCATCGGTTCGCTCGCGGCCGGCCTCGCCGGCTCCACCGGTCAACTGATCGCCGCCCGCGCGGGCATGGGCGTCGGCGGGGCCCTGCTGCTGACGACCACCCTCGCGGTCGTCATGCAGGTCTTCGACGCCGAGGAGCGCCTGCGGGCGATCGGGATCTGGGCGGCGGTGAACGCCCTCGGCTTCGCCGCCGGCCCGCTGATCGGCGGTCTCGTGCTCGGCCACTTCCGGTGGGGCGCGATCTTCCTGATCAACATCCCCGTGGTGCTGCTCGGCCTCGTCGCCGCCTGGAAGCTGGTGCCCGAGTCGAAGAACCCCGAGGGGCACCGGCCCGACCTGCTCGGCGCCCTGCTGTCCACCGTCGGCATGTCGGCCCTCGTCCTCGCGGTCGTCTCCGGGCCCGAGCACGGCTGGGGCACGGCCCGGGTGGTGTTCCCCGCGCTGGGCGGGGTGCTCGTCCTCGGGGCGTTCGCACTCTGGGAGAGCCGCGTCCCGCACCCCATGCTGGACATGGGCTTCTTCCGCGACCGCCGGTTCGTGGGGGCCGTCGTGGGCGTGGTGCTGATCACCTTCGGCAGCGCGGGCGCGCTGTTCCTGCTGTCCCAGCAGTTGCAGTTCGTCCGCGGCTACTCCCCGCTCGAAGCGGGTCTGCGCACGGCCCCGTTCGCGCTCACCGTCGTCGCCCTCAACTTCACCGGGATCTCGACCAGGCTGCTGCGGCGGCTGCGGCTGCCGCTCGCGGTCGCCGTCGGTGTGGGCCTGCTGGCGGCCGGGTTCGCGGTCGTCGCGGCCTTCGCCTCGGACGGCTACGGCGTGCTGCTCCTCGGCCTCGTCCTCATGGGCACGGGCTGCGCGCTCGCCAACCCCGCGATCGCCGAGGCGGTCATGGGGGCGATCCCGCCCGAGAAGGCCGGGGCGGGCGCCGGGGTCGACGGCACGATGTCGGAGCTGGGCGGCAGCCTGGGCGTCGCCGTCCTGGGCGCGGTCATGAACTCCCGCTTCACGGGCCTGCTCCCGGCGGCGGCCACCGGCGCGGCGTCCCTCCCCGCCGCCCTCGCGCAAGCGCCCACGGAAGGCGACCGGGCGGCGGTGCTGGACGCCTTCGCCTCCGGCGTCGAGACCAGCCAGCTGGCGGGCGCGGCGGCGGTGCTCCTCGGCGGCTGCGCGTCGGCGTGGCTGCTGCGAAGAGCGGAGCGATGACCAGGGGCGCTGTCGCCGGGGATGGAGACCGGGTCAGCGCCCCCGCGCACGCGCGTCCCGCCTGGCCTCCTCCTCCCGGAAGAGGTCGGCCAGCCGCTGTGTGTGCTCGTCGAGTTCGATGGGCGCGTCCTCGTCCTCGTCGCCGGTGATGACGCCCTGCTCGCGCAGCTGCCGGTCCTGCACCATCACGGGCGGCTGCGGATCGGGGTCGGAGGGGCGCGGGCCCTCGGGCCCGTCCGGCCCGATGCGCACCAGCCGTTCGATGCGCACCACCTTGAACCGGCGCCCCGCCACCTCAAGTTCGTCGCCGCGCTCCGCGTCGAGCCGGTCGGCGGCGGCCATATAGGGGGCGCGCTGCTCCGGGGTGAGGCCGAGGTGCCACGGGATCATCACCCGCAGGCCCATGGCGAGGGTGTCCCGCGCGCCCTGCGGTGTGGTGGCGGTGCCGGCGGAGTCGGGCCGCCAGTGGCCGTACTCCTTCTCGGCCGTCCCGAAGGTCGCGGGCAGCAGTACTCCCCCGGGGTGCGTCTGCGCGGCGCGCAGTGAGTCGTCGCGGACGTCCCGGGGCCCGGCGCCGGCCTTGCGCACGAGGGCGAGCAGCTCGACCTTGAGGATGCCCTCGGACATGCCGGTGACGGTGAACGGGTCGATGACCAGGCCGCGTTCGGCGTCCCGCGCCTTGTACGACTCGCCCGGCACGGCCGGGTCCGGGTCGCTGGGCCGGGGCGGCTCGGGCCCCTGCTCGCCGGAGCGGATGAAGCGCTCCGCCCGCGCGACGCGGTAGCGCGCGCCCAGCACGGTCATCTCGTCGACGGTCTCCCAGTCGGTGCGCTTCGCCGCCCGCACGCACTCCTCGTACGCGGCCGTGTCCCCGTCCTTCTCCGCCTCCTGCGCCAGCTTGCGGAACTGGCAGCCCATGTCGTCGCGGGCGTCCTGGGGAGCGAGGCCGGAGAAGGACGAGACGATCTCCCAGCCGCCCTCCTCGCGCTCGCGCACCACGCCGAAGACAGGCCCGCCGGCCAGGAGGATCTCGGGGTACGCCTCCCGGGCCCGCCACGCCTCCACGTCCGCCAGCGCCGCCACCGGCGCCTCGGGCGCGGTCACCCGGACCATCCGGTACGCGGGCACGTTCTCACCATCGAGCTCAGCCATGCCCACAGGATGCCCGTTGCCACGCGGCTCCCGCAGGCGAACGGGCCGCCCCGTCCGCCCGCGTGGAACGGGCTGCCGGGCGGCCGGGGTTCAGGTGACCGGCAGGGCCGTGTGGACGCGGGCCAGCAGCTCTCGGCTGCGCGGCCCGTCGAACTCGGCGAGCATGACGGCCTGCCACCGGCCCAGGTGGAGCTCGCCGGCCGTGACCGGAATGCTCAGCTCGGGGTGGGTGGCCAGCCAGGCGCGCGCGTGGGAATGGCCGTTGTCGCGTTCGGCGCCGTGCTCCAGCCGCTCGGCGGGCGTGCGCAGTTTGTCGTGGGCGTAGGGGTGGTGGGCGCTGTGCGGGACGAGCCGCTCCAGCAGGTGCTCCATGTCGCTCTCCAGGCCCGGGTCCCGCTCGTTGACGACGAGGCCGCAGGTGGTGTGGCCGCAGTACACGTGCAGGGTGCCCTCCGCCACACCCGAGCCCTCGACGAGCCGGCGGAGCTCGCCGGTCAGGTCGGCCACGCCTTCGGGGGCCCCGACGGTGACGGAGAGCCGGGCGGACACCGCGATCGTGCTGCCCGGCGGCGGCACATCGCGGGAGAGCACCTCGACGCGCGTGCCGGAGACGGTGGTCATGACACCTCCTCGCGCGGCCGCGAGGGGCGGTCGCACGGTGCACGGTGACAGGCCGGTGCGGCGTCGGTAACGGGCCGTTCCGGCCGTTCTCCCGGCGGCGGCCCCGCGTGGCGCTCCCGCACCGTTTCGATCACTCTGCGTGAAGTGAACGTCCGGATATCGGACGGCCGGGCCGGGCTTTCACCGACTTGCTCATACTCGTACCTTCGTTCTCGCATATTGGACAGGTACGACCATGAGCCGGACACTCGCGTCTCCTCCCCCACTGCGGGAGGACGCTCCCCAGCAGGATTCCCCGCTGTCGAACGGACTCAAGCAGCGGCACCTCTCGATGATCGCCCTCGGCGGAGTCATCGGCGCGGGCCTCTTCGTGGGCTCCGGTGCCGGCATCGCGGCCGCGGGCCCCGCGATCGTGCTGGCCTACGCCGCCTCCGGGCTGCTCGTGATGTTCGTGATGCGCATGCTCGGCGAGATGTCCGCCGCGAACCCGGCCTCCGGCTCCTTCTCCGTGCACGCCGACCGCGCGATCGGCCGGTGGGCGGGCTTCACCGCCGGCTGGATGTTCTGGACCCTGCTGGTCGTGGGCGTGGCGATCGAGGCGATCGGCGCCGCCCACATCGTGCAGGGCTGGCTGCCCGGCACCCCGTCCTGGCTGTGGGTGCTGGTCTTCATGGCGCTCTTCTGCGGCACCAACCTGGGCGCGGTCTCCCACTTCGGTGAGTTCGAGTTCTGGTTCGCCGCCCTGAAGATCGGCGCCATCGCCCTCTTCCTGATCCTCGGCACCCTCGCCGTCCTGGGCGTGCTGCCCGGCAGCGACTCCCCCGGCGGCGCCCACCTCCTCCACGACGGCGGCTTCCTGCCCAACGGCGCGAACGGGCTGATGATCGGGCTCCTGGCCTCGCTGGCGGCGTACGGCGGCCTGGAGACGGTGACCATCGCGGCCGCCGAGTCCGAGAACCCGGTGCGCGGCGTGGCCAAGGCCGTGCGGACGACGATGTGGCGGATCGGCATCGTCTACGTCGGATCCATGCTGGTGATCGTCACGCTGATCCCCTGGAACGACAAGGCCGTCACGGAGGACGGCCCGTACGCGGCCGTGCTCGACCGCCTCGGCGTCCCCGGCGGCGGCCAGATCATGAACGTCGTCGTCCTGATCGCCCTGCTGTCGGCGATGAACGCCAACATCTACGGCTCCTCGCGCATGGCCTACTCACTGGTCTCGCGCGGCCAGGGGCCCAAGGCCCTGGGCAAGGTCTCCGGCCGGGTGCCGCGCCGCGCGGTGCTCTCCTCCTGCGCGTTCGGCTTCTTCGCCGTCCTGCTGTCGTACTGGTACCCCACCACCGTCTTCGCCTGGCTGCTGAACATGGTCGGCGGCGTCGTGCTGGTGGTGTGGGGCTTCATCGCCGCCTCGCAGCTGCTGCTGCGCCGCCGGCTGGAGCGCGAGGCGCCCGAGCGGCTGGTGGTGCGGATGTGGGCCTTCCCGTATCTGACCTGGGTGACGCTGGCCGGTGTGGTGGGGGCGCTGGTGCTCATGACCCTGAACGCCGACACCCGGGTGCAGCTGTACTTCACCGGCGGCCTGGCACTGGCGCTGGCCCTGACCGGCTACGTACGGCAGCGGGCCGCGGCGACGCGCTGACCGCACACGGCGGGACGCACGGTGGCGCAGGCTCTCGAAGCCTGCGCCACCGTGCTTTTCCGTCAGCCCGTCCGCGGGGGCCCGCGCAGCAGGAAGACGCCCACCCCGGCCGACAGCAGGATCACGCAGCCCGCGAAGACCAGGCCCGCCCCGCGCAGCCCCAGCGCGAGGGTGAGGGCACCGACCCCGACCACCGGCAGCGAGATGCCGACGTAGGCGACGACGAAGAAGGCCGAGATCGTCGCGCCGCGGTGCTGATCCGGGGCGACCTCGCTCACGCTCACCATGGCCGCGCGGAAGCCCAGGCCCTGGCCCAGGCCCCCGACGACCGCGCCCACGATCAGCACCGGCAGGGACTCCCCCAGGAGAGAGGCCCCCACCAGCGCCATTCCGCACGTCAGCACCAGGCAGCCGGCGGGCAGCGCGCGCCGGACGCCCATCCGGCCCATCAGGAACTGGCCCGCCGTGGAGGCGCAGAACACCGAGAAGACGACCGCGCCGGTGACCGCCAGGTTGCGCACCCCCAGGGTCTGGGCGACGAAGCTGGGCGCCACCGCGGTGAACAGCCCCATCAGCGAGAAGCCGGCGAACGCCACCAGCCCCGCCGGCACGAACGCCCCGCGCGCCTCCTCGGGCACGGCCATGCCCTGAGGGCGGAGCGGCGGCCGGGGAGTACGGCGCGCCACGGTCTCCGGCAGTCCCCAGGTGACGGCGAGGGCCGCCAGAAGCAGGCCGATGTGGGCGAGGAAGGGCAGCCGGAGCGGCCACGGCGCGTACTGCGCCAAGGTCCCCGCCAGCAGCGGACCGCAGCCCAGGCCGCCCATGTTGGCGGCCGTGGCGGCGAACCCCGCCCGCCCGCGCGACTCCGGGGGCGCCAGCTCCAGCACGGCGGCCGTCGCGGTCCCGCTGAGCAGCCCGGCGGAGAAACCCGAGAGCAGCCGCCCCGCGAACAGCAGCGGCAGCCCGTCCTCGCACAGGAAGCACACCGCGCTCATCAGCGACAGCACCAGAGCGGCCAGCAGCACCGGGCGCCGCCCCAGGACGTCGGAGAAGTCACCGGCGACGAGCAGCGCGGCGATCACACCGAGCGCGTAGACCGCGAAGACGACCGTCACCATCAGCTCGGAGAAGCCGATCCGCTCCCGGTAGAGCCCGTACAGCGGCGTCGGCAGCGTGGTCCCCGCCATCCCGACCGCGAACACCCCGGCGGCCGCGAGATACCGGCCTCGGGCAGTCATGGCTCCAAATTAACGACGCGGCGGGCAACTCTCACCTCGAAATCGTTGGACGCCTCCGGCCCGGTCGGCGAACATCCACGGATGACCGATGAACCCCGCATCCGCTTCGTCGAGCTGTCCGGCGAGGCGATGTCCGCTCTGCTCGGCGGAGACCTGGCCGCGGCCGGCACCATCGCCGGTGTCGCGCTGAGCGACTATTTCCTGACCGACAGAGCACGGTGGCTGTGGCGGTACCGGCTCGGCCAGATGGCCGCCGACCCCGGCCGCGCGCGGTGGATGGCGCGGCAGGCGGTCGTCGGCGACGGGGGCCTCGTCGTCGGCCACGCGGGCTTCCACGGCCCGCCCGACGAGGCGGGCACGGTCGAGATCGGCTACTCGATCGCTCCCGCTTTCCGCCGCCGAGGCTACGCCCGCGCCACCCTGACCGAGCTCCTCCGCCGGGCAGCGGCCGAACCCACGGTCGCCACCGTGCGAGCGACGATCAGCCCCGGCAACACGGCCTCCCTGGCCACGATCGCGGGCTTCGGCTTCACCGAGACCGGGGAGCAGTGGGACGAGGAGGACGGCCTGGAGCTCGTCTTCGAGGTCCCGGCCCGTCCAGGGGCCTGAGGAGGGAGCGGCTGCGGTCCGGGGCGGTTCCTCAAGCCCCGGTATGAATGCCCGGAACGCGTCCCACGGGGTGTTCGCCCGTCAGTGCGCGCGCGAGGATGGGGGTATGACCGCGGCTCACCGTGCCATGGCCCAGCTGGAGACCTGGCCGGACCTCGCGCGAGGCAGACCCAGTTGTCGCGTCGGCGACGCCTTGCTCACAGCGGAGTCCGAGGTGGTGCACTTCCACTCCGGACGGGAGGCCGACCTCCACCTCACCCGTGCCGTCCTGGCGGATTTGCTGCCCGTCCTCCGGCAGAGCAGCGCCATCCGGCCGTATCCCGGAGCGGCGTGGGTCACCGTCCTCCTGGAGTGCGACGCGGACGTGGAGCTCCTGCTCGCCCTGGTCAGCCTCGCGCTCAAGGCACTTGTCGACACCTGGCCGCATCCGGCCGCGCAGCCCTGCAACGGACACCGCGTCCTGCTCGTGCCGAGGGAGCCGGTCGTGGCGGAGGCCGCGCCACCGCTCCTCGCGGCGCTCCTCGGGTCCGTACGGAAGGCCGCGGGCGGGCGGCCGGTGCCCCGGCTGCGCCCGTCGGCCTGAGGCGAACGGGCCCGCTCACGTGTGTCGGCGGCGGTCCTGACGCGGCGTCGGCCGCAGGATGGTCGGTGTCCGCAGGCCCGCTGCGGGCGGGGATTCCGGCACCGGGAGGCGGCCCGTGAACACGGTGGCGGCTGTGCTGTTCGCGTTGCTCACCACCACCTGCAACGCGCTGGCCACGGTGTTGCAGCGCAAGGCCGCCGGCCGGGTGCCCGTGGAGGAGGGCCTGCGGTGGACCCTGATCGCCCGGCTGGCCCGGCAGCGGGTCTGGCTGGCGGGCATCGCGACCGTCGTCGCGGCGGCCTGCTTCCAGGCGCTGGCGCTGAGCTACGGGCCGCTGTCGGTCGTGCAGCCGGTGTTCGTGCTGGAACTGCCCTCGGCGCTGCTGCTCGCCGGGGTGATCCTGCGCCGGCGACTGCCCGCCGAGGTGTGGCGGGCGGCGGCGTGCATCACGGCGGGGCTCGGCATCGCGCTGTGGGCGGCCGCGCCGGGCGCCGGGCACACGGCCGTTCCCCCGGGCCGCTGGCCGCTGGTCCTGGCCTGCTGTCTGGCCGTGACCGCGGCTCTGATCGCCGTGGCGGCGGCGCGGGCCCCCGGTCCCGTCCGGGCCTCCTGCCTCGCGATGGCCGCCGCGATCTGCTACGCGCTGACGGCGGCCCTGCTCAAGACCGCGGTGCTGCGCTGGGACGCGGCGGGCGCCGGCGGCTTCTTCTCCGCCTGGCAGACGTACGGATTCGCGGCGACGGGCGTGACCGCGCTCTTCCTGCTGCAGAACGCCCTCCAGTCCGGCTCCCTGGTCTTCTCCCAGCCGGCCCTGACCCTGGGCGACGCCGGTACGAGCGTGGCGCTGGGCGTGGCCCTCTACAGGGAGCGGATCCGCGGCGGCTGGTGGACGGTGGCCGAACTGGCCGGCGTGGCGCTGATCCTCACCGGGCTCATCCTGCTCAGCCGGTCGTCCCTTGCACGCGAACTCACCGGGGCGGGGGCCCTGCCCGGACAGCGTGCCGACGCGGTGCGCCGCTGAACGCCCCCGCGCCCCCGGTCATGACCGAGCGGCCCCCTCGTCCAGGCGGAACACGCCCGTCCAGGTGCGGCCGTGAGTCAGCAGTTGTTCGAGCGCCCGGAAGCCCTCGTCGACGCCGATGGCCGCGTATGCCTCATCGGTGACGCGCCGTACCGCGCCGCCGCACCGCCACGGGCCCCAGCTCACGCTGAGGGCGGGAAGTCCCCGGGCCCGGCGCCAGGCCGCGAAGGCGTCGAGCCACGCGTCGGCCGCGGCGCCGGCGGCCTGACCGGGGGTACCGGCCAGGGTGGCGGCGGAGGAGAAGGCCACCCACCAGTCGGGCCGGTGGTCGAGTGTGGCGAGGTGCAGCCGCCAGGCGCCCTCCGCCTTGGGCCGCCACACGTTCCCGACACGCTCGTCGGTGAGCCCGGAGGCGAGGCCGTCGTCGGGCACACCGGCGGTGTGCAGCACTCCCGCCGGCCGTCGGCCGCCGTCGACCGCCGCGGCCACGAGGCGTCCGGCGGTGCGGTCGGCGGCGATGTCGCCGAGCACGATGCGGATCTCGGTCCCGGCCGCCCGTACGCGGTCGAGCCGGGCAGCCGCCTCCGGCCGCGGATGTGAGCGCCCGCCGAGGACGATCCGTCCGGCACCGTGCCGGGCCAGCCATTCGGCGGCCTCCAGGCCCAGCCCGCGCAGGCCGCCGGAGATGATGTACGAAGCGCCGGGGCGGACGAGGGGTGAACTGCCGCGCGGCGGCAGGGCCCGGGCCGTGCCGCTGGTCGGCACGGTGAGGACCAGTCGGCCGATGTGCTCGGCCGCGGCCATGGCACGCATGGCCTCCACGGCCTGTTCCAGCGGGAATTCGCGGTACGGGAGCATCGGCAGCCGGTCCGCCGCCACGTCGTCCAGGATCGACCCCAGCCGCGCGGCCATGAAGTCCGGGTGCTCCTCGAGCATCTCGTCGAGCAGCACGCGGCTGGTCGTGACGCCGTCCTTGAGCCTGGGCAGCGGGGTGACGTCCTGGTCGCCGAGCTCGACGAAGTGCCCGCCGGGCGCGAGGAGGCCGGGTCCGGCCCGGCGGGCCGCTCCGGTGAGGGAGCTGAGCACGGCGTCCACCCCACGGCCGCCGGTGATCCGGCGGACGTCGTCCACGAAGGCGAGGGTGCGGGAGTCCATGACGTGCTCGACGCCGAGGTCACGCAGCCACCGCCGCTTCTTCTCGCTGCCCGCCGTGGCGAGCACCAGGGCGCCGCAGCGGCGGGCCAGGGCGACGGCGGCCAGACCGGCCCCGCCCGTCGCCGCGTGCACGAGCACGCTCCGTCCGGGAGCGAGCCGCGCCGGATGGCACAGGGCATACCAGGCGGTGAGATACGCGGTCGGGAGAGCCGCGGCCTGTGCCGCCGTCATCCCGTCCGGGAGCGCGCGGAGCAGGGTCGCGGGGGTGACGACGAACGATCCGGCCGTTCCGTCCCCGATCCCCACCACCCGGTCGCCCGGCCCGAACTCTTCGACGTCCGGCCCGACCGCGGTGACCGTACCGGCGAAGTCGCTGCCCAGCTCTCGCCGCTCGCTCCCGGCCGGCAGCAGGCCGAGGGCGTTCATGACGTCCCGGAGGTTCAGGCTCGCGGCGCTCACTCGGACCTCCACCCGGCCGGGGCCGGGCGCCCGGCGCTCCTCCCGCACCAGGCGGAGGCCGTCGAGGGTGCCGTCGCCACCGGGCCGTAGCCTGAAGACATCCTCCCCGTACGCGACCGGCTCCGGGACCGGCCACGTCTGCCCACCGGGTGCCGGCGGGGCGGGGACCAGCCGGGCCACGTAGCGGACGCCGCCGCGCCAGGCCACCTCCTCGCCCGCCGGTCCGGCGGCCAGTTCGGGGAGCAACTGCTCGGCCCCGGCGGCCGGATCGGCGTCGGCCTGGGTCAGGCGCAGACCGGGGCACTCCCGCGTGACCACGCGCGCGAAGCCGCCCAGGGCGGCGGCGTCCGGGTGCCCCGCGTCGCCCGGCGACACGGCCCTGGCGCCCCGGGTGAGCAGCCATACGGGGCAGGGTGCGGGTGTGCGTACGACGGCCAGGGTGTTCTGCACGAGCCGCAGCGACAGTCCCGGTGACAGGTCGGGCCCGGCGGCCGGGTCGGCGCACAGCGCGAGGCCACCGGCGCCCGCGCAGGCGGCCGCGGTGAGGTGCTCGGGGGTGAGGAGCTCGCACCGCGCCCCGGCGGCGGTGAGGGCTCCGGCGAGCTCCGTGGCGAGAGCGCCGCCCGAGCCGAGGTCGGCGACGAGCCAGCGGACGTCGGCCAGGGGCACGGGCTCCCGCCCTGCGGGCAGCGGCTGCTCGTGCCAGGCGATCTCGAAGAAGCGCTCCGGGAGCGTCTCCCGCGCGGCGCCACGCCGCTGTCCGATCAGGCCCCGCGCCTGCCGGCTCCCGGGGGAAAGCGGCGGCCCGGCGTCCGGGGACGCGTCAGCGGTGAGGCCGGTGCCGGCGGCGTCGGGCCGCGAGAAGGGCGTGGAATGCCGAGCGGCCACTTGGGAGCTCCCTCACGTCATCGCTGAACTTGAGAAAAGAGCATCCCCACTTCCGCATCCAGCATTCGTGATGTTCTTCCCATAACGGCGGACGGCCGGTGCGCCCCTGTAAACCACCGCCGGTGCACGGCCCCGGAGGTCAGCCCGTGGACGCCGGGGATTCCCCGGCCACCCGCGCGGCCCCGTGGGCGAGGAGTCGGCCCGGCGGTACGGACGCAAGGCCGCGTGCGGCACGAGCCGGCCCCCGGACACCGTGGAGGTGCGTCCGGGGACCGGCTCGTGCCGCACGCGGGGAGCGCCCGTCAACCGCCGCCGACCGACGCGCCGTACGCGTTGAGGGCCGCCACCACCGGCTGGAAGAAGGTGGTCCCGCCCATCATGCAGTCGCCGTCGCCGCCGGAGGTGATGCCCAGGGCGGGCGCACTGGCCGTCGGCTTCTGCGGGTCGTACGCGAAGAAGGCGCCGCCGCTGTCGCCCGGCTGGGCGCAGACGTCGGTCTTGACCAGGCCGGTGACCTGCCCTTCCTGGTAGTTCACCGTCTGGTTGACCGCGGTGACGGTGCCGTAGTGGACGTTCGTGGTGGAGCCGCTGCGGCCGACCTTGTCGCCCACGACCGCGTCGCGGGCCCCGTTGACGGTCAGCGACTGGCCGTTGTAGAGGTTCACGGCGCTCGGGTGGCCGACGGTGGCGGTGTATTCCGCGAGGGAGAAGTCGGTGCCGGGGAACTTCGAGTCGACGGTCTTCGCGGTCTCGGGGCCGCCCTGCTTCTCGGCCCAGCTCTTGATCACGTTGCCGCAGTGCCCCGCGGTGAGGAAGCCGTCCGGCTTGCCGGGCCGCTTGACGTTGAAGCCGACGGAGCAGCGGGCGGAGAAATCGCGGCCCCAGATGGCGTCGCCGCCCGCGATGAACCGGGTGAGCTTCGTGGCCGTTCTCCGCATGAGCACGGTGTCACCGAAGGAGCCGACGGTCTTCTTGAGCCGGGCCAGCTTCGTTCCCGTGACCGTGGGGTCGGCGGTGACGACGACCCGGTTCGTCCGCGGATCCGGCCCCCAGGTGGTGCCGGGGATCGCGGGCGTGGCGTCCAACGCCGCCTTCGTGGAGTCGAGTTCGGCCTGGGAGTACGTCACGAGCCTGGGCTCGGCGCCCGCCGCGCGGACCACGCTCTCCGCAGCCCGGTCCACGACGTCGACGACGAGTCTGTGCGAGCCCTCGTCGTAATACGCCCCCGCGTCCTGCCCCTTCAGTCGGCCGAGGAGCGTCCGGGCCAGCTGTCCGGCCGAGACCGCGGTGAGCTGACGAGGAGCCGCCGCGCCCTGCGCCCCGGCGCTCTGCGGCGCGAGGGTCACGGCCGCGAGCGCGGCCGTCGCGCTGGCGGCCAGGGCGGCACGCGCACGAATCCGGGAAGGCTTCAACTGACACCTCCAGTGGGGGGACGGACCCGGTGGTGGGGCACTCAGGGCCCGAAGGGCTGAGGCATGGCCGCCGGCCCTCTTGACAAAAGCCGCGTCCATGCCAACTTCTTGTCGAGTATCCCGACCCCAAGAGGGCGTGTACAAGGCGTACTTGGCGTTGCACGCTCACTCATGTGCTCCCCCGTACGGGCCGTACGGGGCAGCTGTCACCGGAGGTGCCGGGTGTCGCTCCCTGCGCGTGAACGGATCCGGGCCGCGCGTCCCCCCGTCCGCCGTTCACGCCACTGCTCATGGGCTTCCTCGAAGATCGGGAGCGGGATGGAACGGCTTCAGCATTACAGACTCCGTCCCGGTCCGCCTCTCCCGCGCGTCCGGCCCGTACGAACGGTAGGGCACGCGGGGGCCCGCCACCGGAGCCTTCCCGACCGGCTACAGCCGTGTGGGTGACCGCGGCTGACGGCCATGCGGGTGGCGTACGCGGCTTCGGCCGATCGGAGCAGCCGACCGCGCGTCACCGTATGCGGCTGGACGTCCGGGCCGGCACGCCGCTGTCGAGGGCGCGCACACCGCGCTCGCCCTCCGCCTCACCATGACCGGCCCGCTGCCGGAGATGCTCCCCGGCACCGGACCCGGCCGGCTCGTGGAAACGGTCGTCACGCGCGTGCCGCCGCGACCGCTTCCTCCAGCAGGGCCGCGGCCTCGTCGATCGCGGTGCTCAGCGCCCGCGGCTGGGGGGTCAGGCCGCCGAGGACTCTGTCGATGTGCCGGAGCCCGGCCTGATCCACCAGCGTCTTCTCGTTGGTGACCCACTGGCCGCGAGCCGCCAGCACCGCGTGTGCCGCCTGGCAGGCGGCGGTGGCGATCGCTCCGGCGCAGTCGGCGAGATGCCCGCGTCCGGCGTGGGCCGCGCGGGCGTAGGCGAGCGTGTGCCGGGCGTCGTTGGACCAGCGCTGGGGCGCGTGGCGCCGCAGCGCTCCGGGATAGCCGGGGCGCGGGAGCTCACCGTGGAGCACGCGGTTGACGGCCAGTTCGGCGACGACGAGGTAGGTCGGGATGCCGGCCAGGTGGAACATCAGCTTCTCGACCCGGAAGCGCCCCTCGCGCGCCTCCGCGAGCTGGAACTCGACGTCGTCCAGGTCCCGGTAGTGCACATCGACGCGCCGCCCGTCGACGTCCAGCCAGGCACCCCCGTTGAACACTCCCCCGCCCCACTCCCCGATCCCGGACACCTCCCCGGGCCACCCGAGAGCCCGGACCCCCGCCACGTCGAACGCCCCGCGGTAATAGACGGCGAAGTCCCAGTCACTGTCGGGCCCATGCGTCCCGCCGGCCCGCGACCCTCCCAGGGCCACGGCCTCCACGTGGGGCAACGCGGCGAGGCGCGTGGTGATATGGGCCGGAAACGTCGCGTCATCGAGCGTGGGCATGGGGGCGAGCGTAGACGGACCTCCCTCCCGGCGCCGCTGCTTTTCCCGGGCGGTTCGCCGAGATCGTGGGGCGGGTGATGGGGGACGGCGCCGAGGACATCGCCTTCGAGTCCACCCGCACCCCCGTCTTCCTCGGCCCCGCGATCGCCGTGGTCTTCACGGGTCCGGTGATGACTGCCCAGGGACACACCCGGCGGCTCCGCTACGCGGACATCCTGTTCAGGCGCGACGGCTCCCGGGCGTTCCAGACGATGGTCCAGGGCCGCTGGTGCGACCAGTTGGGGTGAGCCTCAGCCGAACTTGCCCAGCAGCGCGGCCAGTTCCCTCGGGGCGGAGAGGAAAGGGGAGTGGCCGGTGGTGAGGCGTTCCACGTGGGTGGCACGGGTGGACATCTTTTCCTGGAGGGCGGGCGGAAGGGCCCGGTCGCGTGCGCAGATCACGTACGTGGAGGGCACGGTGCGCCACGCCGCCCGGGTCACCCGCTGCTGGAACGACCGCAGGCTCTGCTCGACGAGCTGCCCGATGGCGCGCTCGGCCTCCTCCTCGGGCATGTCGCCGTACAGCGCCGTGCGGGGGTCGAAGAAGACGGGAGAGGTGCCGCTGAGATCCTCGGGTCCGGTGGTGTCGCGGCCGTGGATGCCGTGGAGGGACTCCCCCTCCGTCGGCATGTAGGCCGCGAGATAGACGGCGTGGACGACGTTTGACCCTTCGGTGACCGCCTGGGCGGCCGGGATGCCGCCGTAGGAGTGGGCGACGAGGACGACAGGGCCGTCGATCTGCCGTAGTTGGGCGGATATCGCCTCAGCGTCGTCGTACACACCGGCGGTGGGCGTGCCTTGCGGGCCCGCGCTGGGCAGGTCGACCGTGCGGGACCGCAGGCCGTCCGCGGCGAGGGCAGCCCGCAGAGCCGCCCAGCACGTGGACCGGTGCCAGGCTCCGTGGACCAGGAGGAACGTCGGGCGGGCTGCCGTGGCGGACATGGCGGTGCTCCTTACGATCTGACGAGGTGTAGGGCAAGTCTGCGGTCGGGGCGGGCCGTGGCGCCACACGCGCCGCCCCCGCCCCGACCGCCGCACATCGCTGAGGACGTCACATCGCCGAGGACACCGAGTCCCGCCGGGGACGCCGCGCCGGCCCGGCCGGCGCGTCGCCGCCCGGGGCGGCCGTCCGGTTCGGCGGCCGCACCAGAGCCAGCACGATCAGCCCGCCGAGCGCCGCCGCGAGGGACGACAGGAGGAAGACCCGGTCGAGCCCCGCGGCGAACGCCTGGTGCACCACGTGCCGGGCCGCGTCCCGGTGGGCCGGGGGTGCCGCGTCCAGCACGTGCCGCGCCTGCCCGGCGGCCAGCGCGGCGGCGCTCTTGTCGGCGTCCGGGACCGTCCCGGACCCGGCGAGCGCGGTGGCCGTCCGGCTGGTGAAGACCGCACCGAGGACGGCGATGGCCAGCGTCATGCCCAGCTGGCGGAAGGTGTTGACCGCCCCGCCGGCCATCCCCGCCCGCCGCGGCGGCACGGTGGAGGTGGCGGCCGAGACCAGCACCGGCGTGGCCAGGCCCACGCCGATCCCGGTGACCACGAGTCCCCCTATGAGGGAGGCCCGCCCCGCGTCGGCCGTCATGCCGGCGCGCAGCGACAGCATGCCCGCCGCGACGAACAGCAGCCCGACGCCGATCGGCAGCCGCGGTGCGAGCCGCTGGATGTGCCGCCCGGCCACCGCGGAGACGAGGAACGACGCCCCTGCCAGCGGCGTCAGGGCGAGGCCCGCCGCGACCGGGCCGAGGCCCAGGACGGACTGCAGCCACAGGGACACCAGCACCAGACAGCCGAAGGCGCTGCCCTGGAGCAGCAGCGCACCGCTCATCAGGCCCGCGAACGACGGGCGCCGCAGCAGCGCCAGGTCCAGCATCGGGACACCACCGCGCCGCGCCGCGCGGTGCTCGATCACCACGAAGGCCGCGAGCGCCAGGACGGTGACGGCGAAGGCCGCCAGGATCTCGGCCGAGGCCCACCCCGCGTCCCCGCCGCGGATGAGTCCGTAGGTGAGGGTGGCCGCGGCGACGGTGAAGGCGGTCGCGCCGGGGACGTCGATACGGGCCGGCGCGCCGCTGCCGGACGGCTCGCGCGGCTGGTCGGCGCGGACCACGCGCAGCGTCATGGCGATGGCGACGGCGGCGACCGGCAGGTTGACCCAGAAGATCGTGGGCCAGCTGATCTGCTCGGTGAGCAGGCCGCCGAGCAGGGGCCCCGCCGCGGCGGCGGCGCCGTTGGCCGCGCCCCACACGCCGAAGGCCGTACCCCGGTCCCTGCCCTGGTAGGAGGTGAGCAGGAGCGCGGGGGCCGTGGCGAACATGGCGGCGCCTCCGGCACCCTGCACCACGCGGGCGGCGATCAGCACGCCCGCGTCGGGCGCCAGGCCGCACACGAGCGAGGCCAGGGCGAAGAGCCCCAGGCCGTAGACGTAGCACCGCCGGTGGCCGAAGCGGTCCGCGAGGGAGCCGGAGGCCAGGAGGAGGGCGGCGAGCGCCAGGGCATAGCCGTCGATCACCCATTGCAGCGAGGTGAAGGAGGCATCGAGGTCGTCAGCCATGCTGGGCAGCGCGACGTTCACGATGGTCACGTCGACCAGCAGGATGAAGGCGCCAAGGCAGACCGCCGTCAGCGGCCACCACTTGCGCATGTCAGGTTCTCCGTTCGGATCGGGCTGGATGTCCGGGACCGGAAGCGAGCTCATGGTCTCGGCGCGATCCCTCCGGCGAGTGTGGGACGCCACGGGTGATTCCATGAGCCATCGCCGCTGTTCCGCGCAGATCCGACATGATGGGGCGCCATGAAGACGTATCTCGACATCCCCGGCCGCGTCGACCGTGATCTGTCGGAGGAGGACCTGGCGCTCGCCCACGCCCTGCAGATCAACGGGCGGGCCTCGTTCCGGGAGCTCGCGGACGCCCTCGGGGTGTCCGACCAGACCGCGGCCCGCCGCTGGTCACGGCTGCGGTCCACGGGCAGGCTCCGGGTCCTGGGCCTGACGGATCCGCTGCGGTTGGGGGACTCCCCCTGGATCATCCGCGTCCGGTGCACGCCCGACGCCGCCGTCTCCATCGGGGAGGCGATGGCGCGGCGTACGGACACCAGCTGGGTCAGCCTCAGCTCCGGCGGCACGGAGATCTCCTGCTCGATGCGCACGCGCGGCCCCGGCCTGGAGGAACCGATGCTCCTGCAGAAGCTGCCGCGCACTCCCCAGGTGGTGGACGTCTCGGCGCACTGCCTCCTGCACATCTTCTTCGGCCAGGACCTCAGCGCGATCAACAAGAGCGGGCCGCTGACGGCCGCGCAGGTCGCGGCGCTCACACCCCCGGCCGTGCCGGGGCCCGCCACCGGCGCCGCCGCTCCGGTGGCCTTGGACGACGGCGACCGGCACCTGCTCGACCTGCTGGCCCGGGACGGCCGGGCGGCGCCCGCCGAACTGGCGGCCGCGACGGGCCTGTCCCCCTCGACCGTGCGCCGCCGCATCACCGAGCTGAGATCGGCCGGCGTGCTGTACTTCGACGTCGATTACCACCCGGACGTCATGCACCGGAACTTCCGGGCCGCCCTGTGGCTGGAGATCGACCCGTCCCGCCTCGCCGAGGCGGGGGCGGTGCTGGCCGGACACCCCGAGGTGGCCTTCGCCGCCGCCGTGACCGGCACGGCCAACCTCTACGCCAGCATCGACGTCACGTCCGCCCAGCTCTTCTACCGCTACCTCACCGAATCGGTGGCCGCCCTGCCGGGCCTGCGTCACACGGCGACCGCCCCCATCCACCGCACCCTGAAGGGCCCCGGCCCCTATCTCCCCACCGGCCGGGCGCCGTCGGCCCGTTGAGGAAGCCGCTACCGGATGTCGGTCGCCGTGCGGCGGTACGTCGAGCGCCGGTCCACGATGGCTTGGCGGCGGTCGCCGTAGACGGTCTCCTGGGTGCCCTCCTCGCGGAGGAAGGCGTGGGGGAAGCCCAGCGGCACCGCGCTCACCTCGTCGAGCCGCCGGACGGCGTCCGCGTCCAGCTCCACCCGCGTGGCGGCGAGGTTGTCGGCGAGCTGGCTCTCCTTCGTCGCGGCGATGATCGGGACGATGTTGCCGGGCCGGCCCAGGAGCCACGCCAGCGCCACCTGGGCGGGGCTCCAGCCGCCCTGCTCGGCGACCTCCAGCACCGCGGTGATCACCTCGTCCTCGTTGGCCGGCCCGGCGTAGCCCCTGGGCTCGGTGACCAGACGGCCCGGCTCGCCGCGGCGGTACTTCCCGGTGAGCTTGCCGCCCGCGAGCGGGCCCCAGGCGAGCACGGCCTGGTCGAAGGCCCGGGCCTGCGGGAGCAGTTCGCGCTCCGGGGTCCGCTCCAGCAGGTTGTAGTACAGCTGCGAGCCCGCGAAGGAGGTCCAGCCCCGCAGCTCCGCCAGCGTATTGGCCTGCGCGATCTCCCACGCGGGCCAGTCGGAGACCCCGACGTAGAGCACCTTCCCGGCCCGCACGAGGTCGTCGAGGGCCCGCATGACCTCCTCGACCGGGGTGAAGTTGTCCCGCGCGTGCACCCACAGCACGTCGACGCGGTCGGTGCGCAGCCGCTTCAGGCTCGCCTCGACCGACTGCACGAGGTTCTTGCGGTGGTTGCCCGCGGAGTTGACATCGCCCTTGCGCGTCGCGCCGGTGTACTTGGTGGCCAGGACGAATTCCTCCCGGCGCCCTTCGAGGAGTTCGCCGAGGATCGTCTCCGAGCTGCCGTCGGTGTAGATGTCGGCCGTGTCGACGAAGTTGCCGCCCGCGTCCGCGTAGGCGTCGAGGATGCGGCCGCTCGTCTCCTTCGAGGCGCCCCACCCCCAGTCCTCACCGATGGTCATGGCGCCGAGGCTCAGCTCGCTCACCCGCAGGCCGGTCCTGCCGAACAGTGTGTATCGCACGAGATCCCCTTCGATCGGGTCGATGTCCTTGGGCGGCAGACGCTACGAGCTGGAGCACACTCCAGCGCAAGCGTCACCTGTCGAAGCCGATGTGCACGTGGTCGTGGTGGGTGTCGTCGGAGAAGAACTGGTTCGCCGTGGCCCCGCCCGCCAGCGGCAGCGGCCCGCCGACGTTGTACGAACCGGCCGCCGCGGCGTCCCGCATGAAGGACTCGGTCAGCGCGCGCGGTGTCGCCGGATCGACCACGGCCTTGCCGTCGATCCGCCAGACGTCGACGGCGCGGCCCGGCGGATGGTCGCTGGGCCGGTCGGTGCCGAAGACGTCAAGGGGGTGGCCCGACCTCAGGACCGTGACCTCCATGCGGTAGCCGCCCGCCAGTCGGAGAAGCGCGGTGAGCACACTGGCGTGCACACCACCGCCGCGGATGTCCGCCTCGGCCGCGGGCGGCAGGCTGATGCGGGTGTCGCCGAGCACGCGGCGCGCCTCGTCGGACAGCGAGGACGCGGCCGGGCCGGGGGCGGCCGGGTGGAGCGCGGTGACCGACCAGCGCGGCCGGGCGCGGGAGAGCCGCACGTCGACCGTCGTACCGCCGGGCCTGACGGGGCCGCCTCCCGTACGCGTCCACTGACGGCAGACCACGAGCACGCTCGCCGTGTCCGCCAGGATCCCGCCGTACTGCGCGTCGACGACCCGCGTGACGGATTCGTCCGCCGCCGTCAGCAGGGGGCCCGCCTGCTCGGCGAGCGCGGCGGACAGACCGAGCGCCGTGGTCCGCTCCCGGGCCTTCGCCGCGCCCCCGCCGCCGGGCCGCCAGGTGCCGAGCGCCTCGACGAGCTGGGCGGCGCGCAGTTTCACGTCCGGCTGGATGTCCGACGCGTTCGGCCGCCACGGCGTGGCGTGGGGCAGCGCGGTGCCTCCCGGTGACGCGGAGCCGGAACCGCCGCCCCCGCTCTTCTTCCCGGACGAGCAGCCGGACGCGCCGACCACGAGACCGGCGGCGCCGGACAGCAGGGTCCGGCGGCTCACGCCCGTACGGCCGGCCATGGGTTCGATCTCGCTGGGCACGGCCGGCCTCCTCGGGCTGTGGCTTCACGTCGGCACCGGGCGCCGGGCGCGCCACCCGTCCAGTCTCGCCGGGCCCCCGCCCGGACGCACGCGGCCGGACGCCGGCCGGCGGGCCGCGGCCGGACCGGGCCGTCACCGTCGCCACCGCCGCGTACCGGAGGCGGCGCCCGCCTTCAGGGGCTTCAGGGCTTCTTGCCCCGCGGCACGGCGAGGTCGGTCAGCAGGGCGGTGCCCGGGCGGAGGTCCGTCCAGGAGCCGTGCCAGGTGAGCACCGCGATCGCGGAGGTCGGGAACTTCGTCCCGGCTCGCCGCCGGGCATCGCCGACGGCGTCACCGGCCAGCGCGAGGACCAGCTCCTGGAGACCCGGGTTGTGCCCAAGGATCAGCAACGTCCCGATGTCCGCGGGCACTTCACGGACGGCTTCCAGCAGACCGGTCGCGCTCGCCCCGTAGAGGCGCGGTTCATGGCGTACGGGCGGCGGGGTGCCCAGCTGCCCGGCCGCCAGCTCCCACGTCTGCCGGGCGCGCCGGGCGGTGGAGCACAGGACGAGATCGGGCAGGCAGTCGGCCTCGCACAGCCACCGCCCCGCCGCGGGCGCGTCGCGAAGGCCGCGTGGGCCGAGCGGCCGTTCGTGGTCGGCGGCGTCCGGCGGCCACGCGGACTTGGCGTGCCGCAGCACGAGCAGCCGTCGGCGGGCGTTCACGTCAGCGGGTCGCGCGGGGTCGCGTGGCCGATCTCGCGGGTGAGTTCCAGGGCCAGGACGCGGTCCAGGTACGTGAACGTCTCGAACTTCGTCCCGTCGGGCAGCCCGGTGTCCGCCTCCAGCCGGTTCAGCGCGTCCAGGACCACCGGCACGTCCAGATCCTCCTCCAGACCCGCCAGGGCCTGGCCGAGAATCTCGGCGCACATCGGCTTCGACGGTGCCTGTGCCCAGTGGGCCACCGCACGCCGCCACCGCTCCAGCGTGCGGTGCGCCGCCGCGAGCTCCTCGGGCGTGAAGGCGACAGGCTGGTGGTGCGGGTGGGTCAGCAGCGCCAGCCGCAGGGCCAGGGCGTCGAGACCGGCCGGGGACGGCCGCTCGTAGGGGCGCACCTCGCCCACCCGCACGGTGACGCCCTGCTCCGCCGGTTCCCGGCCGGCCGTGACGTACACATCGGCCCGGCCGCCCAGCGCCCGGGCGACCTCGTCTAGCGTCCCGGACGCCGCGGGCGGGCGGATGCCGAGCACGGCCGCCCGCGTCTCGTGGGTCTCCCGCGTGGCACCGGTGCCGACGAGACCGAGGAGCGCCTGCCCGCCGTGCAGTTCGGCGGTGCGGACGAGGACGTCGGCGACCAGGCGCGCCCGCAGGCCGGACGGCTCCGCGGCGGCACCGGCCCGCGTCTCCTCGACGAAGACGCGCAACGGGCTCCGGTGTCCCGTCCCGATGTCGACCTGCCCGCCGGAGCGGGCATCGAGAACGCGCAGCGCCGCTCCCGGCCGCTCGGGCCGCTCCACCGGCACCGCGCGCAGGCCGTCCACTCCGGGCATCGGGTGCCCCTCTCGTACGCGTGACGGCCGCGGGCCGGGCCGGTGGCCGCCGTCGACTGGGGCCACCACGCAACCGCCCGGAGCCCGCCACGTCAACCCTGCCACGCATGTCACGCCCCGGCCCAGCCAACCCCCGTACGGCTGGGCTCCCCGTGGAGCGGTCCGGCCCGTCGGCGCGGGCCGGGCGCGCGCCGAGGGGGCTACGCCTTGCGGAGGCGGTCGACGATGCCGTCGAGGTCCTCCCTGAAGCGGTTCTCGCGGACGAAGTGGCCGCCCGGCTCCTCGTGCCACTCGTGGGGGATGCCGGCCCTGTCGAGGAAGCCGCGCCATTCGCGCTGGGTGTCGAGGACGGCGGTCTCGTTGAACCTGTCCCAGAAGGTGGGTTCGGGGCTGGTGCCGGCGACCATGTAGACGCGCTTGTCGCGGTAGCTCTCGACGCGCTCGCAGGGGTTGTCCATGCTGACCCTGTTCTGGTCCCACGGCACGCCGTAGACGGTGCCGCCGCCCAGTTCGATGGCCGCGGAGGACGCGTTGGCCCAGTGGACGACCCCGCCCGGGATCCCGCCGGCCGGACCGCGCAGGCCGGCCGGGCCGGAGTGGGAGCTCACGGAGGCGAAGTGGCCCCAGTATTTGGCCGCGTACTTCAGCGCGCCGAAGCCGCCCATCGAGAACCCGGAGACGGCGCGGCCGTCGAATTCGGCGAAGGTCCGGAAGTTCGCGTCGATCCACGGGATCAGCTGGTTGATGTGGAAGTTCTCCCAGTTCCGGGGCCCGGCGAAGGAGTTGACCGGGTTGGAGTACCAGCCCGCGTGCCCGCCGTCGGGCATCACCACGATGAGCGGCTTCCCGGCGGTCCAGGCGCGGATGTTCAGGGGCGGGCGGTCGAAGGTGATGAAGTCCTGGCCGTCACCGCCCCCGTGGAGCAGGTAGAGGACGGGGTACGTGCGTCCGCTGGTGTGGTAGTCGTCGGGGAGCAGGACGTTGACGGCGGGGTTCCAGCCGATCTCGGCGGTCGCGAACCGGTAGTACCACATGCGCGGGTCGCCCTCGTTACGGTCCACGACGCGCAGCCCGTTGCCGTCACCGGCCGCACGGGCGGCCCCCGCCGCCGCGAGGACGGTGCCGCCGCCCAGGGCCAGCGCCGCGGAGATTCCTCCGGCGGTCTTCAGGACACCTCTGCGGGTGGGGCGGTGCTCGCTCAACTCGGCCTCCTGGTCGTCATGGCTCCTCGGCCGGCCCGTGCGGCGCCCGCCTCGGGCCGCGGGCCGACGGCCCGCAAGGTAGTCGCCGAGTGCCGGGCCACGGCATCCGGAACGATCCGGAGTGACAGCGCCCGGCGGTTCCCTGTAGAGCTGGGGGTGCCGTGAATTCCCGGCATCCACCGCCGCGTCGAGGGGGTAGGCGTGCATGCGTGACGCACGGGAACACGGGCAGCGCCGCCCCGCGCGAACCGCGGCGCCCGTGGGCTCACCGCACCGGCGTGGGCCGCGGGCACCGGGGGACCGCGGGGCGGTCCTTCGTCCGCACGGCGGGCAGCCACGCGGTGCGCCGCGCGGAGCCGGCCGGGAGCCGGACGCGGAACCACCCGTCGGACCGGGCACCCGTCTCGTCGATGATGGTCATCCCGCCGGGGAGCCGGCAGTCGACGGCGAGGACGTCACCGTGCCACACCCGTGTCGGTACGACGTTGTCGATGGTGTAGGGCCGCAGCGGATCGATGGCCAGGCCGAGGCTGCAGTCCGGCTGCCGGTCCGTGCGGTCGCCGCAGCGCTGCTCGACGTTGAACACCCGGACGCTGCCCGCGGCGTCGGCCACGGTGGCGGCGGGCTCGCCGGACCGGGCCGTCGAGGCGGGGCCTGAGCCGTGGGCGGCGTACGCCCAGACCGCCGCGGCCGCCCCGCACACCGCGACGGCCACGAGGGCGGCGCGGACCCCGCGGCGCCGCCCTGCCGCCGGGCGCCCCGCTGCCCCGGAAGAGTCCGCTCCCTGCCGGGCGTCGACGCGCGCCAGCAGACTCCCGGCGGTGTGCGCGGCGCGGCCGTCGTGGGTCGGGGCGAGGCAGTCGGCGGCCAGCTCGCACCAGAAGGGCGGTACGGCGTTGTCCATGCGCAGCGGTGCGCGCCCCTCGGCGTACTCCTGTGCCGCGGCGGCGCGCGAGACGGGAGTGGCACCGGGGAACGGCGAGGCGCCGGACGCGAACACCTCGTGGATCATGATGCCCAGCGCCCAGATGTCGGCGCTCTGCCGGACCCGCACCCCTTGCTCGCCGAGCGGGGCCTTCCAGCGCTCGGGCGGGAGATAGTCGAAGGTGCCCATCGGGGGCGCGTAGGCGTGGGTGCCGGTCAGTTCCGTGGCGAGGCCGAAGTCCGAGAGCTTGACCGAACCGTCCGGCATGAGCAGGACGTTGTCCGGTTTGAGGTCGCCGTGCAGCCAGCCCGCGCCGTGCAGATGGGCCAGGCCCTCGCAGATCTCGGTGATCAGCCGGGCGCCTTCGGCCTCGGTCACCCCCTCGCCGAGCCGGTCCCGCAGGCTGCCCGCGGCGCGCTCCATGACCAGCACGGTCGCCCCGTCCAGGAGCGGCCGGTCCGGTTCGTCGAGCACGACGGAGTCCAGCAGGCGGATCAGCCTCGGGTGGCGGTTGCGGTGGCCGAACTCCACCTCGCGCCGGGCACTTTCGGCGACCTTGTGAGCCTGCCGGGGCGCGAGCCCGCCGGTCGTCAGGACCTTGAGCGCGACGTCCTCCGGGCCCGTACCGGCACCGGCCGGCCGTCCCGCGTAGACCGTCGCCCAGCCGCCGGACGCGATCGGCTCGGTGACCTCCCAATCGCCGACGCGGTAGCCGCGCGGGAGCTGTTCCATGGCGTCGTCCCCCGCGGTGTCAGCAGGATCCCGCACCATTCCCTCCTCCGGTCCGCCGGCCGTGCCGGTGGGTGCCGCCCCCGCTCATCCCGTCGTCTCCCGCTCCCGCGTGCCCGCTCCGGCGCGGGGCGGCAGCAGGGCGAGATGCTCCTCCCGCACGAGCCCGAACCGCAGCGCGAGTCCGACGATCGCCTCCCGCTTGCCGTTGCGGCGGGCCTGCCTGCGGGGTTCGCCTCCGGCCGGGTCGCTGATGCGCATCTTCTCCTCGGCCAGGTAGTCGATGTGGGAGCTGACGGCGCGGGCCGTGAGACCACCGGCGGGGTGGCACCTGAGCCGTTCGACGATCTGCGGGGTGGTGGGCACGGCGACCGGCGACTCGTCACGCAGCCGTGGTTCGCAGAGCGCGACCAGCACGAGGAAGTACGTCGCCGTCTCGTCCAGGCAGTACGCGGTGACCGTGCGGCTCCCCCACGGGCCGCCCATGCCGTCCGGGTCGAGGTAGACGTGGTCGGGCGCGAACACCTGGAAAGCGACGGTGGTGCCGCGGCGGGTGGGCAGCACCACCCGGGAGAACTCGAAGGGGATGGGCGCTCCGGCCCGTCGTGGCGGCACCCTCAGGTACTCCCCCGCGCCTTCCGGATTCTCCACCAGATAGCTCTGGGTCGCGCTGTGGTTGCTGAGCTGCCAGTGGTCGTCGGTCACCCGGATCTCCCCCGCCAGCCGGGAGATCGCCGCGTCGGCGAGGCGGAGTTCGACCGGGGTCGTCGCGGATCCCCGTCCGAAACGAGCCACTTCCCCCGGGCCGAGCCGTAGCGTCACCGGCCCTCCCCCCGGCTCCCCGCCGGCGTCACCGCTCCCCTGCGGCAGGTGGATCACTATCCCGCTCACGGTCCCTCCTCACACCCCCGTCCACGGCACTCACGCCCGGGCCGCCCCCGCGGCAACCAGACACTCCCACACTTCCCGCACACCGTCACGCCGCCCGCCGGGCCGGGGACATGGGCCGCCGTGCCCCGGGGTCCGCCACGTCACCCAGGCCATCGGGGCCTCAGAGCCAGCCACGCCGTGCCGCCTGGACGCCCGCCTGGAAACGGGTGGTGGCGCCCAGTCCGGCCAGGAGGACGGAGACGCGGCGCACGACGGTGCGGCGGCCCAGACCCAGGTGGCGGGCGATCGCGTCGTCGGTGGCGCCGCTGGCCATGAGCGTGAGGATCTGCCGGTCCCGGGCGTCGATCTGGGTGCCGATGCCCGTGGCCGACACCGGGACCGCGAGCCGCCACAGGGACTCGAAGACATTGGACAGCGCCCGGAGCAGACTCGACGGACGGATCAGGAGGGAGACCACGCCCGGGTGGCCGTCGGCGCTGAGGGTGACCACCGCGAGGTCGCTGTCGCTGATGGCGAGCTTCATGGGCGGATCGTCCAGGGTGCGCGCCTGCTCCCCGGCCGAGATCATGCGCGCCATGTTGGGCCAGGCGACCGAGTCGTCGAAGGCCGATCCGGGGTAGATCGTGCGGTAGACGACCCCGGCGGCCATGCGCTCGCGTTGCAGCACTTCCTGTTCGAGATAGTGGTCGGCCGTCCCGGAGTACGGCGGCACGTCGATGACGCGGATCTGCCGGCGCGCGGACTGCTGGAGTTGCCGGCTGACCGTCAGGATGCGCGCGGCGTCCTCGACGACCTCCAGCGCGCCGTAGTGACCGGCGTCCTTCCTGACGAAGCGGTAGAGCTGTTCCAGTTCCGTGCCGACCTGCCGCCGGGCGGCACGGACGGCGTCGTCGCGCTGCGCCAGCGCCTCGACGACCTGCATGGGCGACAATGCCTCCCAGGTCGGCTCGCCGGCCCCGGAGTCCGTCATGACGACGATGTCCTCGGCCGCGAGTTCCTTGAGCAGCGCCCCGACGAGGGCCTCGCCGAGCCCGCACCGGGCCGCCAGCCGGGCCGCGGACTCACGCGGATGACCGACCAGGGACCGGTAGACCCGGCCGCGGTCGGAGTCCGGATCCAGCACGTCGTGCACGTCACTCCCCTCCCGTACCCCCGTCGGGCGGCAAATCCTACTGGGGAGTAGGCGCACCTGCGCCAGTGGCACAAGTGCGCCACCTCCACCTATGGCGCCGTGTGAAGCCCTGCGGTGAGATTCCGGGTGACCGGCTGCTCCACAAGCCACCGGCATCCAGCCCACCCCGAGGACAACCGATGAGATCAGTCCCGCAGGCCCGGCTGCCGCGCGCCAAGGCCGCGGTCGCAGCCATGGCCGCCGCCGCCCTGCTTCTCCTGGGCGCGCCTTCCGCGCATGCCCGCACCTCGGACCCGCCGAGGATGACCGACGGCTTCGGCCTGACCCAGACGGGCCCGGCCACCGGCACCGCCACCAACTTCGTGGTCACCGTGAACACGCCACAGGTCGCGGGTGAGCACCACATCCGCATCCTGCTGCCCGAGGGCTACGCGGACAATCCCGCCAAGCGCTACCCGGTGCTCTACTTCCTGCACGGCGCCTCCGACGACCCGGTCAACCCGAGGCTGGCCTACCCCGCGCTCGCGGCGGCCAAGTCGATGATCACGGTCATCCCGGACGGCGGCCGGCGGGGCTGGTACAGCAACTGGCTCGACCAGGACACCGCCGCGGGCGCGCAGAACTGGGAGAACTTCCACATCGGCCAGGTGATCCCGTTCATCGACGCCAACCTCCGCACCGTCGCGGCCAAGAAGGGCCGGGCCGTCGCCGGCCTCTCGAGGGGCGGCTTCGGCTCCCTCCACTACGCCCAGGCCCACCCCGAACTGTTCAGCCAGGCCGGGGCGTTCTCCGGTGCCGTGGACCTCTCCAGGGACCACGCCGTCATGCGGGCCGCCGTCGTCGCCACGCTGACCGACATCGGCGCCGCGCTCTGCGGCTCCAGCGGCCCCGCCTGCTCGCTCGACTTCGGGCCCCCGGTCTCCAGCGACGCGATCTTCGGCACGCCGTATCCGGTGTTCGACGCCGACTGGCGCTGGAACGACGCGGATCCGTCCGGCCACATGGACCGGCTGGCCGGCATGGGCATCTCGCTCTACACCGGCAACGGCGGCGGCAACCCCGCGGATCCGGAGTTCTGGGTCCAGTCGGCGACACAGCATGCCAAGGAACACCTGGACGCGCTCGGATATCCCTACCACTACGTGGACTACGGCAACGGCGCCGGCTGGGGCACCTGCGACGGCGGGCACGACTACGACTGCTGGGCCCAGGATCTCGTGGACTTCGTCCCGCGCCTCGAAGCGGCGTTCGCGGCCGCCTGACCCCAGCCTCCGGCAGACAGGATCTCCGCACATGCTCAAGAGACTGTTCGTCCTCCTGCTCGGCCTGGCGGTCGTCTGGACCATGGGGGCCGGTGCCGCACAGGCCGGGCAACGCCTCCAGGACAAGCGCGTCCACAACGCGATGCAGATCGTCTTCAGCACGTCGACGCCGGACAACTACTGCACGATCGGCGCGGTGGGCACGGACAAGTACGGCCACAGGATCGCCATCACGGCGGGCCACTGCATCAACGACCCCCGCTACGCGGACCGCGAGATCCACGACAACATCCAGCCCGTCTACGACCGGGCGGACACCGGGTTCGGCCCCCTCGGCTACGTGCGCTATTTCAAGGACCCCGAGGGCTCGCAGACGGGTCACGTCACCAAGGACTACATGGTCATCGAGCTGCTCCCGCGGACGGTGCTCTCCTCCCAGGGCCCCTACCTCAAGCAGACCGGCGAGCTGAAGGTCCCCGGGGGAACCGCCAGCCCCAACGCCCTCGACCCCGCGTCCGACAACGAACGGCTGATCGCCCCGGGCTCCGGGGAGATCATCACGTCGGGCCAGACGGGTTGCTGGTACGGCACGGTCATGGACAACGAGGACGGTGTCTACCTCTCGGCGGCCACGAACACGCTGGGCGACTCCGGGGGCCCGGCCATCTGGCACGTGCCGGGCACGGCTCTCCCCTCCCCGGACAACAACTTCCAGGCCGAGGGCCCCTGGGCCGGCATCACCAAGGGATTCACCCTGTCCCTGCCGCCCTTCCTCTACACCAGCTCGGCGAACATCCTCGCCGACCTGCGCGCCCGGGACGCCCGCACGCCCGGCGGTGTCTTCGGCGCGGGCTTCGAGGTCACGACCAACCCGTAGAGCCGGCCGCGGCACACGTCCGACGTCGCGCCGGATCCACCTCCACACCCTCAAGACCCTCAAGGGGAAGAAGCCTTGTCCATAGGGATACCGCCAAGACGCACGCCAGCGACCCTGCTCGGGGTGCTCGCGCTGGTGGCCGCTCTGTTCACCGCGGCACCCGCGGCGCACGCCGATGACACCGCGTTCGAGCTCCGCCCGCTGGTCCCGGCCGGCGCGGACCATCAGCAGAAGCTCAGGGCCGAGGTGGAGCACTGGACCCTCGCGAAGATGGCGGCCGTCGGCCTCAACCACGAGGACCAGGACGCCACTCCGCCGCCGGGAGGCTGGGACGACCTCGGCAAGCCCTGGCCGCGGGAGGCGGGGCTGGTCTCCCGCACCGCGGGCAAGATCTTCGTACAGTTCACGGACGTGGACACCGGCGCCGTCACCGAGGACGCGTGCTCCGGCGACGTGGTGAACAGCGCCAACCAGAGCGTTGTCGTGACCGCCGCCCACTGCCTGCGCATCCACACCCCGGTCAACATAGGCTTCGGCAACGTCATCGCCACCAACATGGTCTTCGTGCCGGGGTTCAACGGAGCGAACCTGCCCCGCCACACCACCAGCACGGCCCTGCCCGGCAAGGACATCGCTCCCTACGGTGTCTGGGGAGTGACCCGCGAGTGGTTCACCAACACCTGGAGCCAGAGCGCCGATTGGCTGCTGGGGCACGACATGGCCGCGGTGCTGGTGGCCAACCCCGATGACCCGCGGCCGATCGGCCAGGTCACCGGCGGCCAGGAGATCGGCTTCGGCCAGCCGCAGCGGCAGACCCAGTACGTCTTCGGCTACCCGACCATCAACGAACGCAACTACTACCGCCCCGGCAAGGTCTCCCCGCAGCTCCAGCGGACCTTCGACGGCCGCAGCCTCATGGTCGCCCAAGGCACTCCGTGGGCCGACCCGGTCTACTACAGCGACGTGATGCCCGGCGCGCTGTCACCGGGGTGCAGCGGCGGCGCCGTGCTGCAGAACTTCGACCCCGCCACCGGCAAGGGCCTCCAGACCGCCGTCTTCTCCCGCTACGACGACCCCGGCCAGATCATCGGCATCATGGGCTGGGTGGAGGGCCCCAACATGAGCTCCACCCACCTCGGTGACGAGGAACGGGCCGTCTACAACGTCGCCCAGTCGGCGAGCCCGGCGTAGGGCCGGGCCCTTTCCCGCACCGCTCGCGCGGCGCGCCACGGTCCGCCGTGGCGCGCCGTCGTCACAAGTGCCGCCCCCGCTCGGCCGAAAGCGGCCGACGGCGTGCCGGGGTGCGCGATGATGCCGGGATGACGCTGACATCGATGTGCTTGTGCCTGGTGACCCGGACCACCGCGACCGGCGACCGGGAGGTGCTGCTCGGCCGGAAGAAGCGGGGCTTCGGCGCCGGCAACATCGTGGGCCTCGGCGGCCACGTCGAGGCCGGGGAGACGCCCGCGCGGGCCGCCGTGCGTGAACTGGCGGAAGAATCCTCGCTGGTGGCGGCCGAGGCGGACCTGCGGCACGCGGCACGGCTGGTCTTCCGCTTCCCGGCCCGGCCGGGCTACGACCAGGAAGTGGCGGTGTTCCTCACCGACAGGACCGAGGGCACCGCCCGGGAGTGCGAGGAGATCGCGCCGTCCTGGTACCCGGTGGACGAACTGCCGCTCGGCGCGATGTGGGACGACGCGGGGCACTGGCTCCCGGACGTGCTGGCCGGGCTGCGCCTGGAAGCGGAGTTCGTCTTCGCCGACGACAACCTGACGGTGGCCAAGGCGGACGTCCACAGGGAACCGGTCCGCGAGGCCGGGTCAGGAGACTGATCTCCGTGACACCGGCAGCATCGCCACGACCGTCAGCACCTGGAACGCCACGGCTGTGAGCGTCAGCGCCCCCGCCCCGTGCGCCAGGACGAGTCCCCCGGCCAGGCTCCCGGCCGCCTGGCCGGCGTAGACCGCCGAACCCGACAGCGACAGCACCACCTGTGCCTGCTCACCACCCGCGTTGATCAGGCACTTCTGCAGGGCGGGGTTCATGGTCCAGCCGATCAGCGACCACAGCACGACCGTCACGAAGAACGCGACGACGGTCGGCGCGTGGTGGGAGCCGACGCGGGCCAGGAGCGCCATCAGCCCCATGACCGGGACGAGGGCCGCGGAGGAGAGCAGGGCGAGGCGCTCCGGCGGGAAGCGGTCGATCAGCACGCCGGTCACCAGGTTGGAGACCACTCCGCACGCGCCGTAGGCGAAGAAGACGAGGGCGACGGCGCCGCCGTGCAGCCCCGCGATGTGCTGGGCGGTCCACTCCAGATAGGCGTACAGCGCGAACATGCCGCAGAAGGTCAGCATGCTGACGAGCAGGACCGCCGGCACGCCGGGCAGGACGGCCGCGCGGGCGCGTTCGGCTATAGGCGCCTCCGCCGTGGGCGGCACCGAGGGGAGCGCGCGGGCGAGGCCGAGGAGGGCGACGAGGCTCAGCAGGGCGACGAAGAGGAAGGTGGCGCGCCAGTCGGAGAAGGCGGCGATGACGGTGCCGGCGGGGACGCCGAGGGCGCTGGCGATCGTGATGCCGCCGAGGACGGCGGTCAGGGCCCTGCCGCGTTCCCCGGGCGGGACGATGGCCGCGGCGGTGGCGGACGCGGCGGGCATGAACAGCGCGGTGGCCAGGGCGGCCACCACCCGCGCGGCCATCAGGACCGCGTAGTCCGGCGCGGCCGCGGCCAGGACGTTGGCGACGACGAAGCCGCCGAGGGCCGCCAGGAGCACCCTGCGCCGGTCCCAGTTGGCGGTGCCCACGGCGATGAAGGGGGCGGCCAGCGCGTAGACGGCCGCGAAGACGGTGATGAGCAGGCCCGCGGTGCCGACCGACACCGACAGGTCGTCGCCCACCGAGGACAGGACGCCGCTGATGACGAACGCGTCGGTGCCCAGGGCGAAGGAGCCGAGCGTCATCAGCAGGACCGGCCTCCTGGCCGGTGGGCTGGGGAAGAGGCCCGCCGGGCCCCGTCCGCCCGGCGCTAACCCCAAGGGTCTGCCTCTCCGGTCCCCTTCCTGGTGCCCCTTCCCGCGCCCGCGAGCGCCGCGGCACCCCGGAGTTCCGCGATGTCGGGAAACCCCGCCCGGCTCCACAGCCACAGCGGGGTGTGCACGTCGATGGGGGCCAGGGCGGAGCCGGCCAGCGCCTCCGCCCAGGTCCCGGCGACCGCCGCCCGGTGCGCCGCCGAGCCTTCGAGCACCTCGCTCCCGCACAGCCCGAGCCGCACCGTGGCCTGGATGACGTGCGTGTCGGGGGCGATGGTGATCAGTTCGCGGGACGTCCACCGCACGCCCGCGTACTGCTCCAGGGCGTACAGCCAGTAGTTGAAGATCTTCGGGCCGGACAGATAGGGGAACTCCGGCTTCCTGCGCACCCGCACGATGTCGCCGAGCCTGGCGATGTCCCTCCCCGCCGACGTCAGCAGGCCCGCGACGTCACCGTCCGCCGACGAGTCGGCGATCCCCCGGGCGACGCGGCGCCAGATCTCGGGGTGCCGGTTCGGCTGGAGGGCGACCCGGTGGGCGAGGAGGTGCCGGGCGAGGTCCTCGGGGGTGCGGTCGAGGACCAGCGCCGGGGTGAACACCCAGCGGGAGCCGGGGTCCTGGTATGCCGCGGCGACCGCCCGCCAGAGCGCGTAGCTGTCGCGCTGGTAGTTCAGGGACATGCCCAGCGTCAGGGTGTCCAGGAGGTCCTCGGGAGGCACCACCGCGACGAGCGCGTCCTCCGGCATGACCTCGCCGCCCAGCAGGCTCTCCCGGTGGGCGGCCACGAGGTCCCGGACCCGTGCCAGGACGGCTGAGCCTGTCGTCACGCTACCCCTTGTCGGATGTCAGGGCGCGCCCCATGGACGCGAGGATGTCCAGCCAGTACGGCTCGAGGCGCGTGTCGTCGGGAAGACCGGTCCGCCGGAGCTCCCGCTCGGCCGCGAGCACCGCGCCGTCCGTGCCGAGCGGTGTGCGGGCCGGCATGGGAGGCATGGCCTCCACCTCGTCCGCGCAGCTCAGGACGGAGCGCAACTGGCCTTCCTCGCCCGCATAGTAGTGGAGCGATCCGCAGTGATGGTAGTAGGAACCCAGCGCGAGCCCGAGCTCGTTGGCGACGGTCTCCTGCACCATGGTCAGGAGGACGACGTCGTAGGGCATCACCCCGATCAGGGACTGCGAGCGCATGGACGCGACGCAGTCGAGGCGGCCGCCGCGGTGCAGGAACTGCAGCGACCCGAAGCAGGAGAAGTCCCTCGGTTCGTCGCGGAGGTCGGCGGGGTGGATGAAGCCGAGGTAGGCCCTGCGGGTGGACAGGTCCCGCCTCATGAGTGCGATCAGGTCGCGCAGCGGTGAGGTGGTCCCGTCGCCGATGAGCCGCTGGGAGAGGCCGCAGACGAGTGTGCCGTCGTCGTCGGTGAACGCCTTTCCGCGCGCGTTGTAGGCGATCACCTGGTCCGCGCTCGCGCCCGGTGTCAGGGCCCACAGGTAGTTGGCGAAGGCGAAGCCCTTGTTGGTGTGCCGGCACGTGTCCGGAAGGAGGCGGTTCCTGGGGTCGCGTATCCGCACGGTCGGCGAGATCACCTCGTAGGTCACCCTCTCCGCCGTCCCGAAGCCGGAGCCGACCGAGGTCCGCGACCGCGGCCCGGGCACCCGGTCGCCCTCCTTCGCGAGCAGCGCCGTCAGGTGGTGGTACGCCTCGTGGAAGGACTCGAAGGAGTTCACTGCCGCACCCCCACCGCGATCGAGACCACGCTCTCGGGCAGGGACCCGTCGGCGAGATACGTGTCGGGGCTGTAGGGGCGCCCGGTGGGCGGCACCGGAGGACATTCGAGGAAGTCCGTGAGTGCCAGGCCGGCCAGCCGGAAGAGCTCCTTGGTCCGGGTGCGGTCGGGTGTGAAGGAGTGGACGCCCGGGACCTCCTTGCCGCTGGAGGAGACGAACCGGGTCGTGTGCGTGGTGCGCCGCCGGCCGGTGGACCACACCGCGGACGGCCAGGTGAGCACGATGCGCCCGGCGGGCGCGAGCAGTTGGGCCAGGCAGAAGACGCCGAGCGGGTAGGCCATCCCGTCGACCAGGGATCCCACGACCCAGTCGTAGGAGCCGTGTTTCGCGGGCAGGGCCCTGATCGGCTCCGTCATGACGTCGTCCGGCAGATAGCGGGCCATTCCGGCGCTGGACTCCTGGCAGGAGTAGTCGGCCTCGCCCGTGTCCACGGCCTGGCGGAGCCAGCCCCGCCCCGCGCCCACTTCGAGCAGCCGGGAGCCCGCGGGTGTCCTCCCCAGGATTCCGCTCAGCCGGGGAGCCGACGCGTGGTGGAAATCGGCGGTGGTGAGCCGTAGTTCGTCGATGAATTCCTCGGCGATTCCGGAATAGCCGACGCGGTTGTCGAGATCGACGGACCGGCAGTCCGGATACGCTTCCGCCGCCTTGTGCACCTCGAATCCCTCGCGTACCACGTGGGCGATCTCCTCGATGGTGTCCCTGTTGGCGCGGTGGAGGACGAGATGTGCCTCGTCGGCCATGCGTGACACCTCTTCCGGAGGCTTTCGCTCCGGGAGCAGGGTCACGCGGAACTCCGTGGCGGAGCGCGCGTCGGGGGCGGAAAATGAATCGGACTCCGCGGCCCCGATGTCCTTCAGCCTCTCCGCGAGTTCCGCCCGGCCGGCTCCCGCGGGGCCGCCGATGAGGACCGGGTGACGGGCGGTGTCAGTGGACATTGAAGACGACATCCCCTATTCGCGGCAGCAGGCAGAATCTGCACTTGGCGCAGTCGATGCCTTCCCGGTATTCCTCGGGACAGGCGATCTGCCGCACCTTCGGGCGCGCTTCCTCCGCCGCGGTGCCGGGCGCCCGCGGGTCCCGCACCCGGCTCACCCGCCAGCCTTCCGGAGGAGGGCCCATGGTGTGGTCGACGGAGGCGAAGAGCTGGACGTTGGGCAGCCGCCTGAGCTCCTCGAACGCGGGGAGCATGGCCGGGATCACCCAGGAACGCGTGTAGGCCCAGAACAGGTGCTGGGGCACCGCGCGGGCGATGTCGCGCCACATGGCGACATACCGCTCGCCGAAGAAGTCCCCGGAGGAATGCACCCGCACGGCGACCACGGGAGGGGTGGCTCCCCGCGCGGCGTCGGCCAGTTGCCCGAGAATGATCCGGCCGAGACCTTCGGGGTCCTCGCGGGCGTGCCGTTCATTGGCGAACCACAACGGCCGGTTGAAGACGACCTCGCCGCTCGTGTCCCCGTTGTAGCAGTTCCTGGCGCACCAGTCGCTCGCCCCGGGGCATGTGCGCAAGGTCGGCAGATTCCATACGAGAACGCATCCGATGTGTTTTCCCGACATCCCCGTCTTGATGTTTCCCGGTTCGAGTGCGGGGTGGTCGACAGACGGAGCGGAAATGCCCACAATGGGGAGACCCCGCTGCTGTGCCAGATATCGGGATCTCTGCTGGATCTCCCGTTCCGATGGTATGGCCCGTTTCACTTTTCCCCCGAGCAGTGCAGCCCGCATGCTCCTTGATGACCAGGAAGCTAGCACAGGGGGTGAAGGCTGTGGAGAGGTCGGGAGTCCGTCCTCCGGTGGTATTCAAGCCAATTGAACTCGTGATATTCGACTGTGACGGCGTATTGGTCGACAGTGAATGCATCGCCATGCGGGTCCATGTCCTGCTGGGCGCCGAACTGGGCTGGCCCCTCACCGAGGACGAGGCGGTCGAGCGGTTCATCGGCCGCTCCATGCTGTCCATCACCGGCCAGGTCGCCGCCCGGCTGGGCAGCCGGGCGGCCGCGACGTGGTGGGAGCGGTTCGTCGAACTGCACCGCCGCGAGGTGGACCTCGGCCTGCTGCCGGTCGAGGGCATGCCGGAGGCGCTCGACGCGATCACGCTGCCGACCTGTGTCGCCTCCAGCGGTTCGCACGAGAAGATGATCCACACCCTCGGCCGCACCGGCCTCTACGACCGCTTCGCGGGCCGCATCTACAGCTCCACCGAGGTCGCCCGGGGCAAGCCGGCGCCGGATCTCTTCCAGTACGCGGCGCGGCGGATGGGCGTCGACCCCGCGGCGTGCGCGGTGGTCGAGGACAGCCGCCCCGGCGTCGAGGCGGCCCGCGCCGCCGGCATGCGCTGCTTCGGCTACTCCGGCGGGCTGACGCCCCGCGCCTGGCTCGAAGGCCCCGGCACCGTGGTCTTCGACGACATGCGGAGCCTGCCCGCCCTGCTGACGGGGCGGTGGTGACCGGCCCCGCCGCCGGCCTCCGGTCCGTCTACGCCGCCGCGCCGCGTGCCACGATCCGGTAGGCGTTGGAGAAGCGGGTGCGACTGAGGAGCGGTGTGAGCAGTTGCTCCAAGCCGTACACACCGACCAGGAAGGGAAAGGCCGACCAGAACATGGCCTTGCGAGCCTTCCGCTGGAAGTCGCGGGGAGGCTGGGCGTGCCAGGGTTCGTCGGCGGGCGGCAGGGCGTGAGCGAGGACGAGGGCCGCGGCGCCCGTGAGGTCGAACGAGGTGTGCGGCTCTTGCCGCGCGACAGCGACAACGGTGAAGCCCTGTGCCTCCAGTTCACGGCGGAGGTTGGCGATCGGCATGAGGTGCAGGTGCTGCGGCTGGAAATACGGCACCCACCAGCGACGCAGGACCGCGCTCATCGCGCTCTCCGGGTCCGGGACCTCGATGATCAGGTGGCCGCCCGGGGCGAGAACGGTCCGGGCGGCGGTCAGCTCGGCGCGCGGGTCGGTGGTGTGCTCCAGGTAGTGGAACATGCTCATCGTGTCGTACCGCCCCTCCAGCTTGGGCGCGAGCTCGGTGAGGAGGCCCCGGTGCGCCTCGGCGATCCGGCCCTGCCGCGCGCCCTCCTCGACTCCCGCACCGAGGTCGAGACCGTCGAAGACCGTGTCCGGATGGACCGTCCTGGCCGCGTCGGGGAAGTGCCCGTGCCCGGTGCCGACGTCCAGCCAGCGGCGGGGAGAGCCGAACGGCAGCAGGGCACGCGCACTGGCCTGGTAGCGCTTGCGGTTGCCCTTGCGGCCGAAGAGCATCTCCGCGTTGGCGGCGCCCAGGCCGTCGTAGAAGTCCCGGTAGTAGAAGGCCAGTCCCTCGGACGTGAGCCGGGGGTTCTGGAAGGAGTGGGAGCAGTCACGGCACTGGTCGAGCACGAAGGTGCCGGGCTTGTGCTGGATCAGGTCGACGGTGCGCAGCCTGGTACGCAGCCGGGAGGAGCCGCACCAGGGGCACGCGGTGCTCTTCGGCCCGTGGAAGCGTTCCGTGCCGTCGGCGAGTTCGCGCTGGTAGTCGACGCGGAGCTGGGCGACTTCCTGGGTCCGGTTCATGGGCTTCCTGGTTCTCCCTGTCATGGGGTGGCGAATTCTTCGAGGTGCGCGGCCGCCGCGGCGGCGCCTCCCGCGGCACGGAAGGACTCCTGGACGCGGCGGGCGGCCGCGCCGTACTGGGGAGAGGCGAGCACGCCGTCCAGCGCGGCGCCGATCGTGCGGCGGTCGCCGCGGCCGAACCGGATCCGGATCCCGGCACCGGCCGCGGTGACCTGGGCGGCGATCACGGGCTGGTCGTCCCGGATCGGGGCGACGACCAGCGGCACCCCGTGCAGCAGGGACTCCGCGACGGTGTTGTGGCCGGCGTGGCAGACGACCGCCGACGCCTGGCGCAGCAGGTCGAGTTGGGGCATCCGGCGCACGGCCAGCACGGCGTCGTCCGAGGTGCCGCCGAGCGCCCCGGCCGGGTCGGCGATGACGGCCTGGAGGTGCCGTGACCTGTCCCGTACGGCGGCCGCGCACTCGGTGAGGAAGCGGGCGCCGAGATCGGTGTTGGCGGTGCCGAGGGAGACCAGGACGGTGCGCCGCGCGGGGTCCAGCCGCTCCCGGGGGAAGGGCGCCGGTTCGGGCCGCCGGGTGAGCGCCGGGCCCACGAAGCGGGTCTGCGGGGGCGCGCTGTGGTCCCCCGCCAGGGCGGTGGTGGTGAAGGCCAGGACGAGGTCCGGCGAGAAGCGCGGGTCGTGGGTGCGCGCCGGGTCGCCGAGCGTGCCGCGCAGCCCGGCCAGCAGGTCGTGGATCCACGCCTCGACCTTGGGCGTGCCGCCGAGCGCGGCGGAGAACTCGGCGGAGGTGGTGGCGGAGGTGGCGTAGGGGATGCCGAGCCGTTCGGCCACGAGGGCCCCGGCGAGCGCCTGCTGGTCGGCGACGATCACCTCCGGGCGGAAGGCGACGGCGGCCCGTTCCACCCCGGGGGCCATGGCCAGGGCGAGCGGCCCGAGGAAGTCCTGCCACAGGAAGCGCAGCGCGGCGACCCCGCGCAGTTCGGGGGGCCGGCGCAGATCGGCGGGTGTGTCGCAGGCGTGGACCTCGGCGTCGGGACCCGCCAGCTCCTCGACGATGCCGGGGGCTCCGGCCCAGGCCACCCGGTGTCCGCGCCGGGTGAGTTCGCCGGCCACCGCGACGGCGGGGTTGATGTGTCCGACGAGCGGCGGCACCACGAAGAGGAACCGGCTCATACCCGCAGGCCCTCCGTCCGGTGGCGGTGGCGGTGGCCTGTCCCGAACCAGTCGAGCATGAGCGTCCCGACGGTCCCCGGGTCGCCCACGAGCACGGAGTGGCCGTGGCCCGCCACCCGGTGGGTGCGGCAGTCGGGGAGCAGGGATTCGAGCCAGGGTGCCGTGCCGGCGAGGTCGGAGGTGTCCCCGTACACCGCCAGGACGGGCAGGTCGAGGGTCCGCCAGCGCTCCTCGGCGGGGGTGCGGCTGGCCGCGATGTCCGCGGCGATCGTCGTCCCCTGCAGCAGTGGACGGGCCCAGCGGACGAGGCGGGCCTCGTGCCGGCCGTAGGTCCGCTCGATCCAGGGCAGGGTGCGGTCCTCGCGGAGCCGGCTCGCCGAACCCGCCAGCAGACCGCTCATCTTGGCCGCCCAGGCCGCGGTGGGCGGTTCGGACTCCACGGCCAGGAGGCTGGCGACCCGGCCGGGGTGGCGCAGGGCGTAGTCGAAGGCGACGGTGCCGCCGAAGGAGTTCCCGGCCAGGTGGACCGGCCCGGCGGTGTCCAGGCCCTCGACGAGGGCGGCGAGGTCGTCGGTGAAGTCCTCCAGGCGGTAGCCGGTGGCCGGGCGTTCGCTGCGGCCGTGGCCGCGCTGGTCGTACATCACCACGTCGTGCCCGGCCGCCGCGAGCAGCGGGGCGACGGTGAAGTAGTAGCTGGTCAGGTTGTCCGTGGCGATGCCGTGCACCAGAACCACGGTGTCCTGCCCGGCCGGTCCGATGCGCAGGGTGTTCAGGCGCGGGCGGCGGAGCGTCACCCGAGGCGTCCGGCGATGTGACGGACCATGTGGCCGACGGAGAGCTCGATGATCTCGGTGAGCTCCAGGGAGGCGAAGTAGGCCGGGAAGTCGACCCGTTCGCCATAGCGGCGTGCGAGTTCGCCGGTGAGGGTGACCAGGTCGATCGACTCCAGGTCGAGGTCCTCGACGAAGCGGGTGTCCATGGTGACGGCCGTGCCTTCGAGACCGATCTCGGGGATCACGCGGTGCAGTGCCTCGGTGAGTTCGGCGAGGACGGCGCGCTCATCGGTCCCCGGGAGGGGGGTGACAGCGTCGGACGTGGGGGTGGTGGTCATGAAGGGCTCTCCTCGTGGTGCTGCCGGTGGGCGTCCTCGGTCCAGGCGACGATGTACCGGCGGGGCCGCAGACCCGCCGGGTTGCCGACCTCGGCGAGGGACACGGGGTGGGTACGGCCGGAGG
Source organism: Streptomyces sp. NPDC020379 (assembly GCF_044387105.1). Classification (NCBI taxonomy): domain Bacteria; kingdom Bacillati; phylum Actinomycetota; class Actinomycetes; order Kitasatosporales; family Streptomycetaceae; genus Streptomyces; species Streptomyces sp. NPDC020379. The sequence continues at coordinate 72,616 of NZ_JBIRVR010000007.1, forward strand.
GTGTGCGGACCGTCAGCCGGTCGCCGTCGGCGCTGACGACGCGGAAGTCGCGCGGTCTGCCCCGCAGTCCGGTGCCCTCGGCCTTGGCCGCGGCCTCCTTGGCCGCCCAGAAGCGGGTGAGGGTGTGCGCGCCGCCGCCGAGGGCGTCGTGGAGCGGGAGCTCCTCGGGGGCCAGGGCCGCGTCGCGGGTGGCGTCCGGCCGCTCGGCGATCTCCTCGATGTCGATGCCGGTGGGCGCGGCCCCGGCCGGGCGCACCAGGGCGACGGCGGCTTCCGCGCGGTGGGCGAGGGAGAGGTCGAGGGGCGGCAGTTCCCGGCCGTGCACGCCTTCCAGGTGCGGGCGGCCGCTGTCGTCGTTGCGCACCCGGATCTCGGCGGGGAAGACCGGGCCCGCGCCGTGCTGCCACAGGTGGTGGCGTACGGCGTCCTTGGCGGCGATCCGGCCGAGCAGCCATTGCGGTCTCCCGCGCGGCGGCCGGGCCGCGTAGGTGTCGCGTTCGGCGCCGCCGAGCACGTTGCGCATCATCAGCTCGCGGGAGGCCGGGTCGGGGCAGTGTTCGAAGACCAGGTGCCAGCCGCCGGGCTGGACCCGCGCCAGCGTGCCGCGCCCGGGCCGGCGCCGGATGGCGTCGGTGGCGGCCGGTGAGTCGAACCGGCGGTCCTCCCAGCCGCTGATCTCGCACCAGACGGTGCCGCGGTGGCTGAGCTGGAGGTCCGCCGTCAGCTGGGTCCCGGTGAGGGAGGTGATCCGGATGTGGCAGTCGAGGCGTTGGCCCGCGGCGGGTTCCGGGCCGTGGAAGCGGATCTCGCGGACCCCTGTCGGCAGCACCACCGTGCGGTCGGGGTGGGTGGCCGTCAGCCAGTAGCCGAGCAGTTGACCGGCGCTGTCGAGGAGCGCGCCGGGCGCGGGTGGTGCGGTGAGGACGCCCCGGACATGCCGGGCGCCGAGCGCGGTGACGGTGGTGACGCCCTGGAAGAGCGGGCCGTGGAACATCCAGCGTCGCTCGTACATCTCCCGGGCCGTGACGGTGGGCGCGTCCTCGTGGGCGGGGACGGGCCAGCGGGCGGGCGGTGCCGGGTGGCGGGCCGCCGTCTCGGTCTCCGCGCGCGCGTACCGGCCCAAGCGCACGGTGTGGCGGCCCGGTTGCCCGGGCACGGCCCGTACGGTCAGCTCCACGTCGACGGCGGGCTCGGCGACCAGCCACTCCAGGAACCGGGCCCCGCGGACCGCGACCGTGACACCGGTGCCGGGCGCGGGCACCGCGTCGGCCATGTGCCGGATCATGGTGGCCGCGGGGACCACCGGCCACCGGTCGCCGATGTCGGGCCAGTCCGGCCGCTGGCGGTAGAAGCAGTGGTCGACGAGGTACGGCATGGTGTCGAGGGCGACCCGGAGGGTGGTGGTCCGGAGCGTGGTGGTCCGGAGAACATCCGCCGTGGGACGAGGGATGTCGTGCGCCGCCGCGAAGAGGTCCGCCGCCGCGTCGGCCGTCTCGCTCAGCAGGGCTCGCAGTTGTGCGGCCTCCGGGAACCGCCGTGCGGCGTCCTCCAGCCGCCCGGTTCCGGGGGCCGCCGTCCCCGGGGCGGTGAGCGCGCCGCGCAGCACCGTACGGAGCCGGTCCCGGGAGGCGGGTTCGAGGTCGACCGGACCCGCGTCCAGTCCGAGCCGTACGCCCGGCGTGGGGGAAGGTGACGGGGGTGACGGGGGCGGCGCGACGGTCGTGGTGCCGCGGGCCTCGCCGGGGGCCAGGGCCGCGAAGTCGGGCTCCGCGCCGTAGGCCCAGAGTCCGGCCACGGCGCGGCGCAGCCCGCCGAGACCGTCACCGCGGGTGTCCCCCGCCGTGACCGCCAGGTGCTCGCGGTCGGCGAGGATGTCGCCGACCAGGGCCGGCAGCTGGCCGTGTCCGGCCTGGACGAAGGCGCGGAACCCTGCGGCGTGGAGGGACTCGACGAGGCCGCGGAACCGGACCGGCTCCAGGAGGTGGCGCACGGCCAGCTCGCGGATCTCCGGCTCGCCGTCCGGGAACGGCGCGCAGGTCGTCCCCGACCAGACCGGGACCGAGGGACGGTGCAGGGTGAAGCGCCGCATCCCCTCGCGGATCGGTCCCAGATAGGGGGCCAGCATGGGGGTGTGGAAGCCGGATTCGAAGGGCAGCGGGCGCCCCAGGACGCCTTCCCGGCGCAGTCGTTCCGTCACCTTCTCCGTCTGGGCCGCGGGGCCGCAGACCACGCATTGGTGCGGGGCGTTGTCGTGGGAGAGCACCACCTCGCCGATCCCGTCCAGCGCCGCCTCCACCTGGGCGACGGGCGCCCCGAAGGCCACGAAGACCAGGTCCGGGACCCGCAGGGACAGGGGGTCGAAGTCCCTCAGGAAGGCGTCCACTTCCTTGTCGGCGAAGATGCCGCCCACGGCCATGGCGGTCCACTCCCCCACGCTGTGCCCGGCCAGGGCGTCGGGGGTGACACCGGCGCGGCGCAGCGCCCCGGCCAGGAGCCGTCCGGCGTCGACGACGGCGGCGCCGTGCTCGCCCACGGCGCCGACCCGGGCCTGCTGCCAGGTGGGGCGGGGCAGTCCGAAGTGGCGGGCGACGTCCTCGCCCTGGGGGGTGAAGCCGGCTTCCAGGCCGGGGAAGAGGAAGGCGGTGCGGCCGCCGCCCGGTCCGAGCAGGGGGCGGGGCGCGAACCAGACGTCGCGGCGGCCGCCCCAGGCCCGGCCGCGGGCGACCACCTTCCGGGCCAGTGCGAGGCGTTCGGCACCGGGCCCGGCCACGACCAGCCGGGTGCCTCCGGCGCCGGCGGTCCCGCCCGCGCGCAGCCGCTCGTCCCCGGCTTCGAGCAGCGTGCGCAGTTCCTCGGCCGTGTCCGCCGCGATCCGCAGGACGGGGTCGGGCTCGGCGATCCTGAGGGCCGGGGACGCGGTGCGCCGCTTCCCGGCCGTGGGGCGGAACTCCTCCAGGACCACATGGGCGTTGATGCCGCCGAAGCCGAAGGCGTTCACCCCGGCCCGGCGCACCTCCGCGTCCCAGGGGCGGGCCACCGGGGAGGGGCGGAAGCGGGTGGCGAGCAGGCCGGGGTGGGGGTCCTCGCAGTGCAGGGTGGGCAGGAGCACCTGATGGTGGAGGGCCAGGGCCGCCTTGACCAGGCCCGCCGCGCCCGCCGCCGGCATGGTGTGGCCGATCATCGACTTGACCGAGCCGATCACCGCGTCGGGTTCCCGCGCGGGGCCGAACACCCGGCGCAGTGTGGTCATTTCGGCGGCGTCGCCGTTCGGGGTGCCCGTGCCGTGTGCTTCCAGCAGGCCGATCGACCCGGGGGCCGCGGGATCCAGTCCGGCGGCCGCCCACGCCTGCCGGACCGCTCGGGTCTGGCCGTCCGGGTCGGGGTTCACCAGGGCCGCGGCCCGGCCGTCGCCGGCCACCCCGGTGCCCCGCACCACCGCGTAGACCCGGTCGCCGTCGCGCACCGCGTCGGCGAGCCGTTTGAGGACGACCACCGCGGTGCCCTCGCCCATCAGCACGCCGTCGGCGTCCCGGTGGAAGGGGCGGATCCGCTCGGTCCGGGAGAGTGCTCCCAGCCGGGCGAAGACCGACCACAGGGTCACGTCGTGGCAGTGGTGCACGCCTCCGGCGAGCATCACGTCGCAGCGCCCCGCGGCCAGTTCCCCCACCGCCTGGCCGACCGCGAGCAGCGAGGAGGCACAGGCGGCGTCGACCGTGTAGGCGGGACCGCGCAGGTCCAGCCGGTTGGCGATGCGCGAGGCGGCGAAGTTGGGGACGAGTCCGATGACCCCGTCGGGGCTGTCGGGCCCCAGGGCCTCCTCGAAGGCCGTACGGACCTGGGCCAGCCTCTCCTCACCGACCTCGGGCAGCAGCTCCCGGAGGGTACGGGTCAACTGGCCCGCCGTACGGACCCGTTGGTCGAGCCGCGCCAGCCCCGGCGTCAGATAGCCGCCGCGGCCGAGCACCACGCCGACCCGCGCGGGATCCGCCGCCGCGAGGCCGCCCGCGTCGGCGATCGCGGCCGCGGCCGTGCGCAGGGCGATCAGCTGGTCGGGCTCGATGGCCTGGACGGAGCCGGGCATGATGCCGAAGGCGGCGGGGTCGAAGCCGGTGAGCCGGTCGTCGACGAACCCGCCGCGCCGGCAGTAGATGGCGCCGGAGCGGTAGGCGTCCTGGTCCCAGCGCCCCGGCGGCACCTCGGAGATGGCGTCCACGCCGGTGAGGAGGTTGTGCCAGTACCGGTCGAGATCCTCGGCGCCGGGCAGCGTGACCGCCATGCCGGTGACGGCCACCGGTTCCCGCGCCGGATTTCCGGGGAGGGGGAGGTGCACCGTCACCACCCCGAAGCGGTGTAGAGAACCTCGCACGTGCCGTCGTCACCCCAGGTGAGTTCGCGCAGCAGGGCGAGCGTCCCTTCCCTCGGGTCGATCAGGGCGATGCCGCGCCGGGCGTACTCCCGGGCGAGCTCCGGGCCGACCATCCCGCCGTGCACGCGGTCCGGGGCCCACGGCCCCCAGTGCACGGTCAGTGTCCGGGTGCCCGTGGAGCGGTGCCACTGCCGGCCCAGCCCGGCGAGGGCGTCGTTGGCAGCGGCGTAGTCCGCCTGCCCCCGGTTGCCGTGCACGGCGGCGACGGAGCCGAACAGCAGGGTGAAGCGCGGTGGTTCGGGGAGCCGGCGCAGCGTGGTGAAAAGTGTGCGGGCGCTCTCCGCCTTCGTCTCGTGCACCCGGGTGAAGGAAGCCGGGTCCTTGTCGGCGATGAGCCTGTCCTCGATGACTCCGGCGGCGTGCACCAGGCCGTCGACACGCCCGTAGCGGGCGTGGGTCTCCTTGACCGCCTGCTCGACGGCCTCCGCGTCCCGCAGGTCGACGGACCGGTAGGCGGCCTCGCCACCGGCGGCGCGGATCCCGGCGAGGGTCGCGTCGATCTCCCGGCGGGCCAGGACGATCCCCGCCTCCCGTTCGATCTCCGCGGGCCGGAGCCCACCACGCGCGGCGAGCGCGGCCCGCAGGGCGGCGCGGCCGGTGACGCCCGCGATGCCGGGCGGTTCGGGGGCATCGGCCATGGGGGTGCGGCCGAGGAGTTCGACCCGGCAGCGGGAGGCCGCCGCGAGGGCCACGGCGGCGCGCGCGGCGATGCCCCGCGCCCCGCCCGCGAAGAGCAGGACGGACTCCGGTCCGAGCCCGAGTGCCTCGGCCGCCCGCTCCCCGGTGGACTCGTCGTCGGTGCGCAGCGTTCCCAGCGGGGTCTCCCGGGGTTCGATGCCGAACCTCCGGCCGTCCTCGGCGCGTTCGACGACGGGGGCCCGGTCGGGTGCCAGGAGTTCGGCGACGATCGCGTCGGCTGTCCCGTCGGCGTCCTGCCCGCCGGGAAGGGTCACCAGGCGGACGGCCGTCTCCGGATACTCATGGGCGACGGTGCGGAGGAAGCCGCCCAGTCCGTCGCGGTGGCCGTCCTCGGCCCACCGCACGCACAGCAGCCGGCGCGGCCCGCGCCCGAGCAGATCCTTCAGGAGGGGGAAGGCGTTCGGCAGTACGGGGGCGGCCGGCAGGATCACTCCGTCCAGCGGACCGGCGGACTGGCCGGGGACGGCGTCGGAGTGCGTGACGTGTGCCCCGTGCTCGCCGAGCCGGGCGACGAGAGGCCGGGCGACGCGGGCGCTTCCGCCGAGCACGAGGAGGCGGCTGCCGCGCAGGACCGTGGCGCCGTCCGGCGCGGGGGCGTCGTCCAGTGCCACGCGCTGGAGTACGTACCGCCGGGGCGCGGCTCCGGCCGGCTCGGTCGCCTCGGCGTCGTCGGGCGCCTGCTCCATGTGCTGCGCCGGGCCCTCAGGGCCCTCAGGGCCTTCGGGGCCTTCGGGGCCTTCCGTGTCCGCCGTGCCGTCCGTGCGCGAGGTCATCCACGCGGCGATCGACGCCGCGGTACGCGCGCGGGTCAGGCTCTCCAGGTCCGCGTCGTCCCAGCCGCGCGGGCCTGCCCCGGCGCCGCCCACCCGCTTCGCCAGTTCGCCCGCGATCTCCGTCCGTTTGATCGAGTCCACGCTCAGGTCGGCTTCGAGATCGAGCTCGGGGTCGATCATCTCGACGGGATAGCCGGTCCGTTCGCTGATGACCGACAGCACCGTACGCAACAGATCCGGCTCGTCCTCGGCAGGAAGCCCGACGGGCAGTTCCGTCGGGGCCGCCTCGGCCGGCAGGGAAACCGGCTCCCGCGCGGAGACCGGCGGCGGGGCCTCCCCCACCCCGCCGAAGTAGGTCAGCAGGACGTCCCGCTGCGCCGCGATCAGTTCACGGCTGCCGCGCAGGAAGTCCTGGAGCAGGGCCTCACGGCCCGCCTTCCCGGCCCCTTCCGCACCACTGGTCCCGGTCAGCGGCGCGATCCGCCGCGCCGGCCGCAGCCCTCCGGGGAGCAGCCCGCCGTCCGCGGTGCGCACCAGGTGCCCGTCCACGAGCCAGCCGGGGCGCTCCGGCAGCCTGCCGGGCTCGGCCACCACGGCGTCCCGGCCCGCGAACAGCGCTTCCGCGTCCATCCGTACGCCGGAGACCGCCAGCCGGGCCAGCGCCTCCAGGTGGCCGCGCAGCCCCGCCTCGGAGTGCGGCTCGAAGGGCACGGCCACGTGCGGCCGGTCGCCGAGGACCGCGCGCGTCAGACCGGTGAGCGCGGTGCCCGGGCCCGCTTCGACGAAGACGCGGGCCCCGGCCTCGTACATCGCCTCGATCTGCTCGGTGAACCGCACCGGTGCCGCGATCTGCCCGGCGAGGCGGGCCCGCAGCTCCGTGGTGTCCGCCGGATAGCGGGTGGCCGTCAGTCCGGACCACACCGGGATCTCCGGTGCCCGCACGGGCCGGGTGGCGAGCGCCTCGGCGAACGTCCGCGCCGCGCCGGTCATCATCGGGCTGTGGAAGGCGCACGCCACGTCGAGCGGCCGCACCGCGAACCCGGCTTCTCCCAGGGCCGCCGCTCCCCGCCCAACCGCCCGGGCCGGTCCTGAGATCGTGGTCTGGGAGGGGGAGTTGAGGCCCGCGACCACCACCTGGCCGGCGAGACCGGCCCCGGTCAGTACGGCCTCCACCGCGGCCGCCCCCGCCGTGACGGCGGCCATCGAGCCCGGCTCGTCCCCGGCGGAGCCCAGCATCGCCTCGGCGCGCAGCCCGCTCAGCTCCGGCAGCGCCTCGGTGGGAAACGCGTCGGCCACGCAGAGCGCGACGAGTTCGCCGTAGGAGTGGCCGGCCACCATGTCGGGACGGATGCCCAGGTCCGTCAGCACGTCGTGGACGGCCAGGCCGGCGGCGCCCAGGGCGGGCTGGGCGTGGCGGGTGTCGGCGAGGCGGGCGCGCTGCGCGTCGCGCGTGGCGGGGTCGAACGCGGCCGGGGGGAACATCGCGGCGACCGGGGCACCGCGCAGCCGCTCGTGCGTCTGCGGGAAGGCGGTGAAGAGGTCCGCCAGCATGCCGGGCCGCTGGCTGCCCTGGCCCGGGAAGAGGAAGGCCAGCTTGCCGCGCGTCCGTTCGGCACCGGCGGTGGGACCGTCGTCCCGTCCGGCTCCCGCGGTGGGACCCTCAGCCGTGAAGACGCCGGGCGCCGCCTGTCCGGCGAGCGCGGCCCGCAGCAGGCCGGGCAGCTCGGCGAGGTCCGCGGCGACCACGGCGGCGGTGACGGGACCGGCGGCCGGGTCCGAGGCGCGGCGCGCCGCCGTGCGGGCCAGGTCACGGAGCCGCCACGGCGACCGACGAGGCGCGTCGGCCGGGGCGGGCGCGTGCGTCTCCGCCAGCCGCAGCAGATCCTCGATCGCCGCCGCGCCGCGGAAGAGGAACAGCTCGGCGGGCCAGGCGTCGGCCGCTCGCCGCGGCGGTGCCCCGTCGTCGCACCCGCGCATGACCACGTGGAAGTTGGTGCCGCCGAAGCCGAAGGCACTCACGCCGCCGACCCGTTCACCGGCCGGCTCCGCCCAGGGCAGGGATCGCCGGTGGAAGACGAAGGGGCTGCTCTCCGGCCGCCACCCCGGATTGGGCCGCTGGATGTGCAGGGTCGGCGGGCGCACCCCGGTGTGGAGGGCCAGGGCCGTCTTGATGACACCGGCCAGCCCGGCCGCGCACTTGGTGTGCCCGATCTGCGACTTCACCGATCCGATCACACAGCCGCCGGGCTCGGCGCCCGATTCCTGGAACACCTTGGTGAGCACGTCGAGTTCGGTGCGGTCGCCGACCACCGTGCCGGTGCCGTGCGCCTCGATCAGACCGACCCGGGCCGGGGAGATCCCGGCCTGGGCGTAGGCCCGTTCCAGCGCCGCGCGCTGGCCCTCCGGGCGGGGCGCGGTCAGGCCGAGGGACCGTCCGTCGCTGGAGGCGCCGACTCCCCGGACGACGGCGTAGACCCGGTCCCCGTCGCGCCGCGCGTCGGCGAGCCGCTTGAGCACCACGCAGGCGACGCCCTCGCCCAGCGCGATGCCGTCCGCCCCGGCGTCGAACGCCTTGCAGCGGCCGGTGGGGGACAGCGCGTGCACGGACGAGAAGAGCACGTAGTCGTTGATGCCGTTGTGCAGGTCGGCGCCGCCGCACAGGACGAGGTCCGCCGCGCCCGTCACCAGCTCCTTGCAGGCCACGTCGACGGCGGCCAGGGAGGAGGCGCAGGCGGCGTCCACGGTGTAGTTGGCACCGCCGAGATCGAGCCGGTTGGCGATCCGGCCGGAGATGACGTTGGCGAGCATCCCGGGGAAGGAGTCCTCGGTGAGCGTGGGCAGTTGCTCCGCCAGATCCTCCGGGAGCCGTCCGCCGAGGTAGGACGGCAGGACGGTGCGCAGCGTGGTCGCGTTGGCCATGTCGCCGCCGGCCTCGGCTCCGAAGACCACGCCGGTGCGCTCGCGCGGGAAGTCGCGGTGCTCGTAGCCCGCGTCGGCGAGGGCTCGCCGGGCCGCCTCCAGGGCGAGCAGCTGCACGGGTTCGATGGAGGCGAGCGAGGCCGGCGGAATGCCGAAGCGCAGCGGGTCGAAGGGGATTGCCGGCAGGAAGCCGCCCCACCGGGAGACCGAGACGTCGCTCGCGGGCGCCCCCTCGCCGTAGTGGAGTGCCGGGTCCCAGCGGCCCTCGGGCACCTCGGTCACCGCGTCCGCGCCGCCGAGCACCTGGGCCCAGAAGGCGGGCAGGTCGGGGGCGCCGGGGAACATGCCGGCCATGCCGATGATCGCGACGTCCAGCGGCTCCGGCGCGGGAGTCGTCTCCCGGCCCTCGCCGCCGGTGAGTTCCGCGGCCCGCCGCTCGTAGAAGGCGGCCGCCCCGTCCGTCACACCGCGGTGCAGTGCGGTGACGGTGGTGGTGGCGTCGCGCAGCACCGCGACCTCCCCGGCCATGAACATGCCCTCGTCGCGCTGCCGCCCCTCCCCCACCTCGCGGAGCTCGCCGTCCACCCGCTCGACGCCCTTGCTGGCGATGCGCAGCCGCCCGAGGTTGAGCCGCTCCAGCCGCTCCCACGCCTGCCGCTTGGGGACGCCCTGCCGGCGCAGCTCCTCTTGATGTGTGCGGTAGGTGTCGGTGAACGGGCTCGGTACGCAGCGGGTGACGTGTCCCGGCGCGGTGTCCAGCAGGACGGTGCTCCGCGCGGTGAGCACCGTGCGCTGGAAGAGCGGCTGGACCGCGCCGCACTCCACCGCCTCGCGGGTGAAGAGGTACGCGGTGCCCATCAGGACGCCGACGGCGGCGCCGCGCCGGGTGAGCCCGGCGGAGAGGGCCGCCACCATCGCCGCCGAGCGCTCGTCGTGCACCCCGCCCGCGAACAGCACCTCGATCTGCCGCTGCCCGCCCTCCAGGAAGTCTTCCAGGACGGCCAGTTGGGCCTCCCAGAGCGGGAAGGAGTTGCTGGGCCCGACATGGCCGCCGCACTCGGCGCCCTCGAAGACGAAGCGCCGGGCCCCCGCGTCGAGGAACTGGCCGAGCAGCCCGGGTGTCGGCGCCTGGAGGAAGGTGCGGATGCCGTGGGCCTCCAGCGCGGCCGCCTGCGCGGGGCGGCCGCCGGCGAGGATGGCGTGGGTGGGCCGGAGTGCGCGCACGGCCTCCAGCTGGGCGGCGCGTACGTCGTCCGGCGCGAAGCCCAGGATGCCCACGCCCCAGGGCCGCCCGCCGAGCGCGGCCCTGGCCTCTTCCAGGAGGGTCCTGGCCCGCTCGGGTCCGGCCAGGGCCAGCGCGATGAACGGAAGGCCGCCGCCCTCGGCGACGGCGGAGGCGAACCGCGCCTGGTCGCTGACCCGGGTCATCGGGCCCTGCGCGACGGGGAGCCCGGTGCCGAAGGAGCGGCTCAGGGCCGATCCGGGGCGCAGCGCCGCCGCCGCGCCGTGGTCCCGGAGCGCCCGGTCGATGCCCTCGCGCACGGACCGTACGGCGGCGCCCACCGTGCGGTGGTCCTGGGCGAAGCGGCGGGCGAGGAAGGCGTCCTGTCCGAACGGGACGGGGCGGTCGCGCAGTTCGGCGGGGGTGCCCGGGCGGTCGCGGTCCAGCAGGCGCTCGCCGCCGGCGAGGACCGTCCCGGTGCCGTCCGCCGTACGCAGCAGGCGGGCGAGGGCGGGCGGGGTGGCCGCTTCCTCCAGCAGCGCGAGCTGTACGTCGAGCACGACACCGGCGGCGCCCGCGACGACGGCCGCCGCGGCGGTGTTCGGCCCGATGCCGCCGCAGGCCCAGACGGGGACGCCCAACGCGGGGTCGGAGAGAAGCTGTTGCAGCAGGACGAAGGTGGACAGCTCACCGGCCGGCCCGCCGCACTCGCTGCCGCGCGCGACGACTCCGGCCGCGCCCCTCCGCACCGCGGCGCGGGCCTCGTCCCGCGAGCGGACCTCGGCCAGGACGGTGACGCCGTGGCCCGCGGGCCACTTGACACCCGGGGCGAGCAGCACGGTGTGCGGGCCCGCGGCGCCGGGCTCGCACAGCTCGTCCGGAGAGAGCGCGCAGCCTTCCGCGACGCGTACGCCGAAGGCGCCGCCCGTCCAGCGGCGCGCCAGGGCGAGGGCTTCGCGGGCGCGGCGGCCCCCGTCCCCGAGGTCGAGGACTCCGAGCCCTCCGGCCCCGCGCACGGCGGCGACGACCCGAGAGTCGGCCTCTCCGAAAGGACTGACACCGATCACGGTCTGCACCACGGAGGCGGCTCCCCATCAGGGACTCTGAAAGCTGGATGATGCCAAAGGAGCCGGTTGCAAGGACGAGCGCTCCCGCCTCCGCAGTCGCAACTTCCCCACAGCAAGACTTCCGGATCACTGTGGTACACACCCGGCCGGAGATGCAAATCCGGCCCTACCGCGCACAGTTGCACGCACGGGGGTCCTGTCAGCGCCCGCGCATCATATTCCGCTTGACAACAAGCCTCAAGACCTCACCCCCGGCACATCCGTTCACCCGATCCCATGAAACTTCAGGAACTCCCGTACTTCACCGGTGAGTTGACTGTTCGTCAATTTGCCGCCGTGCCGCGAGGCGGGCCCGGGCGTTCGCGTCGTAGGGGCAGTCGGGCCGCAGGTTCACACGCTCGCTGAGCAGCGTGCGGGCGCGGTCGTGGTGTCCGGCGCGCAGGGCCGCCTCGACGAGGGTCTTCTGGAGGGCGTCCCGCTGGGCGTGGCTGCCGCCGAAGGTGTGGAGGCGGCGCCGCAGAGGCAGCAGCAGGCCGACCGCGTCGGCGTACCGCCGCTGCCCGTACGCCACGAGCGCCCGGCACACCGGCAGCCCGATCTCGGCGGTCATCGGGGCGTTGGACCCGCCCGTACGCCCGGCGACGGTGTCCCGCAGCCAGGCTTCCCGGTCGCGGATGAGGCGTCCGGCCTCGGCCGTGCGGCCGGCTCCGACGTAGGCCATGACGGCGTGCACGTCGTTGAAGGCGTAGTAGGCACCGTCGTTCCGTCGCGCCCAGGCGTCCGCGAGCGCGGGCCAGCGGTCACCGGTGTCCGCGTCCGAGAGGTACAGCCGCCACAGCAGTGACGCGGCGTCGAGGAGCTCCATCGCGGCCCCGGCCGAACCGTCGTGGTGCACGGCGGCGTCGTAGACGGCGAGGACCTTGTCCACGCGCCCCGTCTCCATGACGTAGAGGGCGTAGTGCCACCAGTTGTGGACATTCAGGTAGTTGCCGGTCGACCAGTCGTCGGTGCGGGCGTCGAGATAGCGGATGCCGTCCTCGTAGCGGCCCTGCATCTCATAGGCGTGCACGACGGCGTGGATGCCCCAGACGTCCCGCGCGTTGCGCTCCACCGCTTCCAGGCCCACGCGCTCGGCCAGGGTGTAGTGCCCGGACTCCTCCAGGCCGAAGGCGTACATGCCCTGGAGGAGCCCGTAGTGCGGATCGTCCGTGTCCCAGGCGGACAGGGCGCCGCCGATGCGGTCGCGCAGCAGCGCGGCGTCGCCGGTGAAGAAGTCGAGCTGGTGCCCGACGGCCAGGGCGAGGGCGTCCCGCGGACAGGCCACGACGAGTTCGCCGAGGACGCGGCCGGCGTGCCGCATGTCGCCGTCCAGCCAGCGGGAGGCGGCCTCGACGTGCATGCGCTCGCGCGGACCGAGGTCCGCCATGTCCACCGCCCGGCGGTACGCCTCGAACGCCGTGGCCGCTTCGGCCGCGTCCTTCTCCTCCGTGCCCAGCAGCCCGAGGTAGGCGCCGAGGACGTTGCCCATGGCGGACCGGGGCGAGGCGTCGAGCACCGCCGCGGCCTCCGCCGCCACCTCCCCGCGGAAGAAGAGCAGGCTGTCCAGCGCCCGCTCGTAGAGCCGCACGGCGTCGGCGTCGGTGTACGTCATCACGTGGGCATGCCGGTCCGTCACCACGTCGTCCTCCTACGGGATCACTCGGGATCACTTCGAGCAGGAGGGATCTCTGCCCCGCGGGTCCGCGACGGACACCGCGCCGGCGAGGGGTCAGCGCGCGCCGGTGGCGCGCGCGGCGCGGCGCAGCCGGGCGCGGGCCGGGTCGCGCGGCGGGTGGGCGGCCGTCGGCGCCTTGTCGGGGCCGGTCCGCACGAAGAGGGTCACGGTGACGCCCTCGGTGAAGCCGCCCCGGCGCATCAGGGCCGCCGACGCCTTGTTGCTGCTCTCCACGTCGGTGATGATCCGGGAGGCGCCGGCCGCGAAGAGCGCCGCACAGCACCGCTCGACGAGCTCACTGGCGACTCCCTTGCCCCGCGCGCGCTCGTCGAGCGCGATCCATTCGAGATACCCCCAGTCCTCACGCTCGTCGTAGGACAGCGACCCGAGCACGAACCCGATCAGCCCCTCGTCGTCCACGGCGACCCAGCACGCTTCGGGCTGCGCGTCCCAGTGGACGGCGACGGTGGACAGCGACCACGAGGTGTACGGCATGGCGTCGACGTCGTACGCGCGGTAGCCGAGGCTGAGCACGCCATCCAGATGGGACAGCTGCATAGGAATGATGTCGATTTGACCCATGAGGGAATCTTTACATATGGGTGAGTTCGTACCCACAGTGGCTCGGCCGCGGACCCATTGCGGTGCGATGCCTCGCCGCCCCACCATGCCGGCATGCGGTTCTCCATGAACGTCCCCAACTTCGGCGACTTCGCCGATGCCAGGAACGTGGCGGCCCTGGCCGTGGCGGTGGAGGGAGCGGGGTGGGACGGCTTGTTCCTGTGGGATCACGTGGTGCACCGCAAGCACGATCCCCGTCCCGTCGGCGATCCGTGGATGCTGCTGACGGCGGCCGCGCTGGCCACCACGCGCATCAGGCTGGGCACACTGGTCACGCCGGTGCCCCGGCGGCGGCCGCATCAGCTGGCGCGGCAGGTGGCGACGCTGGACCGGATCAGCGGTGGCCGGGTGGTCTTCGGGGCGGGCCTGGGCGGGCCGGTCGAGGACGAGTACGGAAGCTTCGGCGAACCCACCGACGAGGCCGTGCTCGCCGAGCGCCTCGACGAGGGGCTGGGCCTGCTGGAGCGGTACTGGTCGGGCGAGCGGGTCACCCACCGCGGCCGTCACTTCCACGCCCACGACGTGGCGCTGCTGCCCCGGCCCGTGCAGCACCCGCACCCGCCGGTGTGGGTCGCCGGTTTCTGGCCGAACCGCAGGCCCATGCGGCGTGCCGCCCACTGGGACGGCGCGGTGCCGCTCTTCGAGTCCGCGCGGCACGGCCGCACTCCGCCGGTGGACGAGGTCCGCGACCTGGTGGCCTACGTCCGCCGGCACCGTCCCGACGACCGCCGTGACGCGCCCTTCGAGTTCGTGGTCGAAGGCGTCAGCCCCGCGAACGCCCCGGCCGCCGCACGCGACGTGATCGGGCCGCTCCTCGACGCGGGCGCCACCTGGTGGGACGAGCGTCTCCCGATGGACCACCCCGGGCTGTCACACCTCGGCACGGTCGTCCGGCGCGCCGGACTGGGCCCGCCCGCACTCTGACCGGGGCCGCGTCACCACAGCCGCTTGCGCCGGCATCGCACGCTCCCGCTCCGCCCCACCGCGTCGTAACCGTCGGCACGGCGCCAACGGGCGTTGTCGTACCCGACGGTGTCGGCCCAGGGGCCGGCGATCCCGCACAGCTGGTTCCACAGGCGGAACTTCGCGCGCAGCGCACTGCGTGAACCGTCGTCGCACTCGAACACGTCACGGAGTTCCCGGCACAGGAGGAAAAGGGCGTGCTGGAAGGACACGACGGTGCAGTAGACGCCATTGCCGAAGCCGTTGGCGCGCCGTACGTCGTCGGTCCGCGACGTGAGGAACGCTTCCAGGGCGTCCACGTCGGCGAGGGTGAGGTCCGCGGCGTAGCGCAGTTCGCGGACCGCGGGCGGGGGCTGGGTGACAGCGCTCATGAGGCTCCCTTTCGGCGGAGTTGGGGTTGTCGGTTCCGCCACGTCTAACGATGTCCTCTTATTTCGGACATGGGTTGCTTATTCGGAATCTGTGGGGCGGGCCACGCCGTGCGGATCTGGCCGAAATCACAGGCTGGCAGTGACCGTCTCGCGCCACGAAGATGCTCCCCTGCCGTTGTGGGGCCGATCTGAAGGGTGGGAACGGATGGCTTTACGAGGAAGAGGGCTGCGGGGCAGACGGGTTGGGGCGCTGACGCACAGCGCGGCCGCGCTGGCGCTCGCCTGCGCCGGGGCCGTGGCCGTGCCCGCCGCGGCGAGCGCGTCCGCCCCGGCGGCGTCGTCCGGAACGGTCTCCGGGGCGGCGTGCTCCACGGACACCGGCGCCAAGGGGCTGGCCAGTAACCCGGTTCCCGGCAGCCTGGTCTCCGTGGCCCGCGCGGACGGCCGGATAGCCCAGCTCCAGCTCTTCTACGACACCACGGCGACGAGGGGCCTGCCCTTCGTCTGGCACCGTGAGCAGGACGCGCCGGGCGGCGCTTACGGGGCCTGGCAGCGGGTGGGCACGACGACCGTGGGCCCGAAGAACTACTCCATCGCCGCGATCGAGAATTCCGCGGGCGACCTGGAACTGCTGTTCCCCACCTTCGGCGCGTTCTGCCACACGGTGGAGGACGACAGCGAAGGAGGCTGGAGTGCCCCGGAAACGTTCGGTCTCGCACCGTCGCCGTACCACGGTGGGGTCGTGCTGTTCAAGGAACGGGACGGCAGCATCGACGCCTTCGCCTCCGGGCCGGGGAACGGCAACGCGATGCAGCTCCGGCACGAGCGGACCGCCGGCGACGGCTGGGGCCCGGTCCGGTCCACCGGGCAGCTCCCGGATCCGAACGCCGGGCTGAGCCAGCCGAGCACGGTGGAACAGCTCCCGGACGGCAGGCTCCATCTGACCGCCCGCGAGTGGAACAGGGACCGCACCTGGGAGGTCTATCAGACGGCGTCCGGCGACTGGGACGCGTGGCATCTGCTGTCCCCGGTCTCCGCCCGCACCCGGCGGGCCGCCCCCGCCGCCGGTCCACGGCTGGAGGTGAACCGGACCGGTGACCTCCTGGACGGCGACATCGTCGAGTTCACGATCGCGGGCGGCCCGCCGAAGGCACGCGTCTGGGTCAAGCAATGCGGGCCCTCGGCATCCGTGACCACCTGTGACGACGCCACCGGGCGCCAGTTCCGCGTGTATCCGGACGGCACGTACGAGAAGTCACCGAAGAAGCTGTACGCCCAACTGAGCACCACGGCCGGGAACATCGACTGCCGGACGGCTCCCGCCGAGACCCCCTGCTCCCTGGCCCTCACCGACAACACCGGGGCCCTGCTCGCCACCGCTCCGCTGCGTTTCCGCCCGCACGGCCGCCTGGAGCCCCCGCCCACCCTCGACGTCACACCGGACGAGGACCTGGTGGACGGCCGGCCGGTGCGCGCGACGGGCCGGGGCTACGAACCGCAGTACCACGTACTCGTCATGGAGTGCGCCACCGGCTCCGCCGACACCTCCGGCTGCCGCCCCCGCACGAGGCCGCCCGCCACCAGCGACGACGGCCGGATCGACGAGACGGTGACCGTCTCCGCGACCTTCACCGGCATCGACGGCCGCGCCGTCGACTGCCGCGCCCAGGACGCCTGCGAGCTGGTGGTCTTCGGCACCCGCGTCCGGGGCCCGGAATCCGTCCGCCACCCGCTGGACTTCGCACAGGCCGGCCAGCCGCGAACGGCCCGCCCGGCACAGTCGGCGGCAGCCGGCCCGCCCATGACATCTGTCAAGGTCCACCGGTGACAGACCGCTCTACGGCCGGTCCTCCTCGCGCGAGAAGATGATCTGGCACCACCGGATCGTGCGGGCGGGGGCGTGCCCGTGGAACACCTGCTGCTGAGCGGCGGCGCCGCGGAGGCCCCGGTGGTCGCCGGGGCCGCCGCCCAGATCTTCGGCATGCCGGTCACCGTGCGGCGGCCCGACGAGTACGTGGCCCTGGGCGCTGCCCGCCAGGCCGCCCGGTCCCTCGCCGCCACCCCGAACGGCCCGAGTGGCCACAGCCCCGACGGCACCGATGTGGCAGCACCGGCCGACAGGGGCGTGGGCGGACGGTCCGGCAGGCGTACGCCCGCGCTCGTGAGCAGGTGCACGGAGCGGGGGCATAAGGGCCCTCCGGCCCAGCTCCGCCCTCGGAGGGTCAGGCGAGGTGCCGTACGAAGAGGCCGGAGACGGTGGCGGAGCCCTTCGGGGCGGGCTGGTCCGGCGAGCCGCCGAAGAGCACGGTGCCTCCGGCGCGGTCGACACCCAGGAGGCGGGCGTGGTCGGTCCGCTGCTCGCCGTCGACGCCGGTGCTGACGCGCTCGACAGCGCCGGTCACGAGGTCCCGGACGAAGACGTCGTAGGTGTTGTTGGTGTCGCCGGGCACGAGGTTGGTGGCCGCCGAGGTGAAGAACGCCTTCCGGTCGTCGGCGCTCATGAGCGCGCCGACGGGCGAACTCCCGTCGCCCTGCACGCCGTCGGGTCCGAGGCTGAGAAGCCGGATGTCCTTGGTGACCAGGTCCGTGGCGAAGACATCCCCCACCCCATTGGTGTCGTTCGCCACGACGCGCTGCGAGGTACAGGAGAAGAGGGCGTACCGGCCGTCGGGGCTGAGGCTGATCCGGTCGGCCCGCACATCCTCGCCGTCGAGACCCCAGGCGGCCAGGCGGATGCCGCGGCCGCGGATGTCGTACACATAGAACTGACGGTCCGGGGCGGGCCGTCGGATCCCGGACTTTCCCGCCGTGGCGGGCGGGTCGGTGGAGATGCCGTTGGACTTGAAGCCGACCTTGCTTCCGTCCGCGCTGATCACCGGCGAGGCGTACACGCCCCACGCCGGCCGGCCGCCGATCCGCGCGGTGGTCCGCTCCCGGCGGTCCCGGACATCGATGTGGGCGACGCCGTCGCCGCCGGTCGAGGAGAACGCGACGTAGCGGCCGTCGTCGCTGATCTGCCCGTCGGAGCTGCTCGCGGCCGAGGAGGCGTCCTCACTCCGCACGAGGAGCTCGGTCCGGCCCCGCTCGCGGTCGCGGACGTAGACGTCGGACCTGTGGCCCGTGCGCGCGGCGTCGGTCAGGTCGGTGGCGTAGGACGAGAAGACGACATAGCGGCCGTCCCCGCTCACACTGTCGGCCGTGGAATCGTCATCGGCCACCGAGCCGTCCGGGGTGGCGCTGATCAGCTCCACCCGGCCCGTCCGGAGATCCTTGAGGAACACCTTCAGGTGGTCCCCGGTGGCTCCGGGGACCAGACCGGTCGCCCGGGACGCGAAGACCACGAAGCGTCCGTCGCCGCTGATCCGCCCGCCTTCCACGGGCGCGTTCGCCGGAGTGCCGTCCTCCGCGACACTCACCTGCTCGGTGCGCGGCTCCCGGCCGTCCGCCACCGCCGAGGCCGCGGGCAGAGCTGTCGGGAACCCTACGGATAACGCCGCCACAACAGCGACATGTCTGAGTCGACCGGGTCGACGCATGGCTGTTCCTCCTCATGCGATCGCGCGCATACGCGTGTGGACTGGGAGGAGGAAGCCAACAGCCGACGCGGTGTTCCGTCAATGCCGACCGAGCTTCCGTCCGCCCGGGACCGCGGGACCACAGGCCGCCTCCGCGCGCGAGGAGCGCACGGAGGCGGATGCCGGCGGCGGTCAGAGGGAGTGGGCCCCCACCACGTAGTAGAGGGCGTAGAGGACTCCGGGCAGGCCCGTGATCAGTCCACCGAGCGCCGCCAGCACCATGGGGAGCCGACGGGTCGCCCGCAGGACGCGGGCGAGATAGCCGACGAGCACGAAGAAGGCCAGGGCCACGACGACCCCGGCTGCCAGCCATGCGGAAGGATTCGGATGCATCTCTGCTCTCCTTGCGACTGCGCCCAGTCCGGAATATCCGACGCGTCGGCACGGAACGACCCGCTCACAGGCCCTTGGTAGGAGGGCCGGGACCGCCCGCGACCGTGCGTCGGGGGTCTTCGACGGTAGCCCAAGTGGGTATGGGCGGGCCAGAGTTGGCGGAGTACGCGGCAGGATGGACACGCGATGGCAGAGCCGCTCCGGGCTACCACCCCCGGAGGGCTCCGCGTCTGAGCCGACACCGGACTGGGCACGTCACGGCTGGCCATCGGCCCCATGGTGCCACGAAGCGATAAACAGCCGAGAAACGAAGGAACACCTCCTGCGATCCACAACCGCTCTTCGCTCACTTAACGCCCGCTGAATGCGCTGCTACGGTGAAGAACGCGCCCGTGTGGTCCGGAAGTTGGAGTGTGAGGGGGTTCGATGAGCCTTCGGTTCGGCCTCCTGGGGCCCGTGGAGGCCGACTGGCTCGGGAGACCCGTCGCCCTCGGCCCGCCGCAGCGCAGGGCCGTGCTCGCCGTGCTCCTGCTCGCGCGGGGCCGGGCGGTGACGGTGGCCGCGCTGCGGGACAGGATCTGGCGCACGTCGCCGCCCACGTCCGCCATCTCCGCGATCCATGTGCACGTTCACCACCTCAGAGCCGTGCTCGGGGCGCTCGCCCAGCGGAGCCAGGACGGACTGCCCCAGTTGGTCACCCACCCCGGACACCCCTCCGACCAGGTGAGTTACGCTCTGCGCGCCCCCCTGGGCAGCGTCGACGCCGACCGCTTCCACCTCCTGGCCCGGCGGGCCGACGAAGCCGAGGCGCGGGGCGAGGCGAAGCAGGCGCTCGTCCTGGTCAACTCCGCGCTCGCGCTCTGGCGGGGCGCGCCGCTCTCGGGCCTGCGGATCCCGGACTTCTGCGCCGACCACGTACTCGGCCTCCAGGATCTCCGGCTGGACCTGGCGAAGCGCAGGGCGACGGCCCTGCTGGCGGCCGGCGCGACGGCACGCGTCACCGCCGAACTCCGGCAGCTGTGCGCCGAGTACCCCGCGGACGAACAGGTCGTGGTGCTCCTGGCCAAGTCCCTGCGCAAGGCCGGCACCCACGCGGGAGCCCTCGACCTCATGACGCGCGAAGTGGACCGCTGGCAGCGGGAGTACGGGATCCGGCCCCGCGCGCTCCTGCGGGAGCTGGCCGCGAACGGCGGGAATCCCGATGGCGCGCGTTGAGGCGAGGGTCCTGGGCCCGCTGGAGCTGCTGGTGGACGGGCGTCCCGTCACACCGACCGCGGCGCGCCAACTCGCCCTGCTCGCCTCCCTCCTGGTCGAGCCGGAGCGCGTCGTCGCACCGGAAGCGCTCATCGAGGACGTCTGGGGAAGCCCCGCGCCGGACAACGCCCTGTCCCAGCTCCAGAACCACATCCACCTGCTGAGGAAGCGGCTCGCGGCGTCGGTGGGGAGCGAGGAGGCGAAAGAGCTGCTGCGGCGCTCCCCGGCCGGATACCGCCTCCACGCCCCGGCCGCCGACCTCGCGGAGTTCACCGAACTGCTGGAGGCTGCGAGGGCCGCTCCCGGACCGGAAGCGGTCCTCGCACTGGCGGGCCGCGCCCTGTCGCTGCACCGGGGCCCGGCCTACGCGGGGGCACCGCTCCACAGCACGCGCCTGGCCGGCACGGCTCAGCTGATCGAGGAGCGCAGGCTGGAGGCGCTGGAACTCCGCATCGACGCCGAACTCCGCATCGGCCGGCACGCCCGCGCCCTGCCCGAGCTCCGTCTGCTCGTCCGGGCACACCCGCAGAACGAGCGCTTCCAACGCCTCCTGGCCGCCGCCCTGTCCGGGGCGGGGCGCGAGGGGGAGGCGGCGGGTGTGCTGCGGCGGCTGGCTGCCGGGCCCGCCACGGACGGGCCGCAGGTCCTTGACCGGACGAGTGCCGCCGAGGCTGTCGCCCCCGCGGCCGAGCCCGTGCTCGACGCGCCACCCGTGGCGGGGGTGCCGTCCGGCCGCACCCGGAGGCCGGGCCGCCCCTCCGAGGCATCGCCGCGGCTGCGTTTCACCCTGCTCGGGCCCGTGCGGGCCTGGCGCGGCGAAGAGCGGCTGAGCATCGGTTCACCTCAGCAGCGGGCGTTGCTGGCCACCTTGCTGCTGCGTGGTGGCCGCACGGTCCTCGCCGGCGAGTTGGTGGACGCGCTGTGGGGCGACGAACCCCCGCACGCCGCCCTCGCCGCATTGCGTACGTACGCCTCCCGGCTCCGCAACGTCCTCGGCCCTGATGGCAACGCCCTGGTTAGCGAGTCCGGCGGCTACGCGATCCGGGTGGGGCACGGCTGCCTCGACATCGACAAGGCCGAACACCTCGCCACCGAGGCCGAGAAGTCCCGCGCCGCGGGCGACCGCACCCGCGCCCGCGAGCTGATCAACGAGGCGCTCGGGGTCTGGGACGGCGAGCCCCTGGCCGGCCTGCCCGGCCCGTACGCCGAAACGCAGCGCGCCCGGCTGGAGGAGTGGCGGCTCACCCTCATCGAGACCCGCCTCGACCTCGACCTGGAGGTCGGCGCCCACGCAGAGGCCGTCTCCGAGCTCACCGCCCTGACCGCCGCCCACCCGCTGCGCGAATGGCTGCGCAAGCTGCTGATGCTCGCCCTCTACCGCAGCGGACGGCAGGCCGAGGCCCTCGCCGTCTACACCGACACCCGCAGGCTGCTGGCCGACGAACTGGGCATCGAACCCAATCCGGAGCTCGCCGAGCTCCAGCAGCGCATCCTGCGAGCCGACCCCGGCCTCACCCTGAACTCCGCGGCCGACCGTTCCTCACCCGACCCCGGCTTCACCCGGCCTACGCAACTTCCCGCGATGGTGCCGGACTTCACCGGCCGCGAGTCCTTCGTGGCGGAGCTGATCGAGCAGCTGGTCACGGCGGAGGGCCGGATCATGGCGGTCTCGGCGGTCGCGGGCATGGGCGGCGCCGGCAAGACGACGCTGGCCGTGCACGTCGCGCACGCCGCCCGGCACCACTTCCCCGACGGCCAGCTCTACGCCGACCTCCAGGGCACGGGGCCGGTGCCCGCCGAACCCGAGGCCGTCCTCGGCTCGTTCCTGCGGGCGCTGGGCGTCCCCGACTCCGCGATCCCCGACGGCCTCCAGGAACGCACCGCGCTCTTCCGCTCCACCCTGGACGGCCGCCGCGTCCTCGCGCTGCTCGACAACGCCCGCGACGCCGCCCAGCTCCGCCCCCTGCTGCCCATTGCCGAGGGCTGTGCGGCCCTGATCACCAGCCGGAGGCGCATGCTCGACCTGGCGGGCGCCCGCCTCGTCGACCTGGGCGTGCTGAGCGCGGACGAGGCGCTCGCGCTGTTCACCCGTATCGTCGGCCAGGAACGGGTCGGCGCCGGGCGCGACGCCGCCATGGACGTCGTCGCCGCCTGCGGCTTCCTGCCGCTGGCCATCCGCATCGCCGCCTCCCGGCTCGCCGCCCGCCGCACCTGGACCGTCTCCGTCCTCGCCCACAAGCTCGCCGACGAACGCCGCCGCCTGGACGAGCTCCGCGCCGGCGACCTCGCCGTCAAGGCCACCTTCGAACTCGGCTACGGCCAACTGGAGCCGGCACAGGCCCGCGCCTTCCGGCTGCTCGCGCTGCCGGCGGGGCCGGACATCGGGCTCGAAGCGGCCGCCGCGCTGCTCGACCGGGAGGCCGGCACCACGGAGGACCTTCTGGAGTCCCTTGTCGACCTGAGCCTCATGGAGACCCCGGGGCCGGGCAGGTACCGCTGCCACGATCTGCTGCGTACATATGCCCGGCACCGTTCACCTGCCGGTGCCGAGGAGGACGAGGCACTGCTGAGGCTGCACCGGTTCCACCTCGCATCCGCGCGCGCGGCCTTCGTCGTGACACGTCCGGGCGACCGCTCCTTGGCGTACCTGAGGGACACGGGCTCCCCGGGGCTGGAGTTCGCCACCCATGACGCCGCCTTGGACTGGGTCTGCGGAGAGGCGGGAAACCTGCTCGCCGCTGTGCAACAAGCCGTGGCCCACCCCTCGGACGAGGCACTCGGCGATGCCGTGGACACCTTGTGGGCGGTCGGCGACCTCCTGGAATCGGGGAAGTGGGAGGAGGCATACAGCAGGGCGGCCGGGGCCCTGGTCGCGGCGGCCGGGCAGCGCGGCGCGGTGGTCGCCGAGGGCCGGGCGAGATGTCTGCTCGGCCGCCTGGCCGCCGTCGCGGGACGGTTCGAGGAGGCCGGGACCGAGGCGCTGCGGGCCGGGTCGTCTGCCCGGGAGACCGGGGACCGGCTCGTGCTCGTCCAGGCGCTGATCCTCAGGAGCACCGTCGCGCGTCATCGGCACGCGTACGAGGAGGCCGAGCGGTGTCTTGAGGCCGCGCTGGAGGAATACCGCGCCGACGGTGACCGGTACGGCGAGGCCGCGGTGCTCGCCGACCTGGCCCGGACACACGCGGAAACGGGGGCCGGCGAGCGCGCGGTCGAGGAGGCCCGGCGCAGCGTGCGCGCCTTCCGGGAGTTGGGTGCCGTCTCGCGACTGGGCGACAGCCTGTACACCCTGGGGCTGGCTCTGGAGCGGCTTGGGCAGAGGGACGATGCCTTCGTCGCCCTGGACGAGGCACGAACCCTGTTCATCAGGGCGCGACAAGGGCTCTGCGAGGGGATGGCGCTGTTCCGTATGGCCGAGAACTGCTTGGGGCGGGGACAGCCCTCGCGGGCCGCCCAGTTCGCGCAACGCGCGCTGACCGCACTGGAGACGGTGGGCGGCGATCGGCGCAGGGCGTCGGTGCTGACCCTGCTCGGCAGGGCGTTCCACGACCTCAACCGCCTGGACGAGGCCCGCTCGTGCTGGACGACGGCGCTCGGGCTCTTCGAACCGCTGGGCGCGAGCGAGGCAGCGACGGTCCGGACGCTGCTGGGCGAAGCACCCATGGCCCGGAGGGCGTAAGGCCCGTGCTCGCTGAGGGGCGTCGGCGCGGCGGACCGGACCCCACAGCCACCCGCCCGCAGCGGCTCCGCTCCGGCATAGCCTTGCCACTTGTGGACCGATCCGTGGACGACACAGACCTCCGTCTCGCCGGCCTCCGCCGCGCGCACTCCCGCCTCGAACGGGCCACCGTCGACGCGCGGGCCCTCGACCACCGACTCCGCCTCCTCGGACACCGGCCGGGGCTCCTGCGCTGGGTTCTCCTCGCCATAGCGGTGTGGTGCGCGGCCAGGGGCGGCTGGGCTCTGCTGGGCGCGTGACGAGCGGCGGCCGGTGACCTGCCGACGGCTCTGCTGCCCGGCCGGCCAGGAACTCGGCGAGCGCTCCGTACCATGCCCGCACAGCTCAACAGACCGCATACAGGCCGGACATCATGGGGTTCGGCACAGCGACAGACAAGGTCTCCGAGTCCTACGGGCAGCATCACCGCCTTGTCCGCCGCCGCTCTTCCCCGCATTCGTTCCTCGCCCCGCACCCCGTCGGCCCGGCGGTACCGGCGCTTCGTATGCTCACGGTGCGGGGAACCGGAAGCCGACCACCTTCGGAGGCGAACGAACATGTCGGAACAGCGTGTTGTCCTGGTGACGGGCGGGGCAACGGGAATCGGGGCCGCCACCGCCCGGCTGCTGCGCACCGCCGGGCACCAGGTCGTGATCTCCGGGCGGCGGCCCGAGCCACTGCGCCGGGTGGCCGAGGAGACCGGAGCGCTGGCCCACCCTTCCGACGCCGCCGACCCCGAGGCCGTGCGTGAGCTCGTCGAGACGACGGTGGCGGCCTACGGGAGACTCGACGGTGTGGTGCTCAACGCCGGAATCGGGCGTGGCGGCGCGGTCGGCGACACCACGCCCGAGGACTGGGAAGAGCTGATACGGACCAATCTCACCGGCCCGTTCCTGCTGCTGCGTGCCGCGCTGCCGCATCTGCTGGCGGCCCGCGGTGCAGTGGTCGCGGTCGCCTCGGTCGGCGCGCTCCGCAACAGCGCCGGCAATGCCGCCTATGCGACGTCCAAGGCGGCTCTGCTCCACCTCTGCCGCTCTCTCACCGTCGACTACGGACCGCGGGGCCTGCGGGCCAACACGGTGTGCCCGGGCTGGGTGCGCACGGAGATGGCCGACCAGCGGATGGCGCGGTTCGCGACGGAGGCCGGGCTGGCGGGCGGTGCCGAGGAGGCATACGGGGAAGCGAACCGGCTGACTCCCGCAGGGCGGCCGGGTGACCCGGAGGAGGTCGCCCAGGCGATCGACTGGCTGCTGTCGCCGGCCGCGTCCTACGTCAACGGGGCCGTCCTCACCGTCGACGGCGGGGTGACCACGGTCGGCGTCGCCGGTGCCGCCTTCGACTACCGGATCGAGGCACGCGCTCCGCGCCTGTGACGGACTGACGGAGAGGCCCGTTCGGCTTGTTCCCCGCATGGTTCTGCGGGACGACTTCTTCGACAGCGCGCCAGCGGTGACTGCATCCCTCCGTCAACGGTCCGCCGAACAGGTCGAGCGCCTTCTTCACCGCAGTGGCAAGTGACAGGGGGGCGGCCTGCTCGGCTACGCCGAGACACACCCGGAGCGGGTGTCGGAGATCGTCATCTCCGCTGTCACCACCACCCGGCGCTCCGAGATCGACTGGCTCTACCGCGGCGTCGGCCGCTTCTTCCCCGAGCAGTGGGAACGCTTCCTGGCGGGTGCTCCTGGCACACCGCGGGACGGCGATGTCGTCGGGGCCTACGCGCGCCTGACGGAACACCCGGACGCCGCGGTACGGAGAAAGCGACGGCCGACTGGTGTAGGTGGGAGGACGCGGTCCTGTCCGGGGAGACGGACGGTACGGCCAACCCGTCGGGGACCGGCCGCCGGACGCCCGACTGGCCCTGGTGCGCATCTGCGCGCACTACTTCTCCCACGGCGCGTGGCTGGAGGAAGGCGCGTTGCTGCGCGACGCCCACCGCCTGGCCGGCATCCCTGGCGTTCTGGTCCACGGCAGGATCGACATGGGCGGCCCGCTCGACACCGCCTGGCAGCTCACCCGCGCCTGGCCCGACGCGGAACTGATCGTCGTCGGCAACGCGGGCCACATGGACAGTGACACCACACGGGCGCATGTGCTCAAGGCCCTCGACCGATTCGCTCACCAGGCGTGAAGCGGCACCTGTGCTGCCGCACGATGGGCGGTGGGCGGCTTGATGTGCGGCAACGCGGCCGTCGTCGGGGCCCTGGTCGAAGACCTCGGGACGGCCAGGGCGCATATCCCGGCGCCGATGCGGCGCTCACGGTCGGCACGCGGGCGCGTCGTCCTCACGCCTCCTACTCGCCCCAGGTAACCGGGAGGCTCTTCACCCCGTAGATGTCTGCGGTCTCCGGGCGCAGGTCAACCTCTTCGGCGGGTACGGCCAGGCGCAGTGTGGGGAAGCGGTCGAACAGCGCGGGGAGCGCGACCCGCATCTCGACGCGGGCCAGCTGCTGGCCCAGGCACTGGTGGATACCGTGGCCGAATGCCAGGTGCCCGCCGTACTGCCTCCGGATGTCGAGCACGTGGGGATCGGCGAAGCGCTCGGGGTCACGGTTGGCGGTGTTGTACGACAGGACGACCGTCGTACCGGCCTCGATGGTCCGGCCACCCACCTCGACGTCCTCCAGCGCCGTCCTCATGAACGACTTGGCGACGCTCAGATACCGCAACAGCTCCTCCACGGCCCCGTCGGCGAGCGTGGGATCGGCGCGCAGCGCGGCCAGTTGCTCCGGGTGCCGCAGCAGCGCGAAGGTGCCGAGGGACAGCATGTTCGCAGTGGTGTCGAACCCGGCTGCCAGGAGAATGAGGCTGATCCCCGTCAGCTCCTCATCGGTCAGATCGCTGTCGGTGAGTTCGCTGAGCACGTCGTCGGTGGGGTTCGTGCGCTTGGCGGCCACCAGCTCCGCGAGGTAGTCCTGAGTCGCGGTATAGGCCGCTATCAGCTCCTCGTCGCTCGTCTCCCCACCCATGAACGCGTCGATCTGCTCCTGGAAGGAGCCCCGGTCCTCGTACGGCACCCCCAGCAGCTCGCAGATGATGATGGTGGGGATGGGCTTGGCGAACGCGGTCACCAGGTCCGCCGACGGCCCAGCCTCCTCCATGGCGTCCAGGCAGTCGGCGGTGATCCGCTCGACGCGCTCGGTGAGAAGTCGCATCCGCCGCACCGTGAACTTGCCCGCCAAGGGCTTGCGGTAGCGGCGGTGCTGTGGGTCGTCCATGAGGAGGAACTCGCCGGGCGGCGCCGGAGGAAGCTCGAAGTCCACGACATTCATGAGCTCTTTGCGCGCGCTGAACCGTGGGTCGGCCAGGACCGACCTGACCAGGTCGTACCCGGTGATCAGCCAGCCGGGCTTTCCGCCGGGGTGGGTGTAGCGGCTGATGGGGCCGTGGCCGCGAGCGTCGATCAACTCTGCCGGCGGGTCGAAGGGGCAACCGGACTGACGCGCCGTCGGCAGAGCCGTGATGGTGTGAAGGGATTCACCCATGACCATTCCTCATCTCGCGATAGTACGTGTTCGGTACTTCGTGAAAGCTATGTTGCATTCAGCAGTACGTCAATCGACGGAAAGGAGCTTCTCCAGTTCAGTGGCGGTAAATTGATGCAATGACGCTGAGATCGAACGCAACGCAGCGTTGCAATGAATGATGGCGAAGGCAATACTGGCGGCATGCCAGGAGGACGTTTGAACCAACAGGACCGCCAGCGCATCGCGGCCGGACTGGCCGACGGGCTCTCCTACGCCGAGATCGCCAGGCGGCTCGACCGGCCGACCTCGACGATCAGCCGGGAGGTCGGACGCAACGGCGGCCCCGGCGGCTACCGGCCCCAGCAGGCTCACCAGGCGACGGTCCAGCGGGCACGGCGTGACACACCGGCACCCCCGCACACGGCCGGGCCGCCGGGCGGCGCGGTGGAAGAGGAGATCGTCGAGCTGGCGGTCAGGTCAGGGATGCCGAGGATGACAGCACGCGTGCACGTCGACCTGCTGCTGTCCGAGGACGGCAGGCGCACCGCGGCCGAGCTGGCCGGCAGGCTGAAGGTCAGCCCGGCCTCCGTCTCCGCGGCCGTGAACTTCCTGGTCCAGCAGGGCTATGTCCGGCGCGAGCGCGATCCGCGGCGGCGACGCGACATCTACGTGGTCGACGACGAGGCCTGGTACCACTCGGTCGTGATCAGCGCACGGCAGACGCTCGAGTCGGCGCAGGCCGCGATGAGGGGGGCGGAGACGGTCGGGCTCGACAGGCCCGCAGCGCAGCGGCTGGCCAAGGCAGGGACGTTCCTGGAGCGAGTCACCCTGGACATGATGGAGTCGGCCGACCGCTGGCGCACCCTCCTGGCGTGATGCGTCTCGCCCCCCTTGAAGCCGGCGCACGATCTCCGTGACCCGGGGCACTGGGGAAAGTGCCACGCATACTCGCGCTTCGGCGGTCCTCCGAAGAGGAACGAGACCTTCTTGACGCGGCGTTGACGGCTGACGTCGACAGCAGGACGGCGTGGCGTGCCGGACGTGGCGGCGGTGGCCGAACATCGGCCACCGGGACGGACTGGCGTGTTCACACCCTCACCTGTGACGCCCGGCATTACCGTCTTTGACCGTGTATCAACCCTTGACACATCATCATCGAACAATTCCCTTCGGCCAGAACAAGCCATCGAATGCAATAAACACCCCGTCAAGAGGCCCTGGTTCAGCGTAAATATTGCGATAAGGGGACTGGCCACGCCCAGATCTTCAGCGCTTCTCTCAGATGGCTCAAACAGATCGGTCTGTCGACTCCCGGCCACAGCGGTCCTCTCGTCCCACGTGCGACCGGCGGTTCCCGTCCCCCTTCCGCTCCTCACCACTCAACGAGGTGCATCGCCTATGGCGGATCTGGCTTTCCTCGGTCTCATCGTCCTCTCGTTCGTCCTCCTCCACCTCGTGGTGAAGGGGGTCGAGAAGCTGTGAGTGCCGACAACGCCGTGGGGCTCGTCACGGCCGTGGCCCTGCTGGTCTACCTGGTGTTCTGCCTGCTCTTCCCGGAGAGGTTCTGATGAACGACACCCTCGCGGGCTGGCTGCAGATCCTCACCCTGGTGGCCGCGCTCGCCCTGTCCTACCGACCGCTCGGTGACCACATCGCCCGCTGCCTGACCACCTCCCGGCATCTGCGCGCCGAGCGCGTCGCGTACCGGGCGGGCGGGGTGAACCCGGACGCCGATCAGACCTGGGCGGCCTATCTGCGCAGCGTCCTGGCGTTCTCGCTGGTGTCGCTGCTGTTCCTCTACGGCTTCCAGCGGCTGCAGAACCACCTGCTGCTGTCGCTGGGCATGAAGCCCGTCCCCTCGGACCAGGCGTTCAACACCGCGGCCTCGTTCGTCACCAACACCAACTGGCAGTCGTACTCGGGCGAGTCGACGATGGGCCATCTGGTGCAGATGGCCGGCCTCGCGGTACAGAACTTCGTCTCCGCGGCGGTCGGCATCGCTGTCGTCGCCGCCCTCATCCGCGGCTTCACCCGCAAGCGGACCAGCCGGGTCGGCAACTTCTGGGCCGACCTCACCCGGATCGTCCTGCGTGTGCTGCTGCCGATCGCCCTCGTCTTCGCGATCGCGCTCCTCGCGGCCGGAGTGATCCAGAACTTCCACGGCGTCCAGGCGGTGACGACCATCGCCGGCGACCACCAGAGCATCACCGGCGGGCCGGTCGCCTCGCAGGAGGCCATCAAGGAGCTGGGCACCAACGGCGGCGGCTTCTACAACGCCAACTCCGCCCACCCCTTCGAGAACCCCACCGCCTTCACCAACCTCCTGGAGATCTACCTGCTGCTGGTGATCTCCTTCTCCCTCCCCCGGACCTTCGGCACGATGGTCGGCGACCGGCGGCAGGGATACGCCGTCCTCGCCGTGATGGGGGTCATCTGGGCAGCGTCCGTCGCCGTGGTGACGGCCAACGAGCTCCACTCCGTGAGCAGTTCGGCGGGTCATGCCGCGGGCAGCATGATGGAGGGCAAGGAGCAGCGGTTCGGCGTCTGGGCATCGGCGCTCTTCGCCGTGGCGACCACCCTCACCTCCTGCGGCGCGGTCGACTCCTCCCACGACTCGTACACGCCGGGCGGCGGCGGTCTGCTGATCTTCAACATGATGCTGGGCGAGATCGCCCCCGGCGGCACGGGCTCCGGCCTCTACGGGATCCTGGTCCTCGCCATCGTCGCCGTCTTCGTGGCCGGCCTGATGGTGGGCCGGACCCCCGAGTTCCTGGGCAAGAAGATCCGCAGCCGGGAGATGAAGTTCGCCTCCCTCTACATCCTCACCACCCCCGTCATCGTCCTGATCGGGGCGGGCGTCGCCATGGCATTGCCCGGTGAGCGGGCGGCGATGACGAACCCCGGGCCGCACGGCTTCTCCGAGGTGCTCTACGCCTTCACCTCAGCGGCCAACAACAACGGCTCCGCCTTCGCCGGCCTCCAGGCCAACACGGTCTGGTACAACACCGCCCTCGGCCTGGCCATGATCTTCGGCCGCTTCCTGCCGATGGTGTTCGTCCTGGCACTCGCCGGTGCCCTGGCCGGGCAGCGCCCCGTGCCGGTGACGGCGGGCACGCTGCCCACGCACCGGCCGCTGTTCGTGGGCCTGCTCACCGGCGTGATCCTCATTGTCGTGGGCCTGACCTTCTTCCCCGCGCTGGCGCTGGGCCCCCTCGCGGAAGGACTCCACTGATGTCCACCTCTCCGGCACCGGACCCCTCGCATCAGCCGCACCGGGTCTCGGGCGGTCTGCTGGACCCGCGGCAGCTCGCCTCCTCCTTCCCCGGTGCCGTGCGCAAGCTGGATCCCCGGTTGATGGTCCACAACCCGGTCATGTTCGTCGTCGGGGTCGGAGCCGTCCTCACCACCTTGTCGGCTCTCAAGGACCCGGGCGTCTTCCCCTGGGTGATCACGGCGTGGCTGTGGCTCACCATCGTCTTCGCCAACCTCGCCGAGGCGGTGGCCGAGGGGCGGGGCAAGGCCCAGGCGGAGACGCTGCGCCGGACCCGGACCCAGACCACGGCACGCCGCCTCGCCGACTGGCGTCCCCGGACAGCGACCCCCGTGGAAGAAGAGGTGCCGGCCGCGGACCTGCGCCTGGGCGACCACGTCGTCGTCGAGGCCGGGCAGGTCATCCCCGGTGACGGCGACGTGGTCGAGGGCGTCGCCAGCGTGGACGAATCGGCGATCACCGGCGAGTCCGCCCCGGTCATCCGGGAGTCCGGCGGAGACCGCTCGGCGGTCACGGGCGGCACGAAAGTGCTGTCGGACCGCATCATCGTCAAGATCACTTCCAAGCCCGGCGAGACCTTCATCGACCGGATGATCGCGCTGGTGGAGGGCGCGGCGCGGCAGAAGACACCGAACGAGATCGCGCTGAACATCCTGCTGGCCTCGCTCACCGTCGTCTTCCTCGTCGCGGTGGTCACCCTCCAGCCGTTCGCGGTGTTCGCGGGCGCGGAACAGAGCATCGTCGTCCTCGTCGCGCTCGTCGTGGCCCTCATCCCGACCACGATCGGCGCGCTGCTCTCGGCCATCGGCATCGCCGGCATGGACCGGCTCGTGCAGCGCAACGTGCTCGCCATGTCAGGGCGCGCCGTGGAGGCCGCCGGGGACGTGGGCACACTCCTGCTCGACAAGACGGGCACCATCACGCTGGGGAACCGTCAGGCCGCCGAGTTCCTGCCGGTCGGCGGCGTCGGCGCGGACGAACTCGCGGACGCCGCCCAGCTGTCCTCGCTCGCCGACGAGACGCCCGAGGGCCGCTCGATCGTCGTCCTCGCCAAGCAGCGGCACGCGCTGCGTGCCCGCACGGAGGGCGAGCTGGCGCATGCCACGTTCGTGCCGTTCACCGCGCAGACCCGGATGAGCGGAGTGGACGTGGACGGCCGCCGCATCCGCAAGGGCGCGGCAGCCGCCGTCGGGACCTGGGTCACCGAAGCCAGCGGCACGGTCAGCGATGAGGTCCACGAAGGCGTCGAACGGATCTCGCAGAGCGGGGGCACCCCGCTCGTGGTCGCGGTCCGGGACGGGGACGGCGCGCGGGTCCTGGGACTGGTGCACCTCAAGGACGTCGTCAAGGAAGGCATCCGGGAGCGGTTCGACGAGCTGCGCGCCATGGGCATCAAGACGGTCATGATCACGGGTGACAACCCGCTGACGGCCCGGGCCATCGCCGAGGAAGCCGGCGTCGACGACTTCCTCGCCGAGGCCACGCCCGAGGACAAGATGGCCCTCATCAAGCGCGAGCAGGCCGGCGGCAAGCTCGTGGCGATGACCGGTGACGGTACGAACGACGCGCCCGCCCTGGCCCAGGCCGACGTCGGCGTCGCGATGAACACCGGCACCTCCGCCGCCAAGGAGGCCGGGAACATGGTCGACCTCGACTCGAACCCCACCAAGCTCATCGAGATCGTCGAGATCGGCAAGCAACTGCTCATCACCCGGGGCGCGTTGACCACGTTCTCCATCGCCAACGACGTGGCGAAGTACTTCGCGATCATCCCGGCGATGTTCGCCGCGGTCCACCCGGGCCTGGACAGGCTCAACATCATGCGTCTGCACAGCCCGGCCTCGGCCATCACCTCCGCGATCGTCTTCAACGCACTCATCATCGTGGCGATGATCCCGCTCGCCCTGCGCGGAGTCCGCTACCGGCCCACGTCCGCGGCGGCGCTGCTCAGTCGCAACATCTGGGTCTACGGGCTGGGCGGGCTCGTCCTGCCGTTCCTCGGCATCAAGCTGATCGACCTCGGCACGCAGTTCGTCCCCGGCCTCCACTGACCGACCGCGCAGAAGAGCAGAGAAGAGGCGTCACCCCATGTTCCTGCACCTCCCGCCGACGCTGCGACAGCATGTGTCAGCCCTGCGCATGCTCATGGCGTTCACCATCGTCACGGGCATCGCCTATCCGCTCGCGGTCACCGGCATCGGCCAACTGGCGTTCGGGCACCAGGCCAACGGCTCCCTGATCAAGGAACACGGCGAACCCGTGGCTTCCAGCCTCCTCGGCCAGAACTTCGCCCTGCCGAAAAAGAACCCGGACGACAGCTCGGAACCCCTCCGACCCGACCCCAAGTGGTTCCAGCCCCGCCCCTCCGCCGCCGATGCCGGCCAGGGCGCCGGCCCGTACGACCCCACCTACTCGGGCGCCTCCAACCTGGGCCCGAACGACCCCCGGCTCATCACGTCGATCGCCCAACGGCGCGCAGCCGTGGCCGCCTTCGACGGCGTCAGCCCCGCATCCCTCCCGGCCGACGCGCTCACCGCCTCCGGCTCGGGCCTCGACCCCGACATCTCCCCGGCGTACGCCTACGAACAGGTGGCCAGGGTCGCCAAAGCCCGTGGTCTGCCGGCCGAGCGGCTACGGACGCTCGTGGGCGATCACGTACGCGATCGCGAACTGGGCTTCCTCGGACAGGGACGGGTCAACGTGATCGAGCTCAACCACGCCTTGCGTCACCTCCCCGCGCAGTCCCCGGTCAGGTCGTGAGAACGAACCCCAGGGAGCCCGTCGGAATGACCGGGGCATTCCCAAGCGCGTACAAGGCCCGGCGGCAGAACTGCCGCCGGGCCTTGCCGCGGTTTTCGGGTCCCGGCCTCGTCAGCAAGGCCAGGCCCCGCGTGCGTGTGCACGCTGCTCACCGTCCGGCAGCCCCAGGGTGCCGTGCCACCACCGGCAGGGCGAGAGTGAGCGCCCACCCCGTTCCCCGGCGGTGGCCGGCCCGGACCCCCAGTGTGCCGCCCATCGCTTCGACGAGGTCGCGGGCCAGCCGGACGGAGAGACTTCCGGCGTCCGCCTCGGCTCCGACGCCGGTCATCCGCATGACCAACCGGTCGTCCGACACCTCGGCCGTGAGAGCGGGCGAGGTGTCGGAGCCGCCGCGGCTCAAGGCCTCCGCCGCGACACTCGTGAGGACGCGGGCGAGGACGGCGGCATCGGCGATGACGTCCGGCAGTTCCTCCGGGAGCGAGACCGAGATCGTGCGGCCGCCTGGCCCGAGGTCGTCCAGCACGGTGGTGAGCACCTCGCCGACGTCGACCGGGCGCAGGTGCAGCTCCAGGGCGCCCGCGTGGAGCCGGCCGAGGTCCTCAAGGTCGCCGGCGAGCTGCTCGGCACGTCTCGCCGACTCCCGTGCCTCCGCCAGCAGACGCCGCTCGCGCGGCGGCCGGTCCCTCGTCCCGTCCGTCAGCCGGATGAGCACCGTGCTGGTCACGGTCAGCGCCGCCCGCAGGTCCCGGACGGCCATGGCGAGCGCCATCGCGCGGCTTCGTTCCGCGGCTTCCCGGGTGCCGGTCTCCGCGGCCTGGAGCGCGACCCGGCCCTGGGCGTGCGCGATGCCCAGCTGAGTGGCGCATGCCGCGAAGATGTCCTGGTCGTCCGCGCTCAGGCCACGGCCGCGAGCGGCCAAGGTCAGGTACTCGTCGATGGGGCTCTCCAAGTCGGCGTCGTACGGGCGCTCGGGCGGTCGTTCACCGGCACTCGCGACGACGAACCAGCGGGGCGGGGCCGCCGGACCGGGGGCCCGTTCGAGCAGGCTGACGGCGGCGAGGCCGAAGTTCTCACGCAACTGCTCGACCAGGGCGGGGAGATCCTGCCCGTGCATCATGGCAGTCGCCAGCCGGCTCAGCGCCGCCGCCTCGGCGGTGGCCCGTGTGGCCTGATACGTGCGCCGGGTGACCGTGCCCGCCGCCGTGCCCACCAGCACCGCCACAACGACGAAGACCGCCAGGGCGATGATGTCGTTGCCGCGTTCCACGTCGAAGGTGTGCACGGGCACGGTGAAGTAGTAGGTGGCCAGCAGTCCGGCGGCGATCGCCACGAGCAGGGCCGGGCCCAGGCCGCCGACGAGCGCCACCACGACGACGACCAGCAGGTACAGCACGAGATCGCTGGAGAGATCGAGACGGCCACGCAGCGCGGTGAGCACGGTGGTCAGCGCCGGCAGGAGTACGGCCGCACTGGCCATGGCCGGCAGGAATCGCTTACGGCCGGTTCCCCGGCCGGGGCGTGGCAGAGCGAGGCCGGCGGCTCCGGCAGCTTCCTCATGGGTGACGACGTGGACATCGACGGGGCCGGACTCCCGGATCGTCCGCCGCCCCACGTGACCCCGCAGCAAGGATCCGAGCAGGCCCCGTCGGCCGGCGCCGAGGACGATCTGGGTGACGTTCTCGGCGCGGGCGAAGTCGAGCAGCCCTTGGACGACGTCGGCGGCGGTGGTCTGGTGGTAACTGCCGCCCAGGGACTCCACCAGCGCACGCTGTTCGGCGAGGACCGCGGGGTCGGTGCCGGCGAGCGCGTCGCCCGGGGTGACGTGCAGGGCGAGCAGTTCGCTGCCCGGGGTCCGGGCGGTGATGCGGGCTGCCCGGCGGATGAGCGTCTCGCCCTCCCGCCCACCGGTCAGCCCGACCAGGATGCGTTCCCGGGTCTCCCACGGCGCGGCGATCCCGTGCTCGGTGCGGTAGCGCTGGAGGCCCTCCTCCACCCGGTCGGCGAGCCACAGGAGGGCGAGCTCACGGAGGGCGGTGAGGTTGCCGACGCGGAAGTAGTGGGTGAGGGCCGCCTCGATGCGGTCGGGCGGGTAGATGGCGCCGTGCGTCATGCGGCGGCGCACGGCTTCGGGCGGGAGGTCGACCAGCTCGATCTGGTCGGCCCGGCGTGCCACCTCGTCCGGGAGCCTCTCGCGCTGCCGTACTCCGGTGATCTGCGCGACGACGTCGTTGAGGGATTCCAGGTGCTGGACGTTGAGCGTGGTGACGACGTCGATGCCGGCGTCCAGGAGTTCTTCGACGTCCTGCCACCGCTTGGCGTTGCGGCTGCCGGGCACGTTGGTGTGGGCCAGCTCGTCCACCAGGGCGACCTGCGGGTCACGGACCAGGACGGCGTCGACGTCCATCTCGGTGAAGTCCGCCCCACGATGTGCCATGGCCCGGCGCGGGACCGTCTCGATCCCCTCGGCCATGGCCGCGGTCGGCCGCCGCCCGTGCGGTTCGACGAAACCGATGATCACGTCGGCGCCCTGGGTACGCAGCCGCTGCCCCTCCTCGAGCATGGCGTAGGTCTTGCCCACGCCGGGGGCGGCACCAAGGTAGATCCGCAGTTTTCCGCGCGCTGCCATCGACCGACTCCCGTCGGCTCTTCCACCGAGTCCCCGGCCGGGCCGCTCTCCGGCCCGGTGGCCTTCCGTTTCCATGGTGCGCCGCAGTGCGGGGCAGCCGCCCGCCACCTACGGGGAGGCCGGGGCGCCGAGCGCGCCGTGCGCGTACGTGTGGATCAGCTGGAATCCGGACTTCGCGGCGAGGTGGCGGCCTGGGTGACTGTCGCGGGAGCAGGTCCAGGACGGGACGCGGCCGCGGGCGGTGATGTCAGCGCACGGACGCAGGCGTAGGCCGGGCCCCGGCCACGCTCGGCCGGAAGGGGGCAACGGCGATGTCCTCGTAGCGGCTGCCGGCGAGGAGGAGGCAGGCGCTGGTCGCGGAGGCGCCCCAGCTTCGGCCGGAGGCCGCGAGCCCGGCCGGCCCGCCCCCACTCGCGGTGGTCCAGGCGAGGCCGTGGTCGAGGGCCCGTAGGGCCGGCGCGTCAGCGGGCGCGAGTGGGCGGAGGACGACGCCGGAGGCGGGCCGGGCGGCAGGCATCGGGGCGACATGAGCACAGATCATGCGCTCCCGGGGAATGATCTGCTCGAAACGCACTGCCGACCAGGGGCAGGAAGCGGTCCGGGGCTGCGATGCAGCAGTGGGCCAGCGGCGCGAGGTCCTCGGGGATCGTGGCGCACGGGTCGCCGGCCAGGACGGCATAGCCCCCGCAGGAGACGGCGGCTGCCCGCGGGCGCGGCAAGCGGTCGACCCGCCACGTGTCCCGCCCGGTGCGGGCGGCGTGCTCGGGAAGGGCTCCCGCACCCGGGCGCCCGGCCGGGAACCGGATGGCCGGCGCGGTCTTGGCGCGCTGCTGGGCCACGAACACGGCCGGCACGACCACGCCTGCGGCGATCATGTCCCCCACCAGGTAGTTCCTCACCAACGCAGCGGATCGCCGGCGCCATGTACCTCCCCGAACCACGCTACGGATACGGGCAGCACCTGAATGCAGTCGTGCTGACTGCACGCCCGTGTCATGCGGTCAGCACGAACACCGGACCGCGCAACCGCCAGGTTGGACTTTCAGGGGTTCACCCGGCGCCGAGGCCCCGGTCCGCAGGCTGCGCACCCGGCCCCGCGCCTTGTTGACATCACACAATCGAATCGCGAGAGC
Organism: Streptomyces sp. NPDC020379; assembly: GCF_044387105.1. Classification (NCBI taxonomy): domain Bacteria; kingdom Bacillati; phylum Actinomycetota; class Actinomycetes; order Kitasatosporales; family Streptomycetaceae; genus Streptomyces; species Streptomyces sp. NPDC020379. The sequence continues at coordinate 109,525 of NZ_JBIRVR010000007.1, forward strand.
GGAGTCTGTCGTGCGCGAGAGAAACTGACAGAGCCGAGGCCATCTCCAGCGCGCACCCAGCCGCCCTCCACCACCGCGTGCCACGATGGCCGGGCGATGCCCGGACGCCCATGGGGAAGATCCTCGGACCCCGTGGCGTCGGCGCTCGCACCAGCCTCACCGACGCACGTGACAGGAGTGGACCCCCGCCATGCCCAGCACCCCCTCCCCCAAGGCCACCGCCCAGATCGGCGTCACCGGACTCGCCGTCATGGGCAGCAACCTGGCCCGCAACTTCGCACGCCACGGCCACACCGTCGCCGTCCACAACCGCACGTACGCCAAGACCACGGCCCTCATCGACGAGCACGGCCACGAGGGGAACTTCGTCCCCGCCGAAACCGCCGAAGAGTTCGTCGCCGCACTGGAGAAGCCCCGCCGCCTCATCATCATGGTCAAGGCCGGCGACCCCACCGACGCCGTCATCGACGAGTTCGCACCTCTCCTCGACGAGGGCGACATGATCATCGACGGCGGCAACGCCCACTTCCACGACACCCGCCGCCGCGAGAAGAAACTCCGCGACCGCGGCATCCACTTCGTCGGCACCGGCATCAGCGGCGGCGAGGAAGGCGCGCTCAACGGGCCCGCGATCATGCCCGGCGGATCCACCGAATCCTACAAAGCCCTCGGCCCCCTTCTGGAGTCCATCGCCGCCAAGGCCCCCGACGGCAGCCCGTGTTGCACGCACATCGGACCCGACGCCGCCGGACACTTCGTCAAGATGGTGCACAACGGCATCGAGTACGCCGACATGCAGCTCATCGCGGAGGCGTACGACCTGCTCCGCAACGTCGCCGGCTACGAGCCCGCGCGGATCGCGGAGACGTTCCGCGCCTGGAACACCGGCCGTCTGGACTCGTATCTCATCGAGATCACCGCCGAGGTGCTCTCCCACACCGATGCCGCCACCGGGCAGCCCTTCGTGGACGTGGTGGCCGACGAGGCCGAGCAGAAGGGCACCGGCCGGTGGACGGTGCAGACGGCGCTGGACCTCGGGACCCCGGTGTCGGGCATCGCGGAGGCCGTCTTCGCCCGTTCCGTGTCCGGGCACGGCGATCTGCGCAAGGCCGCGCGCGGGCTGCCCGGACCCGCGCGCGAGACCCTCTCCCCCGCCGAGGCCGAGGAGTTCGCGGCGCGGGTCGAGGAGGCGCTGTACGCGTCCAAGGTCGTCTCGTACGCCCAGGGCTGGAACATGATCAGCGCGGCGAGCGCCGAGTACGGCTGGGACATCGACCTCGGTGCGGTGGCCGCCATCTGGCGGGGCGGATGCATCATCAGGGCCGCGTTCCTGGACCGGATCCGCAGCGCGTTCGCGGCCGACCCCGGGCTGCCGACCCTGCTGGCCGACAAGGGATTCGCGGACGAGGTGGGCCGGGCCCAGGACGCCTGGCGCTCGGTCGTCGCGACCGCGGTCGGCCGCGGGGTGCCCACGCCGGGCTTCTCCGCCGCGCTCGCGTACTACGACGCCCTGCGCGCGGAGCGCCTGCCGGCCGCGCTGACCCAGGGTCAGCGCGACTTCTTCGGCGCCCACACCTACCGGCGCACGGACCGCGAGGGGACGTTCCACACGCTGTGGTCCGCCGGCCGCGGCGAGGAGCGCACGGCCTGAGAAAGGCCGCGTGACCTGCGGACGGCCAACGGCCCCGGGCCACCGGGAGGGTGGGCCGGGGCCGTCCGGTCCGATAAGAGTGTCCCCACCTGCCGCTTCTGTCCTGACCTGCGTCTTTGCAGGTCAGAAAGGGGTTGCGGGGACCTTGGCATAGACCCGGCCAGGGGCGTGGGCTTAACTTATGGGCTATGACCTCCCCCCGCAGCACCTACGGTGGCGGCTACTACGCCTCGCCGTCGTTCCCGGACACCCCCATCTACGACAGTCTCGTCGCCGAGCGGGGCACCCCGCAGATCGCGCCCATCCGGGTGTCGTCGCCGTACGACGGCGGGAGCCAGCTGCCCGCCCTCCCCGCCCTGCCGTCGGGGCCGTCCGCGGCACCGGCCCCGCAGTCGCCGCAGACCGGCTATGCCGGGCAGGCCCCGCAGTACGGGTACCAGCCGCCCGCGCCGCAGCCCTCGGGCCTCCAGCAGGCGCCCGCGCCCTACATCCCGCAGCAGGCGGCGCCGCGCGGCTATCCGGGCCCGCAGCAGTACCAGCAGCGGCCCGCAGCGGCCTCGGCGAGTCCCGCCGGGTACGAGGCGATGCGCCCCGTGGCGCCCCGCCCGGCCCCCGCGCCGTACGACGACCAGTACAACAACCGCCAGTACCCGAATCAGGGCGGTTACTGACGGAACTCCCGATTCGGGCGGAGCCGACCGGGGGGCTTCGGTCAACCGCCCGGCCCGGGTGGCAAGATGGCCGCATGTCCACGCCATTGTTGACTGCGGTCCACTTCTATCCCGTCAAGTCGCTGACGGGTCGTGCCGTCGATGAGGCGACCGTGGAGCCGTGGGGGCTCGCCGGGGACCGCCGCTGGATGCTGGCCGACGACAGCGGTCACATGATCACCCAACGGCAGCAGCCGCGGGTGGCGTTGGCCGCCGCCGAGCCGCTGCCGGGCGGCGGGGTGCGGCTCAGCGCCCCGGGGCGCGCGCCGCTGGACGTCACCGTGCCCGACCCCGCGGAGCGGGGCACGGTCACGGTGCAGCTGTTCCGGGACAAGGTCGAGGGGGTTCCCGCCGGGGAGGCCGCGGACGCGTGGCTCAGCGCGTACCTCGGCACCCCGGCGCGGCTGCTGCACATGGACGACCCGGCGACGCGCCGCCTGATCGACCCCGAGTACGCGGATCCCGGCGAGACCGTGAGCTTCGCCGACGGCTATCCGCTGCTCGCCACCACCCTCGCCTCGCTCGACGCCCTCAACGCCCTGATCTCCCAGGGCGACCACCCGGACGAGGGCCCGCTGCCCATGAACCGCTTCCGGCCGAACGTGGTCGTCGGCAACACCGCGCCCTGGGCCGAGGACGACTGGCGGCGCGTCCGCATCGGCGAGGTGACCTTCCGCGCCGTGAAGCTGTGCGGACGGTGCATCGTGACCACCACCGACCAGCACACGGCGGAGCGCGGCAAGGAGCCGCTGCGGACGCTCGCACGGCACCACCGGATAGACAAGTCGCTGGTGTTCGGGACGAACCTCATCCCGGAGCACACCGGAGTGGTGCGCGTCGGTGACGACGTGGAGATCCTCGACTGAGCAGGCCGCGCGCCGTTCCGCCGGGAGCACGCTCCGCACGCCACTCGTCAACGCGCCGCCAGGAAGGGTCTCCGGAGGGGGTGATTTTGCTCTCTCCGCCGCCTTCCTCCGCATGCGATGCCCTGTGTGAGGTATTTACGGACGCGGAAGGGGGTGAGCGCTGTGCGCGCGACGATCTTCGCCCGGCGGTGGCGGCTCAATCCGCTGCGCCGTCGCACCGATGTCCTCGAAGCGTGGGTGGGGGCGGTCGCGGTGGTGCTGATGCTGCTGACGGGATCGGCCATCGGCTGGGTGACCGGCTCGCTCGCCCACCAGGCACTGCGCCAGACCGTCCGTGAACAGCGCCTGCACCGGCACCTGGTGACCGCCACAGCCCTGCGCAATCTTCCGGTCAGGGCCACCGAGACCGACCGTGAGACCGCCGCCGGCCGCGAGGGCCACCACCGGGTGGTCGCCCGGTGGCCCGCCCCGGACGGCCACCGGCAGTTCTCCGGCGTGGTCGCCGTCCGGCAACAGACCCGCGCGGGGCAGCGGTTCCCGCTGTGGACGGACGACCGCGGCCGGATCGCGGGCCGCCCCATGGACAACGACACGGCCACCGTCCACGCGGTGCTCGCCGGTGCCGCCGCGGCCGCCGGAGCGGCGGGCCTGGTGGAGGTGGGCCGCCGGCTGGTCGTATGGCGGATCGTGCAGCGGCGGTACGCCCAGTGGGACCGCGCGTGGGAACAGGCCGGGCACACCTGGGGCCGGGCGGGCGCAGGCAGCTGACCGGTCAACTTCCCTGGCCCACGCGCGCTACGGTGGACCGGCCGGTACGCATCCGTCCCGGGTGAACAGAGCACGAGGTGGGGGCGCAGCAGCACCATGGCACAGGGCTCGGTCCAGGTGACGCACACCGGTACGGCGCGATGGCGGCGGCGCACCGGCGAATACGACTCCCTCGCATCGGCTCTGGAGGCGGCGGCGGACGGGGACGTGCTGTCGGTCGCTCCGGGCACGTACCGGGAGAACCTGGTCGTGACCCGTTCGATCACGCTGCGCGGCAGCGAGGGTTCGCCGGGGGCGGTGCGGATCGCGCCGGCCGAGGGGGTGGCCCTGACCGTGCGGTCCTCCGCGGCGCTGCTGGATCTGCACATCGAGGGTCAGGACGCGGCGGCGCCCGCGCTGCTGGTCGAGGACGGCGCGCCGGAGCTCGCGGACCTGCGGATCGTGACGCGTTCGGCGGCCGGGATCGAGGTGCGCGGCGGCTCGCGTCCGACGGTGCGCCGGTGCACGGTGGAGAATCCGGGCGGGGTCGGCATCAGTGTGCTGGACGGCGCGACCGGTGTCTTCGAGGAGTGCGAGGTCGTGGCGGCGGGCCGGTCGGGCGTGACGGTGAGCGGGGGCGCGCATCCGCGCCTGGAGCGCTGCCGGGTGCATCATGCCTCGGGCGCGGGGCTGTCGCTCTCGGGCGAGGGCAGTGCGCTGGAAGCGGTCGGCTGCGAGGTGTACGAGATCCGTGGCGCGGGCGTGCAGGTGGCGTCGCGGGCGGCCGGTTATCTGTCCGACTGCCAGGTGCACCGGACGTCCGGTGACGGCGTGACCCTGGACACCGATGCCGTGCTGACGCTGGTGGACTGCGACATCCACGACGTGCCGGAGAACGGCGTGGACCTGCGGTCCCGGTCGGTGCTGTCGATGACGCGCACAGCGGTGCGCAAGTTCGGGCGCAACGGTCTGTCCGTGTGGGATCCGGGGACGCGGGTGGACGCGGACCGGTGCGACATCCACGACAGCACGGGTGACTATCCGGCGGTGTGGGTCAGTGACGGGGCGAGCGCCGCGCTCGGCTCCTGCCGGGTGCGCGATGTGCCGGACGCGCTGTTCGTGCTGGACCGCGGGTCGCGGGTGGACGTGGTCGACAGCGACCTCGCGCAGGTCCGTAACACCGCGGTGTCGGTGAGCGACGGCGCCACCGCGCAGCTGGACGACTGCCGGATCCGGGCGGCGGCGACGGGTGCCTGGTTCCGGGACCACGGGAGCGGGGGTTCGCTGGCCGGGTGCACCATCGACGCGACGGCCACGGGGGTCATCGTCACCAAGGGCGCGGATCCGGTCATCGAGCGGTGCACGGTGAGTTCGCCGGTGGAGGCGGGCTTCTATGTGTCGGCGGGCGGCCGGGGCTCCTTCCACGACTGCCGGGTGACGGGGAGCAGCGGATACGGCTTCCACGTCATCGACGGCTGCCGCACGACGCTGACGCGCTGCCGTACGGAGCGGTGCGCGCGCGGTGGTTACGAGTTCGCCGAGGAAGGCACGGTCAGCGAGGGCTGCACGAGCGACGAGAGCGCGGCGTTCACGCTGGGGGCGTCCTCGGCGGGGTCGTTGCGGACGGCCGGTGTCCCGGTCGTGGAGCGGACCGTGCCGCTGCTGTCGGTGCCGCCGGTCGCGGTGCCGGTCCAGCGGGTGCCCGAGGGCGCGGTGCCCTCCCCGGCGGCGGACGGCCGTCCCGCGGCGACGGTGCTGGGTGAACTGGACGCGCTGGTGGGCCTGGAGAGCGTCAAGCGGGAGGTGCGGGCGCTCACCGACATGATCGAGGTGGGGCGGCGGCGCCAGGAGGCGGGGCTGAAGGCCGCCTCCGTGCGGCGGCATCTGGTGTTCACCGGTTCACCGGGCACGGGCAAGACCACGGTGGCCCGGCTCTACGGCGAGATCCTCGCGTCGCTGGGGGTGCTGGAGCGCGGTCATCTGGTGGAGGTGTCGCGCGTGGACCTGGTGGGCGAGCACATCGGTTCCACGGCGATCCGGACGCAGGAGGCGTTCGACCGGGCGCGAGGCGGGGTGCTGTTCATCGACGAGGCGTACGCGTTGTGCCCGGAGGACTCGGGGCGGGACTTCGGCCGCGAGGCGATCGACACCCTGGTGAAGCTGATGGAGGACCACCGTGACGAGGTGGTGGTGATCGTCGCGGGGTACACCGAGGAGATGCGGCGCTTCCTGACGATCAACCCCGGGGTGGCGTCGCGGTTCTCGCGCACGATCACCTTCGGGGACTACGCCCCGGACGAGCTGCTGCGCATCGTGGAGCAGCAGGCGGAGGAGCACGAGTACCGGATCGGGGACGGGGCCGCGGAGGCCCTGTTGGCGTATTTCACGGCGATCCCGAAGGGACCCGCGTTCGGCAACGGCCGCACGGCGCGGCAGACGTTCGAGGCGATGGTCGAGCGGCACGCGGGCCGGGTGGCGCAGCTCGTCGACCCGAGCACCGACGATCTGACGCTGCTGTATCCGCAGGATCTGCCGACACTGCCGTGAGGCAGTCCGGATATGCGATGGCCGGAGTGAGGCACGGGCGTTGTCACAGGTGCGTGGGAGGATGAACACGCGGATTCGGCAGTGCTGAGCGGAGGGACCGGCCGGTGAGCGACAACCAGAATCTCCTGGCGGAACAACGGCGCGCCCTGATCCTCGACGAGGTGCGGCGGCGTGGTGGTGTGCGGGTCAACGAGCTGACGCGCAAGCTCAATGTCTCGGACATGACGGTCCGCCGCGATCTGGACGCGCTGGCCCGGCAGGGTGCCGTGGAGAAGGTGCACGGGGGCGCGGTGCCGGTCGCCGAGGCGACGGCGCACGAGCCCGGCTTCGAGGCCAAATCGGCGCTGGAGCTCATCGCCAAGGAGGACATCGCGCGGGCCGCGGCGAAGATGGCCGCGCACGGCAGTGCGATAGCCCTGGCCGGCGGGACGACGGTGTTCGCCCTGGCCCAGCAGCTCGTGGATGTCCCGGATCTGACGGTGGTGACGAATTCGGTGCGCGCGGCTGATGTGTTCCACAGCGCTCAGCGCACGATGACGGCCGCGGGGCCTTCGCCACGTCCGGGTGCGGCGATGGTGGTGCTGACGGGCGGGGTGCGTACGCCGTCGGACACGCTGGTGGGGCCGGTGGCGGACGCGGCGATCCGCTCACTGCACTTCGATGTGCTGTTCATCGGGGTGCACGGCATCTCCGTGGAGGCGGGGCTGTCGACGCCCAATCTCGCGGAGGCGGAGACGAACCGGCACTTCGTGCGGTCCGCCCGGCGGGTCGTGGTGGTGGCGGACCACACCAAGTGGGGGACGGTGGGCCTGAGTTCCTTCGCCGCCCTGGACGAGGTGGACGCGCTGGTCACGGACGCGGGGCTGTCGGAGGGGGCGCGCCAGGACATCGCGGAGCGGCTGCCGGAGCTGGTGGTGGCGGAGAGTTCGCGGGGCAGCGCCGAGGGCTGAGGCGGCGCAGACATCCGGGGCCTCAGGGGTTAGGGTGTGCGGCGCCGTTGGCCGGTCGATCCGATGGGGTGCACGATGGCGCGCAGACTCCGCCCTGTGGGGCTGGACTTCGTGGAGGCGGCACCGCTGCGGCTGGTGTTCGTCGCGCACATGGCGGCGGCGCCCCGGCGCGTCTATGCCGCGCTGGCGGAGGATGTGCCGGGCTGGGCGCGGTGGTTCCGTGCGGTGACGGCGGCCCGGCCGGTGGAGCGGGCCGCCGTCAAGGGCCGGGAGATCCGGCTGCTGGGTGGCGCGCGCTTCCTGGAGACGGTCCTGGCGGAGGACCCGTCCCGGCGCTACGCGTACCGCGTCGACGTCACGAACGCGCCGGGTGTGCGGGCCATGGCCGAGGACTGGCAGTTGCTCGCCGTCGGCACGGGCACGGTCGTCCGGTGGACAGTGGCGGTCGACGGCTCCGCACCGGTGCGCCTGGCGGCCGCGCTGGCGAGGCCCGGCCTCGGGTACGCGTTCCGTGACGCGGTGCACTGCCTCGACCGGCGTCTCACGGCGATGCACGGCCGTCCCTCCTGAACGCGCTTACGGGCCTTCAGCCGGGCCAGTGGCCGGAGGTCAGGAAGGTGTCGATGGCCCGCGCGTACGGGGTGATGTCCAGGCCCTGTCCGGCGAGCCAGCTGTCGGAGTAGTACTTGTCGAGGTAGCGCTCACCGGGGTCGCAGATGAGGGTGACGACGCTGCCCTGGCGGCCCTGGTCCGCCATCTCGGCGACGATCTTGAGCGCGCTCCACAGCCCGGTGCCGGTGGAGCCTCCCGCCTTGCGGCCGATGGTCCGGTCGAGGGCGCGTACGGCGGCGACGCTTGCGGCGTCGGGGACCTTCATCATCCGGTCGATGGCTCCGGTCACGAAGCTCGGTTCCATGCGCGGCCGGCCGATGCCCTCGATCTGGGAGCCGCGGTCGCTGGTGGCGTGGGGGTCGTGGTTCCGCCAGCCGTCGAAGAAGCAGGAGTTCTCGGGGTCGGCGACGCATACGCAGGTGTCGTGCTGCATGTAGCGCACATAGCGGGCGATGGTCGCGGAGGTGCCGCCGGTGCCCGCGGTGGCGACGATCCAGGTGGGCACGGGATGGCGTTCGAGGCGGAGCTGGCTGTAGACGGACTCGGCGATGTTGTTGTTCCCGCGCCAGTCGGTGGCCCGTTCGGCGTACGTGAACTGGTCCATGTAGTGGCCGCCGGTCCGCGCGGCGAGGGCGGCCGCTTCCTCGTACATCTTGCGCGGGTCGTCGACGAAGTGGCACCGCGCGCCGTGGAATTCGATCAGCCGGCACTTCTCACGGCTGGTGGTGCGGGGCATGACGGCGATGAAGGGGACGCCGATGAGCCCGGCGAAGTACGCCTCGGACACGGCGGTGGAGCCGCTGGACGCCTCGATGACGGGGGCTTCCGGGCGGATCCAGCCGTTGCACAGCCCGTAGAGGAAGAGGGAGCGGGCGAGGCGGTGTTTGAGGCTGCCGGTGGGGTGGGTGGATTCATCCTTCAGGTAGAGGTCGATCCCCCATTCGGGTGGCAGCGGGAAGCGCAGGAGGTGGGTGTCGGCGGAGCGGTTCGCGTCGGCCTGGACCTTGCGCACGGCCTCGTTGAGCCAGGCACGGTGGGCGGGATCGCTGCGGTCCACGTCGAGGGTGGGGACGGCGGCACCGGGATCCGCGCCCGTCGCCCCGGGTTGCACGGTGCTGTTCACGGCGCTCCTCACGCAGTTCATCCGGGCCCATGCGGAGCACTCGGACGTTTCGATCATAAATGGGCACTGGTGCGTGAGCCGCCTCACAGGCAGACTGCGCACTGGGCACACGATTCAGCCGGGGAGGCGGTTGCCGTGGCGGAGCCGGAGTTCAACGCGACCGGGGTGCGGATCGAGCGTTCGTTGCGCTCTCTCACCCGGGCCGGCCAGGTGAAGATCAAGGACGGCAGGCTCGAGTTGCTGACGAGCTACGGCAGGGAGATCGACAGCGCGCCCGTGGACTCCGTCCAGGCGGGCCGCCCATGGTTCGCCGCCCGGGACCGGGCCCGGGCGCGGGTGAACGGGACGCGCTACGTCCTGACGCTGGGCGGCCAGAACCCGTCCGCCGAGGAGTCGGGCCCGTCCGCCGTCCGGCGCTTCCTGGAGGCGGTCCGCTCCGCCCGGGGCAGTGACGCGGGGGACTGACGGTCCAGAAGTTGCGCGAGCGACCATCAGGGTCGACCCTGGACCGTACCGGCATCACCGAGGGTTCATAGCCCGCTACGCTGTGGATCCGCGACGTCGACCGGGTCGGCAGCCGCCTCCGCCCGCCCGGACCCAGCGCGTGCAAAAACGCCTATCTGCATCAGGCTAGCCCTACTTCTTCAGGGAGTCGCAGCCGTGATCAGCCGACCGAACAAGCACTGCACCGTAGAGCTACAGGCTCTCCCGCCGCGGATCGGCCAGGTCCGCAGAATCGTATCTGCGCAATTGCGCTACTGGCATCTCGATCCGCTCATCGACCCGGCCGCCCTCGGCGTCACCGAACTGCTGACCAACGTGCACCAGCACGCGGAACCGGACAAGCGCTGCACGGTCGAGATCGAACTCGTGCTGGACCAGCTGACCGTCTCCGTACGCGACCACGACCCCCGCCTGCCGCGCATCGGCAGCGCCGACCCCGCCAGCACCCACGGCCGGGGTCTCGCCCTGATCGCCGCGGTCAGCGCCAGCTGGGGGGTGCAGGAACGTCATGACGGCGGCAAGGTCGTGTGGTTCACGCTTTCCGTACCCGGCACCCCCAAGGCCCGGCCGGTGCAGTCGGACCGGACGACGATCGCCTTCGAACAGCCCGTTCTCGAACTGCCCGCGCTCCAGCCGCCGGTGCTCCAGGAACCCGTCTTCGACGAGTCCCTGGTGGCGGTCCGGACGGCGCCGTTGCGCGACCGCTCCCCTGTCTGATCCAGCGTTCCCGGCTGCTCGGCAGGGGCAGCCATTCCAGCGGGAGCGGCGCGCGGCACCTTCGGGCGCGCCGCCCGCCGGGCGGGCCGAGCCCGTACTCAACGGCCATGCCGGACGCCTCAGCGCACGGATGCCCGCGCCTCGACGGCGCCGACGAGCCCGTGCGGCAGGGGGCGTTCGCGAGGAGATCACGGCGTGCCGCGTTTCCCTCCGGTGCCGAAGTGCTCCTCCAGGACGGACATCCGGCGCCAGTATTCGTCCTCGTCGATGTCACCGGCGGCGAACCGGCGGCCCAGAACGGCCGTCGGCGAGTTCTCGGCCGCTGCCGGCCGGATGTGCCAGGGGCCGCGACGGCCGCGCCATACGGTGCGGCGCAGCAGGGTGACGACACCGACCACGACGGCGGCCCAGATCAGCGGGAAGAAGAGGATCCACGGGCCGGGCCCGCCGTGGGCCCAGGGTTGCGCGAGAGTGTTCATGGGGGTTCAGCTCCTCGGTAGTGACGGTTTCCCGTCACCTCCGAGCCTGGTCGTCGCGGGCGCCCACGTCGTCGTACGGCGGGCGGCCGCACATCTGCCTCGTGGGGGGGTACGAGGAGTGTGCGGCGTACTCCCCACGGGTGTTTTCGGCCCTCCACGCGCGTGCGCGCACGCGTGGTCAACCGTGACGACGGCAACGCGGCGGTCCCGAAGGCGGACGCGCGCGTGGTCAGCGTCATCGCACAGAGGCGCCGAGGTCCCTGTCACCGCTGGTGCGCGCGTGCGCGTCGTCAGCCGAGGGCGGCCAGGGGATCGTCCAGTACGGGCTGCCAGGCCGCTTCCGCCGCGCCGATGAGGCTGTTGTGGTCGAGGGTGCAGGGCAGGATGGGCACGCTGCCGCTGCGGCCCCACAGGCTGCGGTCGGCGACGACGGCGCGGAGCCGGTCCGGGTCGGCCTCGAGCAGGTCGCGGTGGAGTCCGCCGAGGATGACGCGGTCGGGGTTGAGGATGTTGACCAGCCCGGCGAGTCCGAGTCCGAGCCGGTCGATGATGAGTTCGGCGGCGGCCCGCACGGACGGGTCGGCGTACTCCGCGCGGAGCAGGTCGCGGGACTGCTGGAGCTGCGAGACCTCGGGGCCGGGCGCGCGGCCGGCCGCGGTGAGGAAGGCGAGGGGGTCGGCCTCGACGTCGAGGCAGCCGCGGCTGCCGCAGTGGCAGGGCAGGCCGACGGGGTTGACGGTGAGGTGCCCCACCTCCAGGGCGAGGCCCGAACTGCCGGTGTGCGGGCGCCCGTCGAGGACGAGGGCGCCTCCGACGCCCCGGTGGCCGGTGGCGACGCACAGCAGGTCCTTGGCACCGCGCCCGGCACCGTGGCGGTGTTCGGCGAGGGCGGCGAGGTTGACGTCGTTGCCGGTGACACCGGTGGCGGGGGCGGCTCCGGCGCCGGGGATCCCCGCCGTGGCGAGGGCCTCGGAGAAGAGGTCGCGGACCGGTGCCCCGGCCGGCCAGGACAGGTGCAGCGGGTTGAGTGCCGTGCCCTCCGGTTCGGCGACGGCCGAGGGGACGGCGAGTCCGGCGCCGAGGCAGCGGCGGCCCGTCTCGCGCAGCAGCCCGGCACCGGCCTCGACGACGGCGCCGATGATGTGCGAAGGATCCGCGGGCACGGTCATGCAGCCGGGCGCGGTGGCGATCATCCGGCCGCCGAGCCCGACGAGCGCGGCACGGAAGCCGTCGGCATGGATCTGGGCGGCGAGGACGACGGGCCCGTCGGGGGCGATGGCGAGCCGGTGCGAGGGCCGCCCCTGGGAACCGGCGGCCGCGCCGGGCCGCGCGTCGACCTCGATCAGGCCGAGGGCCTCCAGCTCGGCGGCGACGGCCCCGGCGGTCGCGCGGGTCACGCCGAGCTCGGCGGTGAGCACGGCGCGGGTGGGGGCACGGCCGGTATGGACGAGCTCCAAGGCCGGGCCGAGGGCACCGCGGCCCCGTTCCAAACGTGTTGTCCGAGTCTGGGTCACGCCCCTATTCTGACTTTGTGCCGACGCTGAACAAAATACGGACCGCCTTTCGGGGCCCGCAGGCCCCGATACCCGTCGACCCTGCCCTGCGCAGCCTCCGTACCGCCCTGACCCTCTTCTTCGCCCTCGACGGCCTGCTCTTCGCGGGCTGGGTCGTCCGCATCCCCGCCATCAAGGAGCAGACCAGCGCCTCCGCGGGCGCTCTCGGACTGGCCCTGCTCGGGGTCTCCGCCGGCGCCGTCGCGACCATGACCGTGACCGGCCGGCTGTGCCACAAGTTCGGCAGCCATCCGGTGACGGTCGCCGCCGGCGTGCTCATGTCCCTGGGCATCGCCCTGCCGCCGCTCACCCACTCGGCGCTCTCCCTCGGGCTGGTGCTCCTCGTCTTCGGCGCGGCCTACGGTGGCATCAACGTCGCCATGAACAGCGCGGCCGTCGACCTCGTCGCGGCACTGCGCAGGCCCGTGATGCCCAGCTTCCACGCCGCGTTCAGCCTCGGCGGGATGCTGGGCGCGGGGCTCGGCGGCCTGGTCGCGGGACACCTCTCCGCCACCGGCCACCTGCTGCTCCTGACCGTGATCGGGCTGGTCATCAGCGCGGCCGCGGGACGCGCGCTCCTCGCCCACCCGGCACCGCGCCCCGGGCCGCGCACCCCGGCCGCCACGGCCGGCACCGGCACCGGCAGGGGACGGCGGCTGGTCGTCGTCTTCGGCCTGATCGCGCTGTGCGACGCCTACGGCGAGGGCGCCCTCGCGGACTGGGGCGCGCTCCACCTCCACCAGGATCTCGACGCCCGGCCGGGACTCGCGGCCGCCGGCTACTCCGTCTTCGCGCTCACCATGACGCTGGGGCGCCTGTCGGGCAGCGTGCTCCTCGAACGCCTGGGACAGACCAGGACGTTGGTCGCGGGCGGTGCGGCCGCCGCCGCCGGCATGCTGCTCGGGTCGCTGGCCCCGACGGTCTGGGCCGCCCTGCTGGGCTTCGCCGTCACCGGGTTCGGCCTCGCCAACATCTTCCCGGTCGCCATCGGCCGGGCCGGGGAACTCGCCGGTCCCGGCGGGGTCGCCACCGCCTCCACGTTCGGCTACGGCGGCATGCTGCTCGGACCTCCGGCGATCGGCTTCCTCGCCGAGACCTGGTCCCTGCCGCTCGCCCTGACCACAGTCGCCGCACTCGCCGCGATGGCCGCGGCGATCGCGTACGGGACACGGAACGTGGTGCGCGCCACCGCGCGGTGACCCGGCGGCGTTGTCAGTGCTCGCTGACACAATCCGAAGGAGAGGCGTCCGGGAAGCCGGACGGGACCGCCGTCGAGGAGTGACGCGGACCGTCCGGGAGGCGAAAGGCGGGGTGGGCATGAGCGGAACGCGGGAAGAGTGGCGGTGCGCCGGGCTGCGCTGGGCACCCTCCGGACCGTCGCTGGCCTGGCTGCACCCCGCCCACGGGATGCGCTCCTCTCCCCTGCCTCCGGGGCGGCCGCTGGCGTTCACGACCGGTGACGCACGGCGGTGCGTCGGAGTGCGCAGGGGCACCCGGCACACTCCGTGCCCGGCAGACGCCGAAGTGCCCACGACAGCGGTCTCGGCGCAGTGCCCCGAGTGCGCGCGGCTGGACCGCTCGCACTCCGTGGCCGCCGACACCGCTGTCGACGACCCCCGGCCGTACGACGTCTATCTGGCGTGGTTCGGCCCCGACGTGATCAAGGTCGGGATCACGGCCGCCGAGCGCGAAGGCGTCCGGCTGCTCGAACAGGCCGCGCTGTCCTACGCCCTGCTCGGGCGCGGCCCGTTGATGGCCGCCCGCCGGGCGGAGGCCGTGCTGGACGCGGCACTCGCGGTCCCGGACCGCTTCCCATACGCGGCCAAGCGCGCCGCCCGCCACCCGGTGCCGCCCCGCGAGCAGCGGGTGGCGGAGCTGGCCGCGCTGCACGAGCGGGCCCGCACGCTCGGCACCCTGCCGGAGTCCCTGGCCGTACGGGCCTTCGCGCCGGTGCACCACGACGAGATGTTCCGTCTCGACCGCATCGGCCCGGACCCTCGTCTGGTGGAGCTGTCCGCGGGGCGCACACTGACGGGCGAGGTCGCCGCGGTGGCCGGCCCGGACGTGTATCTGGAAACAGCGGACGGGCGGCTCCTGTTGGCGGACGCCCGGCGGCTCGCGGGCTGGCCGCTGCTGGCGGCAGCGGCCGGGGCGAGGACGACGGTGTCCGTGCGCATACCGGAGCCGGCCGGTCCGCAGTCGCTCTTCTGACGTCCTCCCGTCAGCCCAGCCAGCCGGGCCGGACGAGGCCGGACTCGTAGGCGAGGACGACCAGTTGGGCCCGGTCCCGCGCCCCCAGCTTGACCATGGCACGGCTGACGTGCGTCTTGGCGGTGAGGGGGCTGACGACGAGACGACGGGCGATCTCGTCGTTGGACAGGCCGATCCCGACGAGCGTCATCACCTCGCGCTCGCGGTCCGTCAGCTCCGCGAGGGCGTCGGCGGCAGCGGGTTCCTTGGAGCGGGCGGCGAATTCGGCGATCAGGCGGCGCGTCACGCCCGGCGAGAGCAGCGCGTCACCGGCGACCACGGCCCGTACGGCACGGAGCAGTTCATCCGGTTCGGTGTCCTTCACGAGAAAGCCGGAGGCGCCGGAGCGGATCGCCTCGAAGACGTATTCGTCCAGCTCGAAAGTGGTCAGCATGATGACCTTCACGTCCGCCAGGTGCGGGTCCTCGGTGATCCGTCGGGTGGCGGCGAGCCCGTCGAGAGCGGGCATCCGGATGTCCATGAGGACGGTGTCGGGGCGCAGTTCGCGGACCAGCGCCAGGGCCTGCGATCCGTCCGACGCCTCACCGACGACGGTGATATCGGGCTGCGCGTCCAGCAGGGCGCGGAATCCGGCGCGTACGAGCAGCTGGTCGTCGGCGAGCAGGACGCGGATGGCGGGTGCCGCTCGGTCGCTCACGGCTTCTCCTGGGGCGGGGTGGTGAGGGGCAGTCGGACGCTGACGCGGAAGCCGCCGTCGGGCCGGGGGCCCGCCTCGACCGTACCGCCGAGGGCGGCGGCCCGCTCCCGCATGCCCACCAGCCCCTTGCCGCCGCTGGGGAGCGCGGCCCCGGTGGCGGGGCCGTCGTCGTCGACGCGCAGCAGGAGCGCGTCGGGACGGTAGGCCAGCAGCACCCGGGCCGTGCGGGAGCCGGAGTGGCGGACGATGTTGGTGAGGGCCTCCTGGACGATCCGGAAGGCGGCGAGGTCGGCACCGGGTGGCAGGGCGATGCGCGGGCCCTCGGTGGTGATGTCCACGGCGAGCCCGGCGCCGGCCGCCTGTTCGGCCAGCTCGGGCAGGCGGTCGAGGCCGGGGGCGGGCGAGCGGGGCGCGTCGCCGGGGGTGCGCAGGGTGTCGAGCACCTGCCGGACCTCGCCGAGCGCCTCCTTGCTGGCGGCCTTGATGGTGGTGAGCGCCGTGCGGGCCTGTTCGGGGTGCTCGTCGAGCAGGGCGAGACCGACGCCGGCCTGGACGTTGATGACGGAGATGCTGTGGGCGAGCACGTCGTGCAGTTCGCGGGCGATGCGCAGCCGCTCCTCGTCGGCGCGGCGGCGCTCGGCCGCGGCCCGCTCGACGCGGTCGCGGACCCACTGTTCGCGCCGCAGCCGGACCAGTTCGGAGCCGACGAGGACGGCCACGGCCCAGGCGGTGGGCGCCCACTCCTCGTTCCAGGCGGCCGGCCCGTCGCCACCGGGCGGCAGCCAGCGGTAGAGCCAGTGGGCGATGAGGAGATGACCGGCCCACAGCAGACCGACCGCGCTCCAGGCGGCACGGCGGTGTCCGGCGACGATCGCGGTGAAGCAGGCGATGACGACGCTGAGGAAGACGGGGCTGTAGGGGTAGCCGCCACCGAGGTAGAGCAGGGTGACGGCGCATGTGCCGAAGACGGCGGCGCGCGGGTGGCGGTGGCGGATCAGCAGGAAGGCGGGTCCGGCGGCGAGCAGGACCCTCGCGAAGGAGTCGAGCGGCGCCCGGTCGGGCTGGTCCAGTGCGGCGTAGTCCCCGCCGATCTGCTGGAACACCGCGACGGCGAGGGTGGACGGCCATGGCGGGCGCCGCGTCGAGCGGGCGAACCAGCGCTCCCAGGGCGGCCCCCCGCCGCGCTCCCGCGCCCACGGCGCCCGTCCTTCACTGCCCATACGGCCAAGCTAGTCGGCGGCGGGGCGGATGGCGTCAGCCGCGCGTGGTGGCCGCGTCTGCTTCCTGGGGAGTAGTGAGCCCGACCTGATGGGCCAGACCGCGGACGGCGTGCGCGAAGAACGCGTCCCGGGCCTCGACGACCTGGTTGAACTGGCCGAAGAGCTCGAAGCCGATCAGCCCGAAGAGCTGGGCCCAGGCGGCGACGAGCGCGGCGGTCGCCGGCGCGGGAAGCCCTGGGGCGAACTCCGCGGCCAGCCGCTCGACATCGGTGTGCACGGTGCGGGGCAGGGGGTCCACGGGCGGGGTGACGAGCCTGCCGCCGGCGTGGGCCTCGCGGGCGATGGAGAGCAGGGTGAGCGCCACCCGGCCGGCCGGCTCGACGGTGGTCAGGGGGGCGGTGTAGCCGGGGACGGGTGAGCCGTAGATCAGCGCGTATTCGTGCGGGTGGGCGAGGGCCCAGGTACGGACGGCCCGGCAGACGGCGGTCCAGCGCGCGGTCGGATCCTCGCTGTCGACGGCGGCGAGGGCGGTCTCGGCGGCGGTGCCCACCGCGTTGTACGCGTCGACGATGAGGGCGGTCAGCAGGTCGTCGCGGCTGGGGAAGTAGCGGTAGAGCGCGGAGGAGACCATGCCGAGCTCGCGGGCGACGGCGCGCAGGGACAGTTTGGCCGCGCCGTCCCGTGCGAGCTGCAGGCGCGCCTCGTCCTTGATGGCGGCGGTGATTTCGCTGCGGGCCCGCTCTCTGGCCCCTCGGATCGCACTCATGAGGCCCAGTCTGCCAGTCGACGGGAGCAACAGCCAGAAACGAGAGCAGTGCTCTTGCGCTGCCGCGAGAAAGAGCGCACACTGATCTCAAGCGAGAGCACCGCTCTCTAATTGGAAACCGGAAACCCGGGGGTATCCCATGGCGCGCTACATCAAGCCCGGACGGCTGGAAGCACGGCTCGTCCACGGCACGATCGGCTGGCTGGCACGGCGAGGTCTGAGCCTGGCGGGAACGGCGGAGCTGTCGGTACGGGGGCGCAGCAGCGGCGAGTGGCGGCCGGTCCCGGTCAATCCGCTCGACGCGGAGGGAGGGCGCTTCCTCGTCTCGGCGCGCGGCGACGGGCAGTGGGTGCGCAATCTCCGGGCCGCGGGCGGCGGGCGGCTGCGCGTCGGGCGCACCACTCAGCCCTTCACAGCGGTGGAGGTGGCCGACGAGGAGAAAGTCCCACTGCTGCGGGCCTATTTGAGCCGCTGGGGCTGGGAGGTGGGCCGGTTCTTCGACGGAGTGACCGCGAAGTCGCCCGACGAGGAACTGCGGCGGATCGCTTCACTGCACCCGGTCTTCCGGATATCGACGACACCGGGGGCAGCTGGGCAGGGCTGAGGGGGCAGGCGCGCGGGCCGACAGCGCGCCACCGGCCCACCGGCGGCTCACGCGGAGGGCGAACCATGCGGGCCGATCGGCGCGAACCGTGCGCGCCTCCGGAGCGGCTACCCGCTGCCCGCCCTCGAAACCCGGTGAAATGCCGCCGGGCCGGGCCGACGGCCGGCCCGGCTCACGCTCCGAGCGCTCAGCGGGCGTTCGCGGCCTCGGCGCGGTCCACCGAGGACAGGACGCGGCGGGCCACCGGGTGCGTCCGTACGATCTCGGCGAGCGTGGTCGTGCCACGCGTGATCTTCGCGAACGCCTGCCATGCCGGGCGGAAGCCCGTTATGGCAGCGTGGACGAGGCCGGGGCGCCGCCTGTAGAGGGCGAGCATCCGGCGCCCGACCCCCATCTCCACGCCCAGACCCGCCTTGATGGCGAAGGCGTAGTTGAGCGCCTGGCGACGGGCGTCCACCGCGTCCTGCGCCTCACCGATGCGTACGGCCCACTCCCCCGCCAGGCAGCCCGAGCGCAGGGCGAAGGAGATGCCTTCGCGGGTCCACGGCTCCAGCAGTCCGGCCGCGTCACCACACACGATCACCCGGCCGCGGGAGAGCGGCGAGTCGTCCGAGCGGCAGCGGGTGAGATGTCCGGAGGAGATGCTCGGCTCGAAACCCGCCAGGCCGAGGCGGGCGATGAAGTCCTCCAGATAGCGCTTGGTGCCCGAGCCGTCGCCCCGCTCCGAGATCACGCCCACCGTCAGGGTGTCGCCCTTGGGGAAGACCCAGCCGTAACTGCCCGGGATCGGGCCCCAGTCGATGAGCACCCGGCCCGCCCAGTCCTCGGCGACCGTCGGGGGCACCGGGATCTCGGCCTCCAGGCCGAGGTCGACCTGATCGAGCTTGACCCCCACATGGGCCCCTATGCGCCCCGCGCTGCCGTCGGCGCCGACGACCGCGCGGGCCAGGACGGTCTGCCCGTCGCCGAGCACGACAGCGACGGTGCGCCGGTCGGGCACCGCCGGGCCGTGCTGCTCGACACGGGAGACGGTCACGCCCGTGCGCACCTCGGCGCCCGCGCGCTGCGCGGCCTCGACCAGACCCGCGTCGAACTCGGGCCGGTTGATGAGCCCGAAGAGCATCCGCTTGGAGCGGCGGGTGCGCGAGAGCTTCCCGTTCAAGGAGAAGGTGACAGCATGCACACGCTCGCGCAGCGGCAGTTCGAAGCCCGGCGGCAGCGCGTCCCGCGAGGGGCCGATGATGCCTCCGCCGCAGGTCTTGTAGCGAGGCAGTTCGGCCTTCTCCAGGAGGAGGACGCGGCGGCCCGCCGAAGCGGCCGCGTGGGCCGCGGAAGCCCCCGCGGGTCCCGCGCCCACCACTACGACATCCCACACCGGCCCCTGGCCCTCGGCCGCGTCCCGCCCCGCGTCCTGGGCTGCGTTGTCGCTGCTCACCTGTGCTGTTACTCCCGCTCGATCACCGGTTACGGCTACCGCCCGCATCCTACGGCCCGCCGCCCGTCCGCCCCGCCCCGGGAAGGCCGTGGGCACAGCGCGGGGCGGCCATGGGAGGATCGGCAGCGCAATCGCCTGTATGTACGGCTAACGCCGTGCCCCCAAGGAGCGTTCCATGGAGCAGCCCTCGTCCCCTCAGCCCCAGCCGGACCCGGCCGCGCTGGCGGCGACCGTCGCCTCACTCCAGTCCCGTGCCAGGGCCGAGCTGGCCGAGCTGGTGGCCTTCAAGTCGGTCGCGGACGAGGCGCAGTTCCCGCGCGGCGAGTGCGAGGCCGCGGCGAACTGGGTGGCCGACGCCCTGCGCGCCGAGGGCCTGGAGGACGTGGCGCTCCTCGACACCCCCGACGGCACCCAGTCCGTCTACGGCTGCCTGCCGGGCCCGGCGGGCGCGCCCGTCGTCCTGCTCTACGCGCACTACGACGTGCAGCCGCCACTGGACGAGGACGCCTGGCTCTCGCCGCCGTTCGAGCTGACCGAGCGCGACGGGCGCTGGTACGGGCGCGGTGCCGCGGACTGCAAGGGCGGTGTGGTCATGCACCTCACCGCGCTGCGGGCGCTGAAGGCGCACGGCGGTGTCCCGGTCACCGTGAAGGTGATCGTCGAGGGCTCGGAGGAGCAGGGCACCGGCGGCCTGGAGCGGTATGCGCAGGCGCACCCGGAGCTGCTGGCCGCCGACGCCATCGTCATCGGCGACGCGGGCAACTTCCGGGTGGGCCTGCCGACCGTCACGGCGACGCTGCGCGGCTTGTCGACCCTGGTGGTCCAGGTGGACACCCTGGAGGGCAATCTGCACTCCGGCCAGTTCGGCGGGGCGGCTCCCGACGCGCTGGCGGCACTGATCCGCGTCCTGGACTCGCTGCGCGCCGAGGACGGCTCGACCGTCATCAACGGCCTGGACGCACAGGCGCGCTGGGAGGGACTGCAGTATCCGGAGGAGGACTTCCGCAAGGACGCCAAGGTCCTCGACGGCGTGCGGCTGATCGGTTCCGGCACGGTGGCCGACCGGCTCTGGGCCCGCCCGGCCGTCACGGTCCTGGGCATCGACTGCCCGCCGGTGATCGGCGCCACCTCGTCCGTCCAGGCGAGCGCCAAGGCGCTGGTGAACCTGCGGGTCCCGCCGGGCACGGACGAGGCCGCGGCCGCGAAGCTGCTGACCGCCCATCTGGTCGCGGCCGCGCCGTGGGGGGCGCGGATCTCGGTGGAGCAGGTCGGCCAGGGCCAGCCGTTCCGTGCCGACACCGAGAGCCCGGCGTACGCGTCGATGGCCGAGGCGATGCGCGTCGCCTACCCGGGCGAGGAGATGCAGATCTCCGGCATGGGCGGCTCGATCCCGCTGTGCAACACCCTCACCTCCCTCTACCCGGAGGCGGAGATGCTGCTGATCGGGCTGAGCGAGCCGGATGCGCAGATCCACGCGGTGAACGAGAGCGTCTCCCCGGAGGAGCTGGAGCGGCTCTCGCTGGCCGAGGCCCTGTTCCTCGTCAACTACGCGGCCGGCAAGCGCTGACGTCACGGCGGCCCTTGGGCCGTCAGCCGACCGGGACGCCCGCTTCGAGGTTGAGCGGGCGTCCCTGTTCACGGGCGCGCAGCGCCCAGCGGAGTCTGGTCAGCCGCACGGGCGGCAGCAGGGCCGCCGCCTCGCTCTCGGTGACGAAGCGCCAGCCGCGCAGTTCGGAGCCGGGCAGCAGGAGCCGGTGCGCGTCGTCCTCCGTGAGCCGCCCTCCGTCGAAGAGGAACCGCAGGCCGCCGTAGCCGGGCGGCTTGGGCGGCTCCCAGTCGATGACCAGCAGGCGTGGCACCTCGGGGAGTTCGATGCCGATCTCCTCGGCCACCTCGCGCATCCCGGCCCGGGCGGGCGCCTCGCCGGGTTCGACGACCCCGCCGGGGAACTCCCAGCCCGGTTTGTAGGTGGGGTCGACGAGGAGCACACGGTCCTCCTCGTCGAAGAGCAGGACCCCGGCGGCGAGGGTCTCGGCCGTGGGCTCGGGGGTCTGGACGATCGTACAGACGCCGGCGGTTCCGGTGCGTACGGCCTCCGCGACCCGCTCGGCGACCTCCCGTGGGGTCAGGCCGCCGGTGTCCACGGCGAAGGTGTCGGCGCGGAGCCAGGGCAGCGCCGCGCGGTAGGGGGCGATGTGGTCCAGCGCCCAGCGCCGGACGCTCTCGCTGCGCTCGGGGTCGTGCTCGTACTCCTCACGGTTCGCGATACGCGCCCGCAGTATCGTTTCGTCAAGCGTCAGCAGCACATGCCGAACAGGGATGCGACGGGAGGCGAGGGCGCCGAAGATCTCGTCCCGGTACTCCTGCCGCAGCAGGGTCATGGGCACCACGAGCACCCCGCCGACCTCGGCGAGCAGCGCCGCCGCGGCGTCGGCGACCAGCCGCCGCCAGATCGGCAGGTCCTGGAAGTCGCCGACCTCGCCCATCCTCTTCGGCGGCATCAGACAGCGCAGTGCTCCGCCGATCACTTCAGGGTCGTAGAGGGTGCTGCCGGGAATCAGCTCGGTCAGCTCTCTCGCCGTGCTGGTCTTCCCCGTACTGAACGCGCCATTCAGCCAGACGATCACGGTTCCCCCTTCTCCGTTGACCCCTGTGAAGTGCCCGCAACACCTTGCCACGGAAACGCGTGCGAGCGGCATGGCGCGCCACCAGTTCGACGGCTCGTCGGTGACGGCCGGATTCCGCCTGCCGCGCCCCGTCCGCAGCAGCCGGCACGGCCGTCGGTTCGCGTTCCTTGCCCGGCCCCCTCTCCCCCGGGACCGCTTCCGGCGCATACCCCCGCGCCGGGCTTCCACCCCCGCGGGTCTCAGCGTCCCGACGGCGGCGCCCAGAGCCCCAGTTCGCGCGCCGCGGCGGACGCCGCGCCGACCAGCCCGGCGTCGGATCCGAGCCGGGCCGGGAGCACCTCGATCCCCGAGGCGAAGGACAGCGTCGCGTAGTCCCGCAGGCGCTCACGGAGCGGGCCGAAGAGGATGTCACCCGCGCCGGCGACACCGCCGCCTATGACGGCCACCTCGATCTCGACCAGGGTGGCGGTCGCCGCGATCCCCGCGGCCAGGGCCTGCGCGGCGCGCGCGAAGGAGGCGAGGGCCACCGCGTCCCCGGACCGGGCGGCCGCCGCGACGGCGGCCGCGCTGCGGTCGCCGCCCGGGCCCGGGCGCCAGCCCCTGTCGAGCGCGCGGCGGGCGATGTTGGGGCCGCTCGCGATGCGTTCGACACAGCCGCGCGCGCCGCAGGGGCAGGCGTCGCCGTCGAGGTCGACGCTGATGTGTCCGATGTGGCCCGCATTGCCCGTGGGTCCGGTGTGGAGGCGGCCGCCGAGGACCAGTCCGCCGCCGACGCCCGTGGAGACGACCATGCACAGGGCGTTGGCGCGGCCACGGGCAGCGCCCTGCCAGTGCTCGGCCGCGGTCATGGCGACGCCGTCGCCCACCAGCACCACCGGCAGTCCGCCCACCCGCTCCCGCACCTCGGCGACCAGCGGGAAGTCGCGCCAGCCGGGGACGTTGACCGGGCTGACCGTGCCGCGGGAGGCGTCGACGGGACCGGCGCTGCCGATGCCCACCGCCAGGACCCGTGGCCACTCGGGTGCGCGTACGAGCTCGTCCTGCACCTCCGCCACGGCGCCCATCACCGCCGTGGCGGCCTCCCCCGCGGGCGTCAGCCGCTGGGCGCGGACGAGCAGGCGCCCGTTGTCGTCCACCAGCGCGCCCGCGATCTTGGTACCGCCGATGTCGAGAGCCGCGACGAGGCCGGAGCGGTCGATGTGCATTTGGTGCGGTATCTCCTGGTCCACGGGCGCCGAAAGGGTGTGCGGTCGCCAGTCTCCCCAGAGTTGACAACGTTGTCCAGGCTCTATGCTCGACGTCACCCCCACGCATCGACGCCCGCCGTGACACACAAAGGAACGAGCCATCGTGGCCCAGACCAGCCCGCAGTACCGCTACGGCAACCGCCCGACCATGAAGGACGTGGCGGCGCGCGCGGGGGTGGGTCTCAAGACCGTCTCGCGGGTGGTGAACGGCGAGCCGGGCGTCACCCCGGACACCGAACGGCGCGTGCAGGACGCCATCACGGCGCTGGGCTTCCGCCGCAACGACAGTGCCCGCATCCTCCGCAAGGGCCGTACGGCGTCCATCGGGCTCGTGCTCGAAGACCTCGCCGACCCCTTCTACGCGCCGCTCAACCGCGCCGTCGAGGAGGTGGCCCGCGCCCACGGCGCCCTCCTCATCAACGGTTCCAGCGCCGAGGACCCCGACCGCGAGCGGGAGTTGGCCCTGGCCTTCTGCGCCCGCCGTGTCGACGGCCTGATCGTCATTCCGGCGGGCGACGACCACCGCTATCTGGAACCCGAGATAGCCGCCGGCATCGCCACCGTCTTCGTGGACCGCCCGGCAGGGCGGACGGCCGCCGACGTCGTGCTCTCCGACAGCTTCGGCGGCGCCCGCGACGGCGTCGCCCACCTCGTCGCGCACGGCCACCGGCGCATCGGCTTCATCGGCGACCACGCGCACATCCACACCGCCACCGAGCGGCTGCGCGGCTACCGCGCCGCCATGCGGGACGCCGGGCTGCCCGTGGACGAGCGGTGGATCTCGCTCGGCCCCACCACCCCCGAGCGCGTCCGGGCGGCGGCCGAGACCATGCTGGCCGGACCGCGGCCGGTGACCGCTCTGTTCGCGGGCAACAACCGCGTGACGGTCACGGCCGTGCGCGTCATCGCCGCCGCGCCCCGCCCGGTCGCTCTCGTCGGCTTCGACGACTTCGAGCTCGCCGACCTCCTCTCGCCCGCCGTCACCGTCGTCGCACAGGACGCGGCGCGGCTCGGACGCACAGCGGCGGAGCGGCTGTTCCGGCGGCTGGACGGAGTGACGGAAGCCCCGCAGCGGGTGGAGCTCCCCACCCGGCTGATCGTGCGCGGCTCCGGCGAACTCCCGCCCGTCGAAGACTGATCGCTATGCCTCCCGGCCCGCCAGCCGGTCGAGGTCCGCGCGCGTCAGCCCGGTCGGTCCGGTGACCTCGGCGCTGTCGATCGCCCCGCAGTCCAGTCCTCGCAGCAGATACCCGCTGAGTGCCCTGGCCGTGGCGGGTTCATCCAGTACGGCGCCGCTCACACTCCGCATATATGCGGCCAGTCGAGCAGCGGCCTGGTCAAGTCCCTCTCGGTAGAAGGCGTACACCGCCACGTAGCGGGTCGGCAGATGGCCCGGATGCATGTCCCAGCCCTGGTAGTACGCCCGCTCCAGCGCCCGGCGCACGAGTCCGTGGTGCAGCCGCCAGGCGTCGTGCACCTGCCGGGTCGAGCCGACCGGCAGGACATTCGTCGAACCGTCGGAGAGGCGGACCCCGGTACCGGCGGCCGCGACCTGCATGACGGCCTTGGCGTGATCGGCCACCGGATGATCGGGCGACTGCTGCGCCGCGCCCACCCCGCAGGAGGCGCTGTAGTCGAAGGTGCCGTAGTGCAGCGAGGTCACGCGGCCCCCGGCGGCATCGATCATCCGGGCGACGGTGGCCCGCCCGTCGGCGCCCAGGATCGCCTGGGTGGTCTCGATCTGGATCTCGAAGCGGATGCGCCCGGGCGCGAGGCCCCGCGCCTTCTCGAACTCCTCGGCCAGCCGGACCATCGCCGTGACCTGCTCGGCGTAGGTGACCTTGGGAAGGGTGAGCACCAGCCCCGCGGGCAGCCCGCCGGCCTCCATCAGCCCGGTGAGGAAGATGTCGAGCGTGCGGATGCCGCGGTCGCGCACGGCGGCTTCCATGCACTTCATGCGGATGCCCATGTACGGGGCCGCCGTGCCGTCCTCGTACGCCCGCGCCACCAGCCGCGCGGCCCGCGCGGCCGCCGCGTCCTCCTCGGCGTCGGGGCGCGGCCCGTAGCCGTCCTCGAAGTCGATGCGCAGGTCCTCGACGGGCTCGTGCTCCAGCTTGGCGCGCACGCGCTCGTACACGGGCCCGGCGAGGCCGTCGGGTATCCCGAGGACGGCGGCGAGCGCCGCGGCGTCGGGGGCGTGGGCATCGAGAGCCGCGCGCGCCTTCGCGCCCCAGGAGCACACGGTGTCGGAGGCGAAGACGTCGGCGGGGACGTAGACGGTGTGCACGGGCTGGCGGGTGCCGGGGTCGCCGGGATAGCGGCGCGCGAGATCGGCGTCGACGTCGGCGAGGGAGGCGCCTATGCGTTCCTTCAGGGCCTCGTCGAAGGTTGTCGCGACCGTCCCGTGCTGCCCCATGGCGCCGTCCTCCGCATTTCCGCTGACCGGAATTCACTGTCCGTGCAGCGAAGTTAGCGACGGCCCAGGGGCAAGGTCAACAGCCCCGGCCCGATCGGCACGGTGCCGGGGACGCCGTGAGGCCCCGTACGCGCGGGCGTACGGGGCCTCACGGGCGGACGGGTTCAGCCCTTGCGGGCCGTGACCTCCGCGGTGAGCTGCGGGACGACCTCGAAGAGGTCACCGACCACGCCGTAGTCGACCAGGTCGAAGATCGGGGCCTCGGCGTCCTTGTTGATGGCGACGATCGTCTTCGAGGTCTGCATGCCGGCCCGGTGCTGGATCGCGCCGGAGATGCCCGCCGCGATGTACAGCTGCGGCGAGACCGACTTGCCGGTCTGGCCGACCTGGTTGGTGTGCGGGTACCAGCCGGCGTCGACGGCGGCACGCGAGGCGCCGACGGCCGCGCCGAGCGAGTCGGCCAGGCCCTCGATCAGCGAGAAGTTCTCGGCGCCGTTGACACCGCGGCCACCGGAGACCACGATCGCGGCCTCGGTCAGCTCGGGGCGGCCGGTCGACTCGCGCGGGGTGCGGGAGACGACCTTGGTGCCGGTCGACTTCTCGCCGAAGGAGACGGCCAGTTGCTCGACCGTACCGGCGGCAGCGGCGGCCTCCGGGGCGGCGGAGTTGGGCTTGACGGTGATGACCGGCGTGCCCTTGGTGACGCGGGACTTGGTGGAGTACGAGGCCGCGAAGACGGACTGCGTGGCCACCGGGCCCTCGGCGCCGGCCTCCAGGTCGACGGCGTCGGTGATGATGCCCGAGCCGATACGGACCGCGAGGCGGGCCGCGATCTCCTTGCCCTCGGCGGAGGACGGGACGAGCACGGCGACCGGGGAGACGGCCTTGTACGCGGCCTCCAGGGCGTCGACCTTGGGCGCGACGAGGTAGTCGGCGAACTCGGACGCGTCGGCCGTGAGGACCTTCACCGCGCCGTACTCGCCGAGTGTCTGCGCGGCGGCGTCGGCACCGGCACCCAGGTGCACGGCGACGGGCTCGCCGAGGCGGCGCGCGAGGGTGAGCAGTTCGAGGGTGGGCTTGCGGACGGCACCGTCCACGTGGTCGACATAGACGAGAACTTCAGCCATGGGATGGGACTCCTGCGCAGAAAAGGGGCGGATGACGGTTCGTGCGGACTGACGGAAGCTCAGCCGCGGTGGGGACCGGAAGCCTTCGCGGACGCGCCGCGGGGCCCGGATCCGCCGCTAGATGAACTTCTGGCCCGCGAGGAACTCGGCGAGCTGCTTGCCGCCCTCGCCCTCGTCCTTGACCACGGTGCCGGCCGTGCGGGCCGGGCGCTCGTTGGCCTCGTCGACCTTGGTCCAGGCGCCTTCGAGACCGACCTCTTCGGCCTCCAGGCCGAGGTCGGACAGGTCCAGGGACTCCACCGGCTTCTTCTTGGCCGCCATGATGCCCTTGAAGGACGGGTAACGGGCCTCGCCGGACTGGTCGGTGACGGACACGACGGCCGGGAGGGACGCCTCCAACTGCTCGCTCGCGGCGTCACCGTCACGGCGGCCGGTCACCTTGCCGTCGGCCACGGCGACCTCGGACAGCAGGGTCACCTGCGGCACGCCCAGGCGCTCGGCGAGCATGGCCGGGACCACGCCCATGCCACCGTCGGTGGACGCCATGCCGGAGATGACCAGGTCGTATCCGACGTGCTCGACGGCCTTGGCCAGCACCAGCGACGTGCCGAGCGCGTCGGTGCCGTGCAGGTCGTCGTCCTCGACGTGGACGGCCTTGTGCGCGCCCATGGACAGCGCCTTGCGCAGGGCGTCCTTGGCGTCCTCGGGACCCACGGTCAGCACGGTGATCTCGGCGTCGTCCGCCTCGTCGGCGATCTGCAGCGCCTGCTCGACCGCGTACTCGTCGAGCTCCGAGAGCAGGCCGTCCACGTCGTCACGGTCGACGGTCAGGTCTTCGGCGAAGTGCCGGTCGCCGGTGGCGTCGGGCACGTACTTCACACAGACAACGATCCTCAAGCTCACGCCGGCTCTCCTACTGCATCGTCTCTTCGTAGCTGCCTTGTGCAGGCAGCATAGGCGCCTTGTGGGGCGTATTCCGGTCGGACCGGGCAACGCCCCGAACGGAATGTTACTCGTCAGTACACCCAGCGCGTTCCACGAATGCAAGGCACGCCAACTGTGATCTGGCCAACGCGCCGGACCAGGGACGTATCAGTCGCGCAGACCGTTGAAGCGCCCCTGGTGGTAGAGCAGCGGGCGGCCCGCACCCTCGGGGTCGCCGGCGACGACTTCCGCGAGCACCAGGCGATGGTCACCGGCGGGCACCCGGGCGACCACCCGGCACACCAGCCAGGCCAGGACGCCGTCGAGCAGGGGCACGCCCTCGGGGCCGGTCCGCCAGCTGGTGGGCGGCGCGAAGCGGTCGGCACCGCTGCGCGCGAAGGTGCCGGCCAGCTCCCGCTGGTGCTCGCCGAGTATGTGGACACCGACGTGTTCGGCCTCGGCCAGCACGGGCCAGCTGGAGGAGCCGGTGCCGACGCCGAAGGAGACGAGCGGGGGTTCGGCGGCGACGGAGGTGAGCGAGGTGGCGGTGAAGCCGACGGGGTGGGTGCCGTGCGCGGTGATCACGGCGACGCCCGAGGCGTGCCGGCGGAACACGGAGCGCAGCAGTTCGGGGCTGGCGAGGCGGGGCGTGCCGAGTCCGGGCGTGGCCGTCATCGATCTGTCCTTCTGGTGGAGGTCCATCCGGGAGCTGTACGGTCTCGGGTGCTCATTGCTCCGGACAGCGCGCGCCGGCCGTCCGGAGCAGATCGACGTACGCGCGTCCGTGGAGAAGCAGTCCAGGCCACATCACGTCACATTGACGATCATGCGTGTACACCGTCAAGTGAGGCCGGGGGTATGGGAGATGGATCACGGTGCATCACACCAGGGCGCCGAGCGCCGCGATGACATGGGCCTTGCGGGGCTGCCCGGCCGCCCGGCGCGCGACGCGGCCGGACGCGTCGAGGACGAGCACGGTGGGAGTCGCGCTGACGCCCAGGGCGCGGACGAGCTCCAGTCTCGCCTCGGCGTCGATCTCGACATGCGCGACGCCCTCGACCATGGCGGCGACCTCCGCCAGGGTCCGTCTGGTCGCCCGGCACGGCTGGCAGAAGGCGCTGGAGAACTGGACGAGGGTGGCCCGCTCCCCCAGCTCCGCACCGAGCTCGGCGGCATCCAGCCGCATCACTTCGTCCCGCACCGGCACACTCGCCCCTCCGCAGTCGTCCGCGTCCCCGGGACCGTCGCGGCCCCGTGGTGTTCCGACGGTTGAAGCGCCGCCGGGGCCGCAGAAATTTCCCTTCACGCCCTCGAACGCGCCCCCGTCCGGCGCTCGCGGGGGTCTGCCCGGTTCTGTCCGGAGTACGCGGTGTACCTTCGGCACTACCGGACGGCCGGACCGCGCCGCGGGCCGACGTGACGAGGATCTCCTGGCCCCCGGGGCGTCCCCGCTGGTCCATGGGCCGGGCGATCAGGCACGATCGGCCGGGAGCCGAGAACCTACGGCCGCGTAACTTCAGCCGGGAGCACCCTCCCCAGGCCCAGAAGGATTTCCCCGATATGGCAGAACTCGTCTACCCCCCGGTGATCGGTGTCGCCCGCTCCATGTTCAAGGCGCTCGATCTGCGCTTCGACATCCAGGGCACCGAGCACGTGCCGCAGCGCGGCGGGGCGGTGCTGGTGAGCAACCACATCGGCTATCTCGACTTCATCTTCTGCGGGCTGGCCGCCCGGCCCGCCAAGCGCCTGGTGCGCTTCATGGCCAAGGAGTCCGTCTTCCGGCACAAGGTGTCGGGGCCGCTGATGCGCGCGATGAAGCACATTCCCGTGGACCGCGCGGCCGGCATGGACGCCTACAAGCACGCGCTGTCCGCGCTGCGCTCGGGTGAGATCATCGGTGTCTTCCCGGAGGCGACGATCTCCCAGTCGTTCACGCTGAAGAACTTCAAGTCGGGCGCGGCCCGGCTCGCCCAGGAGGCGGGCGTGCCGCTGCTGCCGATGGCGCTGTGGGGCACCCAGCGGCTGTGGACCAAGGGGCACAAGCGGGATCTGGGCCGCAACCACATCCCGATCACCATGCGGGTGGGCGAGCCGATGGCCGCCGATCCGGCCGAGCACGCCGACACGATCACGGAGCGGGTACGGGGCCGCGTCCAGGAGCTGCTGGAGGCGGCTCAGCGGGCCTATCCCGTCCGCCCCAAGGGTCCGGACGACACCTGGTGGGTTCCCGCCCACCTCGGCGGCACGGCGCCGACCCCCGCGGAGGCCGCGGCCCTGGACCGCCGCTGACGCGCGCCCGGCGGGCGCCTGACACCAGGCGCCCGCCGGGGCGCCGTCCCCGATCGTGGACCGGAATGACACATCCGGCCGCAAGGTCGATGACATTGCGGCCGGACGCATTCTCACGCGCGAGCGCTTACCTCTGCTTGCCCATCTCCGCCGCGAGCGTCGCCACGAAGGCGTCCACATCGGCTTCGGTGGTGTCGAAGGAGCACATCCAGCGGACATCACCGGCCGCCTCGTCCCAGAAGTAGAAGCGGTAGCTCTTCTGGAGACGCTCGCTCACGTCGTGCGGCAGCCGCGCGAAGACGGCGTTGGACTCCACCGGGTGCAGGACCTCCACTCCGTCGACGGTCCGTACGCCCTCCGCCAGGCGCGCGGCCATGGCGTTGGCGTGCGAGGCGCTGCGCAGCCACAGGTCCCCGGCGAGCAGTGCCTCGAACTGGGCGGAGACGAAACGCATCTTGGAGGCCAGCTGCATGGACAGCTTGCGCAGGTGCTTCATGGCCCGCACCGCGTCCGGGTTCAGCACGACGACGCACTCGCCGAACAGCATGCCGTTCTTCGTGCCGCCGAACGACAGCAGGTCCACGCCGGCGTCGGTCGTGAAGGCCCGCAGCGGGACGCCGAGCGTGGCCGCCGCGTTGGCGATGCGGGCGCCGTCGAGATGGACCTTCATGCCCCGCTCGTGGGCATGGTCGCAGATCTCCCGGATCTCCTCCGGCGTGTAACAGGTGCCGAGTTCGGTGGTCTGGGCGATCGAGACGATCTGCGGCTGCGCCCGGTGCTCGTCGTCCCAGCCGTACGCCTCCCGGTCGATGAGCTCGGGGGTGAGCTTGCCGTGCTCGGTCGGCACGGTCAGCAGCTTGAGCCCGCCGACACGCTCGGGTGCCCCGCCCTCGTCCACGTGAATGTGCGCCGTGCCGGCACAGATCACCGCGCCCCAGCGCTCGGTGGCCGCCTGGAGGGCGACCACATTGGCACCGGTGCCGTTGAAGACCGGGAACGCCTCGGCCGTCGGGCCGAAGTGACCGCGCATCACCTCTTGGAGGTGCGCGGTGTAGACGTCCTCGCCGTAGGCGATCTGGTGGCCGCCGTTGGCGAGGGCGAGGGCCGCGAGGATCTCGGGGTGCGCGCCCGCGTAGTTGTCGCTGGCGAAGCCGCGCGAGGCGGGGTCGTGCCGCCGTATGGCATCGGTCGTCGCGGTCACGGTTGCGGAGTCAGCCACAGACGGGTTCCGTTCACTTCTCGGGCGGGCTTCCCCCAGACGCCGACGATGGCCTCGGCCAGGTCCTTGACGTCCGTGAAACCCGCGAATTTCGCGTTCGGGCGCTCGGCGCGCATGGCGTCGTGCACCAGGGCCTTGACCACCAGGATGGCAGCGGCCGCCTTGGGTTCACCCTCGCCCCCCGCCTTGCGGAAGGCGTCGGCGAGCGCGAGCGTCCACGCCTCGGCGGCGGCCTTGGAGGCGGAGTACGCGGCGTTGCCCGCGGTGGGCTTGGAGGCGCCGGCGGCGCTGACGAGGAGATAGCGGCCGTTGCCGCTGCGCTGGAGCGGGGCCTCGAAGGCGAGCGAGGTGTGCTGCACGGTACGGATGAGCAGCTTCTCCAGCAGCTCCCAGTCCGCGAGGTCGGTCTCGGCGAACGTCGCCGAGCCGCGCCAGCCGCCCACCAGGTGTACCAGGCCGTCGATCCGGCCGAATTCCTTCTCGGTGCGGTCGACCCAGCCGCGGGTGGCCTCCAGGTCGAGCAGGTCCACGATGTCGCCGGTGACCGTGGCGCCCCCGTGGGCATAGCGGGCGGCGTCGACGGCCTCGGCGAGCCGGGCGGCGTCCGCGTCGGAGGCGACGACCGTCGCCCCGGCCTCGGCCAGGCGCAGCAGCGTCGCGCGCCCGGCCGGTCCGGCCGCGCCCGCCACCGCCACGACCGCGCCGTCCAGCCGGCCCTCGCCGTTCGTCGTTGTGCTCATGATCGTCGCCTCCGTCTCACGCTTGCTCACGCGGCCGCCTGCCCCTCGCTCGCCGCGGTGATCCCCTTGGTCGAGGCGATCACGCTGCGCAGCTTCTTGGCAAGGGCCTCGTAGAACATGCTGAGCGGGAACTCGTCCGGAAGCACGTCGTCCACGAGCTTGCGCGGGGGCTGGGTCAGGTCGAGGGCGTCGGGGCCCTTGGCCCATACGGAGCCGGGGTGCGGCGCGAGGTAGGAGGAGACGAGCTCGTAGGCGGCGAACCAGTGCACGAGCTTGGGACGGTCGATCCCGTCGCGGTAGAGCTTCTCGATCTCGCCGCACAGCTGGTTGGTGACCTGCGGGGCGCGGTCCCAGTCGATGTGCAGTGTGTTGTCCGTCCAGCGTACGACGTCGTGCTTGTGGAGGTAGGCGAACAGCAGCTGCCCGCCGAGGCCGTCGTAGTTGCGCACGCGCTCGCCGGTGACCGGGAAGCGGAACATCCGGTCGAAGAGGACGGCGTACTGCACGTCGCGGCCCTGGGCATAGCCGTCGCTCTCCAGCTTCACGGCCTCCTTGAAGGCCGTGAGGTCGCACCGCAGCTCCTCCAGGCCGTACATCCAGAACGGCTGCCGCTGCTTGATCATGAAGGGGTCGAACGGCAGGTCGCCGTGGCTGTGGGTGCGGTCGTGGACCATGTCCCACAGGACGAACGCCTGCTGGCAGCGGTGCTGGTCGCCGATCATCTCCCGGATGTCGGCGGGCAGCTCCAGGCTGAGGATGTCGACGGCCGCCTCGGTGACCCGGCGGAAGCGGGCCGCCTCGCGGTCGCAGAAGATGCCTCCCCAGGTGAAGCGCTCCGGGGCCTCGCGGACGGCGATGGTCTCCGGGAAGAGGACCGCGGAGTTGGTGTCGTAGCCGGCGGTGAAGTCCTCGAAGGTGATGCCGACGAAGAGGGGGTTGTCGTAGCGGGTGCGCTCCAGCTCGGCGAGCCACTCCGGCCATACGACGCGCAGGACGACCGCCTCGAGATTGCGGTCGGGGTTGCCGTTCTGCGTGTACATCGGGAAGACGACGAGGTGCTGGAGTCCGTCGGCGCGCTGCGCGGCGGGCTGGAAGGCCAGCAGCGAGTCCAGGAAGTCGGGCACGGCGAATCCGCCGTCCGCCCAGCGGCACAGGTCCGTGACGAGCGCGCGGTGGTACGCGGCGTCGTGCGGCAGGAGAGGCGAGAGCTCCTCGACGGCCGTGGCGACCCGGCCGATCTCGGTGCGTACGGTGTCGCCCGGGGGTGCGCCCTCCGCTTCGAGGTCGATGGACCCGTCCGGGGACTGCCACGGCCGGATCGTTTCCACGGCGTCCTTGAGCGTGGCCCACGACGGATGATCGATCACGCGGCTCGCCGCTGTTTCGTCGGTCGCTATCGCCATCGACGCAAGAATTTCCGTCATGTCTGCCCCTCCTCGGGAGAACTTCGCGTTAAGACACCGTATCTGTGTGCGGTTCTTCATCTCAAGAGGGGCAGCCATAAATTATCCTGCCGACCCCCTGGTCAGACCGCTGATTTTCCTGTCGGCACGCACTCGGGTGGCCTCAGACGCCTCACGGCATCGCGTCCGGCGCGTGCGGCCCGCTGCTGCCCTGGCTCAGTTCCGGCCATTGACCGGCGCTCCTTCATGGGTACCCTCCGGGGCCGCCGAGAATTCATGAATCGGCAACAGTCTTCCGCTATTCGGACGATCAGTGATCTGACCTGGACAGATCCCGTCGGCACTGCCACGCTCCCGCCATGTCCGTCGCCAACCGGCCCGCAGGCCGCACGACTTCCCGTTCCGCTTCCCTCCACGCCGCTCTCTCCGCCGGGCCCTCGCACCTCGCGGCTCCCGGCCACCGCGGGCGCCTGCCGCGCCTCGGTGCCGCGCTCGCCGTGCTGCTGCTGGGCGCGGCCGTCGGCTGTGCCCCGCAGGACGACACCGGCTCCGCGAAGTCGGCCGCCGCGCCGCACGCCGCCGCGTGCGCCAAGGGCCACCTGGCGACCGCGACCGCGGGCAAACTCACCGTGGGCACCGACAAGCCGGCCTACGCCCCGTGGTTCCAGGACGACGACCCGGCCGACGGCAAGGGCTTCGAGTCGGCCGTCGCGTACGCCGTCGCCGACCGGCTCGGTTACGCCAGATCCGACGTGATCTGGCAGACGGTGCCCTTCAACTCCGCTGTGGCACCCGGGAAGAAGAAGTTCGACTTCGACCTCAACCAGATCTCCGTCAGCGACGAGCGCCGCCGGGCCGTCGACTTCTCCTCGGGCTACTACGACGTCCGGCAGGCCGTCATCGCGCTCAAGGGCTCACCCGCCGCCAAAGCCACCACGGTGGACGCCCTCAAGCACGTGAAGGTAGGCGCGCAGGTGGGCACCACGAGCCTCGACGTCGTCAACAGCGTCATCCGGCCCGAACAACGGCCCGCCGTCTTCCAGAAGAACGACTACGCCAAGACCGCGCTCAAGAACGGCCAGGTGGACGCGATCGTCGTGGACCTGCCCACGGCCTTCTACATCACCTCCGCCGAGGTCCAGGAGGCGAAGATCGTCGGCCAGTTCGCAGCCTCAGGAGGCAGGGCCGAGCAGTTCGGACTCGTGCTCGACAAGGGCAGCGGGCTCACCGGCTGCGTCAGTGACGCCGTCGACTCCCTGCGCAAGGACGGCACACTCGCCCGCCTGGAGAAGACCTGGCTCTCCGAGGCCGTCGACGCACCGGTGCTCAAGTGACGGCCGAGGACACGGGGCCCGCCACCCCGGCCCGGGGCGCCCCGCCGGAGAGCGACGCCCTGCCGGAGAGCACCGCGTCCCAGGAGGCCGCCACCCGGGACGCATATATTCCTTCCGCACGACGCCTGGAACGCGAACGGTTCAAACGTGCGCGTGCCCGCCGGGCCACCAGCGTGGCGGCCGTCAGCACACTGGTCACCGGCACCGTACTGTTCCTCGCCGTCGTCAACTCCCCCGGCTGGTCCCGCACCCGGGAGACCTTCTTCGACGCGCACTACGCCCGCGAGGCCCTGCCCAAGGTGCTCGACGGACTGCTGCTCAACCTCCGGCTGCTGGTCGTCTGCGGGGCCGCGGTCCTCGTACTCGGCCTGCTGATAGCGATCGCCCGCACGCTGCGCGGCCCGGTCTTCTTCCCCTTGCGGGCCCTCGCCACCGCCTACACCGACTTCTTCCGCGGTCTGCCGCTCGTCATCTGTCTCCTGATGGTCGTCTTCGGCGTTCCGGCGCTGCGGCTGCAGGGCGTGACGACGGACCCG
Organism: Streptomyces sp. NPDC020379; assembly: GCF_044387105.1. Lineage (NCBI taxonomy): Bacteria > Bacillati > Actinomycetota > Actinomycetes > Kitasatosporales > Streptomycetaceae > Streptomyces > Streptomyces sp. NPDC020379. The sequence continues at coordinate 144,779 of NZ_JBIRVR010000007.1, forward strand.
GTGCTCCTGGGCGGCACGGCGCTGGTGCTCACGTACTCCGCCTACGTCGCCGAGGTGTTCCGCGCGGGCATCGAGTCCGTGCATCCCAGCCAGCGCGCGGCCGCTCGCTCGCTGGGCCTCTCCGGCCCGCAGACGCTGCGCCACGTGGTGCTGCCGCAGGCCGTGCGCCGTGTCGTCCCGCCCCTTCTGAACGACCTCGTCTCGCTCCAGAAGGACACCGGTCTCGTCTCGATCGCGGGCGCCGTCGACGCGGTCTACGCGGCGCAGATCATCGCCGCCAAGAGCTTCAACTACACGCCCTACGTGGTCGCCGGGCTCATCTTCGTGGCCCTCACCATCCCGATGACACGGTTCACCGACTGGATCACCGCACGGATGGACCGCCGCCGGGCCCAGGGAGGAATCGTATGAGCACCGCCGAACCGTCGGCCGCCGTGCTGCGGCTGGAGGCCGTGCGCAAGACCTTCGGCCGCTCCGTCGTCCTGCGCGATGTCGGCCTCGAAGTCGCCCCGCACACCGTGACCGCCCTCATCGGGGCGTCCGGTTCGGGCAAGTCGACCCTGCTGCGCTGCGCGAACCTCCTGGAGGAGATCGACGACGGCGCGATCTTCCTGGACGGCGAGGAGATCACCGACCCGCGCGTGGACCCGGACACGGTGCGCCGTCGCATCGGCGTGGTCTTCCAGGCGTACAACCTCTTCCCGCACATGACCGTGCTCGACAACATCACGCTCGCCCCGCGCCGGGTGCACGGCGTGCCGCGGGCCGAGGCGGAGGAGCGGGCGCGGGAGCTCCTGGAGCGGCTCGGCCTGGGCGGCAGGGCCGGTGAGTACCCGGACCGGCTCAGCGGGGGCCAGCAGCAGCGGGTGGCGATCGTACGGGCCCTGGCGGGGCGGCCCCGGCTGCTGCTGCTCGACGAGATCACCGCCGCCCTCGACCCGGAGCTGGTCGGTGAGGTGCTGGCCGTCGTGCGCGATCTCAAGGACGACGGCATGACCATGGTGCTCGCCACCCACGAGATGGGGTTCGCCCGGGACGTCGCCGACCAGGTGTGCTTCCTCGACGGCGGTGTGGTGCTGGAGCATGGCACGCCCGCGGAGGTCTTCGGCGAGCCCCGCGAGGAGCGCACGCGGCGCTTCCTGCGCCGGCTGGTCGAGGCGGGCCGGCTGTAGCGGTGCGGGCTGTAAGGGGCACCGCCCGCGGGCCGGTGCCCCTTACAGCCTCGGAATCCTGCCGCCTTACGGCAATTCCTTGACGAGCAGCTCGAACTCGAGGTCGTCGCGCTGCGGGATGCCGAAGCGCTCGTCGCCGTACGGGAAGGGGGACATCCGGCCGGTACGGCGGTAACCGCGGCGTTCGTACCAGGCGATCAGCTCGTCACGCTGCCGTATGACGGTCATGTGCATCTCGTCGGCGCCCCACTCGGCACGCACGAACCGCTCGGCCTCGGCGATGATCACCTTGCCGAGCCCGGCGCCCTGCATCGCCGGACGGACCGCGAACATCCCGAAGTAGGCGTGCGTGCCCCGGTGTTCCAGCTGGCAGCAGGCGACGGTCTCGCCCTCGCACTCCACCACCAGCAGACGGCTGTTCTCGTCCGTCACCACGGCCTCGACGCCCGCGGGGTCGGTCCGCTGGCCGTCCAGCAGATCCGCCTCGGTCGTCCACCCGGCACGGCTGTCGTCACCGCGGTAGGCCGATTCGACGAGTGCCACGAGCTCGGGCACGTCGGCGACGGTCGCTGCCCGGAAGACCGGCTCTGCGGTGCGGCTGCTGGCTGTCTCCATGGTCTCCGTGTGGTCCTCTCCGTACGGCTTCGGCTGCACCTCTTGGCTGCATACGAACACTAACCCGATCGGCTCTGCGTACAGTCGCGTCATGGTGCATGTACTGAGCAGCCGCGTGCTTCTGCGGCCCACCGATCCGGAGCGTTCCCGGGAGTTCTACGGGCGGGCGCTGGGGCTCGCGGTCTACCGGGAGTTCGGGACCGGCCCGGAGCGCGGCACGGTCTATTTCCTGGGCGGCGGGTTCCTGGAGGTCTCGGGCCGCGCCGACACGCCGCCGGACCCCGGCATCGAGCTGTGGTTCCAGGTCGCGGACGCCGCGGCGGCCCACGCGGAATTCCTCCGCGAGGGCGTCGAGGTGCTGGAGCCGCCGGAGACCAAGCCCTGGGGACTGATCGAGATGTGGATCACGGACCCGGACGGGGTGCGGATCGCGGTGGTGGAGGTGCCGGAGGGGCACCCGATGCGCTATCGCCCAGGCATCTGAGGACGCCTGGGCGACGCGCGGCCGCGCAGCAGGGGCGACAGGATTCGAACCTGCGACTAGCGGGTTTGGAGTCCGCTGCTCTGGCCAGCTGAGCTACGCCCCTTCGGTGCCCTCACTCTCTCCCGAAGACCGCGCCCAAGGCAAGATCTTTTTTTGCCGCGGGCTTCGGCCGGTGGGCGCGCTCCTCCCGTGCACCGGTCTGCCACCCTGATGCGCCCCCGTGTCACCGCGCGTGCGCGGGCGTGCCCGGCGTCGCGCAGTGCTCCCCTTGTGCGCCCGTGCGCTCCCGTGTGATGCGACTCGGGCGGGAATCCTCCGGGGGTAGGTCTGCCTGACCGGGGAGGTGCGCGGTGCACGAACCACCGCTCATCGGCTGGCTGCTGGTGGCACTGTGCGCCGCGACCGGCGCGTATTGCCTCGTGAGGGCAGGAGCGAGGAACCCGGCGGAGGCCCGGTCCACAGGTGGTGACGCCTTGATGGGCCTGGGCATGGCCGTGATGGCCGTACCGACCGCCGGTCTCACCAGCCACCCCTGGGGCGCCCCGGTGTTCGCGGCCGTGTTCGGCGCGGCGGGCCTGCGCTCCCTGCTGGTGGCACGTGGCCGTACGGAACAGCACCTGCACCATCTCCACCACGCCGTCGGCGCGTTCGCCATGGTCTACATGGCGCTGGCGATGGCGGGTTCCCCCATGAGCGGGCACACCGGGAGCGCACACGCCGAAGGGCACGTCCCCGCGGGGACTCCCCTGCTGACGGGCCTGCTGCTGGTGTATTTCGCGGTGTACGTCGTACGGACGGTGGCCGCCCTCGTCCCCGTGGTCGCCGCCACCTCCGGCGAGGCGCCCTGGCCTGGCCGTCCCAATCTCACCAACGCGTGCCGGCTGTCCATGGGCATCGGCATGCTGGCGATGCTGCTCACCCTCTGAGCACGCGCGGTCCCTCTGTGAGACCGTGGCATGCGTCACTTCGCGCCCGGGACCGTACCCGGGCACGGTGTCGCGCTCATAGGCTGCGGCCATGATGGTCCCGCTCGTGCTGCTGGTCCTCGGTGGGCTGGTCGCCGCGATGACGCCGCGCCTGCTGACCCGCTCCGACTGGGCCGACCGCGAACCCGTCGTGGCCCTGTGGGTGTGGCAGTGCGCGGTGGCGGCCGTACTGCTGTGCTGTGCTCTCGCCATGGCGCTCAGCGCCGCGGCGGCCTGGGAGGCGGTACGCGGCCATGTGTTCGCGGCCGCCCCGCACGGAGTCATGGAGGCGTACGCCCTCGCCTCGTACCGTCCGTGGGCCGCCCCGCTGGCCGTGGCGCTGGGCTTCGGCGCGGTGTGGACCGCCGCGATGCTGACCCGCGAGATCGGCCTGGCCCGGGCCTGCCGTCGGCAGCGCCGCACCGATCTGCTCGTCCGCGCACCGCAGTTGCCGGGCGAGGCGCCGGACGCGGACCGGCTGGTGGTGCTCGAGGGTGAGCGGCCGGACGCGTGGTGGCTGCGCGGCGGGACGGCTCCCCGGCTGGTCGTCACGACGGGCGCGCTGCGCCGGCTCTCGGACTCGCAGCTGGACGCGGTGCTGGCCCACGAGCAGGGGCACGCGCGGGCGCGGCACAGCTGGCTGCTGCACTCCTCGTCGGCGCTGGCGACCGGCTTCCCGCAGGTGCCGGTCTTCGCGGCGTTCCGCGACCAGGTGCACCAGCTCGTCGAGCTGGCGGCGGACGACGCGGCCTCGCGGCGGTTCGGCCGGATGACGACGGCGCTGGCGCTGGTCGAGCTCAACGAGGACCGCGGTGTCTTCGGCCCCTGCCCGGCCCAGCTGTCGCAGGTGCCGCGCCGGGTGGACCGGCTGCTGTCCCCTGGGCCGCGGCTGACGACGGCACGGCGGTTGCGGTTGACGGCCGCCGGAGCCCTGGTTCCGGCGGTGCCCTTGCTGGTGGCCTTCATGCCCGGGCTGAGCGCGCTGGGCTGAGCCCCCGGAGGGACGCTCTCCGGGCTGTACGGGTGGCGCTACGGCCAGGGCTTCCGCAAGGATCCGGCCATGCACGTTCCGACGCGCTCCGACGCACCCGCCCTGCCGACCCGCCCCGCGCCCGCCCTCGGGTGGCGCGCAACTGCCGTTCTCTGCGCCCTGTTTCTCGCTCTGACGGTGCTGGTCGTCCGCGATTGGGGTCCGCTCGTATCACTGGACCGGCGGGTGGCCGACGGCCTGCATCCGATCGCCGTCGGCCACCACGGCTGGACGGGGTTCGTCCGCTGGCTGTCGGAGCGGTTGTGGGATCCCTGGACCATGCGCGCGGTTCTCGCCGTGGCGGCGCTCTGGCTGGCGCGGCGGCGCGCGTGGCTGCTGATCGCGTGGATCGCGGGGACGTCCGCCGCCGGAACGCTGGTGCAGCAGGCCCTCAAGTCCGCTGTCGGCCGGGACCGCCCGCACTGGCCGGATCCGGTGGCCGTCGCCAGCTATCAGGCGTTCCCTTCGGGCCACGCGCTGACCGCCACCGTGACGTGCGGACTGGTGGTGTGGCTGCTGTGGCTGCACCACGTACGTCCCGCCGGGATCCGTGCGGCGCTGGCGGTGGGAGCGCTGTCGGTGACCGGCGTGGGCTTCACCCGTCTCTATCTCGGTGTGCACTGGCTGTCCGACGTGGTGGGCGGCTGGCTGCTGGGCGCGGCGCTCGTCGCGGGGGCGGTGTGGGCGTACGACGCCGTGACGGCGGGGCGCGGCACCGGAGCGGGGGCCGGGCGGGAGGACGCCCGGACCGATCGGAAATAGTTCAAGCTTCATCTATGTTGGCGGGGAGGAAAGGAGCGATCCATGACCGCTTTCACCCCGTCCTCCCCCACCGCCGCCGTGCCGGTGTCCCCGCACCCGCTGGCGGACGAGTACGAGCGCGCGCACCTCTTCTTCGAGGCGAAGGACTACGCCGAGGCCGCCCGCATCCTGGCACCCGTCGTCGAGGCGGAACCGGCCCACCTGGCGGCCCGGCTGCTCCTCGCCCGGTCGTACTACCACTCCGCCCAGCTGAACCGGGCCGAGGCCGAGGCGCGGCGCGTCCTGGACCACGCCCCCGCCGAGGCGTACGCGCATCTGCTGCTCGGGCGCACGCTGGAACGGCAGAACCGGGACGCCGAAGCGGCGCCCCACCTCCGGCTGGCCGCCGCGATGAACGGCGACTACGCCTCGGCCGCCCCGGTTATCCACAGGACCGCCACGTGACGGCCCCTGGATGGGACAGTGCTCCCATGAGCAACCTCGAACTCCGGCCCGCACCGGCCGAATGCGGTGGCCGCGCCGACGTCACCGCGCGGCCGGTGCGGGAGCTGCTGCCCGCGAAGCGGGTCCCGCTCGGCGAGAGCACCGTCGTGCGCCGTCTGCTGCCCAGCCTCGGGCGCCGCATGGTGGGCGCGTGGTGCTTCGTCGACCACTACGGCCCGGACGACATCGCTCAGGAGCCGGGGATGCAGGTGCCCCCTCATCCGCACATGGGCCTGCAGACCGTCAGTTGGCTCCATGACGGCGAGGTGCTGCACCGGGACAGCCTCGGCAGCCTTCAGACCTTGCGTCCGGGGCAGTTGGGGCTGATGACGGCGGGGGGTGCCATCGCGCACTCGGAGGAGTCCCCGCGCGAGCACGCGCGCCTGCTGCACGGCGCCCAGCTGTGGGTGGCACTGCCGGACGCGCACCGGCACACCACTCCGAGGTGGGAGCACCATGCCGAGCTGCCGCGGGTGACGGGCGGCGGCCTGCGCGCCACCGTCCTCATGGGCGAACTGGACGGCGCGGCCTCTCCCGCCACCGCCTTCAGCCCGCTCATGGGCGCCGACATCACCCTGCCGGCGGGCGCTTCCGCGCGCCTCCCCGTCCGGCCCGACTTCGAGTACGCGGCCCTGACCATGTCCGGCGAGGCCGAGGTGGACGGCGTGCGCCTCGCACCGGGCTCCCTGCTCTACCTCGGCTGCGGACGCTCCGAACTGCCGCTCCGCACGGACGTGGACAGCTCGTTCATGCTGCTGGGCGGCGAGCCGTTCGAGGAGCGCATCCTCATGTGGTGGAACTTCGTGGGCCGTTCCCACGAGGACATCGTCCAGGCCCGGGAGGACTGGATGACGGGGTCTCGCTTCGGCGAGGTGCACGGCTACGACGGCGGCCGGCTGTCCGCTCCCGCGCTGCCGCCGGTTTCCCTCAAGCCGCGTGGCAGGGTGCGCTGACCTGGAGGGACGACCGCGGCCCCGACGGCGTAGTGCACGTATTCGTGGACGACACGGAAGCCGGTCCTCGTGGCGAGGTGGCGGCTGGCGTGGTTGTCCCGGGAGCAGGTCCAGGACGGGACGCGGCCGCGGGTGGTGAGGTCCGCGCAGAGTGCCTCGACGCAGGCCGAGGCCAGGCCCCGTCCGCGTGCTCCGGGGAGGGTGGCGACGGCGATGTCCTCGTAGCGGCTGCCGGCGAAGAAGGTACAGGCCAGGGAGAGGAGTTGGCCCTCGCGGAAGGCGCCCCAGCAGCGGCCGGAGGCGGCGAGGCCGGCGGGGCCGCCCCAGCTCGCGCTGGTCCACGCCAGGTCCGGGCCCAGGGTGCGCAGGGCCTGGGTGTCGCGGGGCAGGAGCCGGCGGACGGTCGTGCCGGGGCCGAGGCGTACGGCCGGGGGCGGGTCGCTTCGGATCCAGATCATGCGCTCCCAGGGGACGAGGCGGTGGAAGGCGGCGCCGAGGAGGGGCAGGAACCTGTCCGGCGCGGCCACGTAATGACCGGTTAGGCAGGCCAGTTCCTCGGGGGCCGTCCGTCGCGGGTCCCCCGCCAGGATGGCGTGCCCGGCGCAGGAGACGGCGGCGGCCCGTGGATCGGCAGGGTCGTCGGCCCACCAGCTCCCGTGGCCGGTGAGGGTGACGTGCTCGGGGAGGGCTCCCAGCCCGGGGCGGCCGGCGGGGAACCGGAGCGGCCCGGCCCGGAGGGCCGTGCCGTGGAGATGTTCGACCAGCATCACATCACTCCGGGGTACGCGCGGAGCAGGCGGTACGGAACCGTTGCCGGTGCCGTACCGCCGCCGGCCCACTGTCAGACGCAGGCTTTGCTTCCGTGGTTGGCGTTCTTCTTGCGACGGGCTCGCTTCTTGCGGGCGCGCTTGGACACGGTCGTGGTTCCCTTCGTCAGGCGGTCGTGGTTCTTTTCGTCAGCCGGCCTTGGCGACCAGCTGGTCGGCGAGCTTGCGCAGTCGGCGCACCGTGCGCTCCTCCATCGCGACCGGGGCCGCCGGGGAGAGGGCCGTACGGTCGTAGTAGGCACCGGCGACGAGCTCGGTGGCGGGGTCGCAGAGCCGGACGACGCGCTCGGCGCCCTCCACGGCGGAGTCGCCCTCGTGCGCGTACAGCGGCAGCAGTCCGGTGTCGCACACGCCGGGGTGCACACTGACCGACGTCCACGGAGCCTGCTCGCGGGCGAAGACGGTCAGCGCCAGCTGGGACTGCGCGTAGGCGGCGAGACGGGAGTAGCGCTTGGTGCGCTGCGGGTCGTTCCAGGAGATCGACGCCGTGCGGTGCATGGAGGAGGACACGTTGACGACGCGGCTGCCGGGCCGGGCGCTCAGCGGGCCCGCCAGTTCGTGGGTGAGCAGATAGGCCGCCAGGAAGTTGACCTGGAGGGAGAGTTCGTTTCCGTCGGCGGTCATCGTGCGCTGTTCGGGCGCGACGACGGCCGCGTTGTTGACCAGGACGTCCAGGACGGGGTGTTCCTCGGCGATGCGGGTGGCCATGGCCCGCACCTCGTCCAGGCGGGAGAAGTCGGCGACGGCCAGCCGCAGGCGCAGGGTGTCGGTGCCGGCCGCTGTCAGGCGGACGATGGCGTCGTCGCCGGACTCCTGGTCGGGGGCGTGGACGATGACCGTGTCGCCTCGTTCGGCGAGCAGCCGGGCGGTCTCCCAGCCGATACCGGACGTGGCACCGGTGACCAGAACGGTCCTGGAGGCGGGTGAGACAGCAGAAGACATGGGAATCCACTCCGGATCGGGCAGAGCGGCAGCGAGCGCCGTAGGGCGCGGCTGCCGTGCGAGCGTGAAGGGGCATCAGTGACAGGACGGCGGATGCCGGGACGCACTGTGCCGGGTGACACCGGCCGCCGCGTGTAGGGCGCGGCCGGGGAGTCGGTGAACAGCGGGTGCGCTCAGCGCACCGTGTGGGAACGGCACGCGGAACCGGGCAGCGCCGTATGAGGCGGCCGGTCGTCGTGGCGAAGGTGGCTGTTCACGGGGACCATTGAAGGAAGCCGGAAGTCCGGGCACAAGCGACACGCCGCATCCCTGACGCTGCCCTGACGTGCGTGCTCCCCGGGGTTCCGCCGCGCACGTGGCACCCGCTTCGACGTCTCCGACGGTGAGGGCGGCGTTCGGGCCGCGTCAGGAACAGGCAGCCGCCTTGCCTGAGTTCACCTCCACTTGTTCTACTAGTATGCAAACAAGTGGAGGTTCTGCTTTCATGCCGCAATCACGATCCGCGTACGTCAACGCCCGTCGCCTTGCCGTCTCCCTCGTGCCGCCTCTGATCGCCGCTGCCGTCGTCCTGACGGTGTTCCTCTCGGTGCGGGACCGGCTGCCCGGCCGGATCGCCTCCCACATCGGCCCCGGGGGAAATGCCGACGGCTACTCGGGCCAGGGGTCCTTCCTCGCCGCCGCATTGGGAGTGCTGCTGGGCGTCGGTGCCCTCTTCGGCGCGCTCGTCCACCGGATGCGGCCGAACGACGACGGCCAGCGCGTGGTGGCCGTCATCGGCGGTGCCGTCGCGGTGTTCACCGGATGGCTGGCCACCGCCGTGCTGCTGGCCAACACCGGCGTCGACGACGCCTCCTCCGTCACGCTGCCCGGGACTCAGGCCGCATTCGCCTTCGGAGCCACGGCGCTCTACGCGGCCGTGGGCTGGCCGGCCTGCGGCAAGGCCGAGGAAGCCGAGACGATACCCGGATCCTCCGCCGACGCCTCGCGCCTCGCGCTCGGTGACTCCGAGATCGCCGGCTGGACGCGAGTGGCGGGCTCCCGGGTCCTGCCCGTCACCGGTCTCCTGCTCCTTGCCGCCGGCGTCGTCGTCGGGTTCACCGCCGGCTGGCTGCCCGCACTGCCACTCCTCGTCACCGGAGTCCTGATGGCCCTGCTCACGGGTGCACGGGTCACCGCGGACCGGCGCGGGCTCACCGTCACCCCCTCGATCGTCCCCTGGCCGCGCCTCAACGTGCCGCTGCGGAAGATCGCCGAAGCCGATCACCGTGCCGTCAGCCCGCTGCGGGACTTCGGCGGCTGGGGCTATCGCATCCGCCCCGGGGCGAGCGGCATCGTGCTGCGTTCCGGTGATGCCATCAGCGTCCGCCTGACCACCGGCAGCGAGTTCGTCGTCACCGTCGACGACGCCGCCACGGCCGCCGCGCTGCTCAACACCCTCGCCGACCGCGAACGCCGCACCGCCGCAGGAGGGTGACCGTGCTCTTCCGCGTCGACCCCTCGTCCGCCGTGCCCCTGGGCGACCAGATCGCCGCCTGCGTCCGCGGCGCCATCGCCGACGGCACCGCAGGCAGCGGCGAGCGCCTGCCCTCCGCCCGCGATCTCGCCGCGTCGCTCGGTGTCAACATGCACACCGTGCTCCGGGGTTACCAACGGCTGCGCGAGGAGGGCCTCCTCGAATTGCGCCGGGGGCGCGGCGCCGTGGTCACCGGAGGACCGACGGCCGAACGCGCCCGGCTCACCGTGCAGGCCCAGCGCCTGGTCGCCGATGCCCGCGCGCTGGGACTGAGTGACGACGATGTGCTCGGTCTGGTCAGGACGTCCCTGTCGGCCGATGGCAGGTGAGGGTGCGCGGAGCGCCGCTGTCCGAGCCGGGAGCGCGCCGTCGGCCGACGGCGCGCTCCCCTCGCTACGACACGGTCAGCTCGGCGATCCCCGTGCGGGACTTGGCGTCGGTCCGGCCGTGCAGCGCGACGCGTACGTATCGCGCGGAGACCGGCCCGCCGCCCGCGACGGCCTCGTGCCAGTGCCGGCCGTCGGGGGAGAGCCGGACGCTGTACGAGGCCGGTGCCGGGCCGGTCCAGACGGGGGCGGCCTTGGTGACGCGTACGGACTTGCCGAGGTCGGTGGTCAGTTCACCGTTCGGCCCGTCGGGGACCCAGGCCGTGGCGGGGTTTCCGTCGACGGCGGCCGCCGCGTACATCCCGGGTTCCTCGGAGGTGGCCGTGGCGGTGGTGCAGCGGGCCAGGTTGTCGGTAGGGGTGAGGTCGGGGCGGCGGGTCTTCAGGACGGCCGGTGCGGCCTTGGTGAGGACCTGCTCGCCCCGCGGGGTGTCGAGGGTCATGGGCGCGCCCTCGGTGAGCCGCACGGTGGTGTCGTGGGCGCCGATGGCGATGTCGTACGTGCGGCCCTGCCAGCGCAGGCCGCGCAGGGTGACGCCGCGGCCGAGCTGCGGGGGCAGCGTCGGGTCGAGGTGGAGCCGGTCCTCGCGCATCCGCATGCCGGTCAGGCCGTTGGTGAAGATCTGGAGGAAGCCGCCCTTGCCGGTGAGGAAGTCCTGGGCGGGCGAGCCGGCCAGCGGGTCGTCGGCGCCCGCCTTGGTGCCGCGGGCCTCGTAGAACTGGTCGAAGGGCCCGCGTACGAACGGCCGGACGGAGCGCTGCAGATAGGTGTACGCCGAGCAGCCCGGTTCGCCCGTGGCGGCAGCGTCGATGGCATGGACCGAGTCCGTCATGGCGGGGCCGTCGGGGTCGGTGCGCCGGGCGTAGTAGTCGAGGGTGCGTGCCGCGTCGGCCCGGGACATCGGCCATTCCAGGGGGTACGTCAGCAGCACCGTGTCGGCCTGCTTGATCCTGCCGCCGGGGTAGCCGTCGTACTGCTGGAAGACCTTGTGCCGCGCGTCGTACGGGATCCGGATCCTGTCGGCGACCGACGTCCACTCCCCCGGCGCGCGCTCGCCGAGCAACCGCGCGGCACGGGCGGCGTTGCGCAGGGAGGTGACGGCTCCGGCGTTGGTGAAGACCGCGTCGTCGACGCCGTTGCTGTACTCGTCGGGGCCTGCGGTGTCCTTGATGGAGTAGCTGCCGTCGGCGTTGGGAGTGACCCTCCCGGCCCAGAAGTCGGCGATGCCCTTCAGCACCGGCCAGCCGCGCTCGCGCAGCCAGGCGGTGTCGCCGGTGGCGAGGTAGTACTGCCAGGTGGCGAGGGAGATGTCCGACTGGAGATGGATCTGGGTGCGGCAGTGGGGCGGGTCGACGCTGTGGCACTCCTGGGCCAGGTTGCCCTCGCTGCCGCTGTTCCAGGGGTAGAAGAGCCCTTGGTAGCCGAGCCCGCGGGCGTTCTCGCGGGCTCCCGGGAGGGTCCGGTAGCGGTAGTCGACGACGGTCCTGGCGAGTTCGGGTGCGGTGGCCAGCAGGGCCGGGTACATCCAGGTCTCGGCGTCCCAGAAGACGAGGCCCGCGTAGTTGTCGCTGGTCAGCCCGGCCGGGGCGATGCTGTTGGCCGCGCCCTGCCGGGTGCTGGACAGCAGCCCGTATTGGGCGGAGCGCACCCACGCCTGAAGATCGGGCTGTCCCGGCACCTCGATGCCCGAGCGCCACAGCCGGGCCCAGACCGCGGTGTGGGCGCGCAGCAGGCCGTCCCAGCCGCGCCGGGCCGCGCGCAGTGCGGCGGCGGTGGCGTCCTGGCGGGGCGCGTGCGAGGTCAGGGCGGTGTCGACGCCGACGTATTTGGTGAGTTCGTACGCGTGGCCCTCGCGGACGGGGAAGGTGAGGGACTGCTCGGCGCTCAAGTCCTTCGCGGATCCGGCGCGTCGGCCCCCGGTCGCGTGCACACCGCGCCCGGCCCGCAGGGTGGAGGCGACGGCGCCGTCGGTGTCCGTGCCGTCGGTGCGGAAGGCCACGTCCATGGTCCGGCCGTCCCGGCCGGTCCCACCGGTGCGGTCGCCGCCGCCGGTCTGCCGCATGCGCCGCGCGCCGCGTCCGTCCAGCAGGTCGGTGACGGTGGCGTCGCCGCTCCAGCGCGGCGTCATGCGCAGCCGTACGGCGCCCGTGTGCGGGTCGTCGCGGTCGGCCAGCACGTCATAGACGAGGTCGGTCCCGCGCCCGTCGGCGGCGGTCCAGGTCAGGGAGGTCCGGACGATGCCGCAGCTCTGGAAGAGGGTCTGGCGATATCCGGAGATCCGGCCCGGCTTCGTCGAAGAGTCGAAGACGTCACCGTGTTGGCCGCCGGTGCCGACGGTGAGTCCGGTCCAGGTGGGGAGGGCGGCGACGGCCTGCCGGTCGGCGGCGGTCCGTTTGTTGTGCGCGTAGAGCCCGGAGACGAACGAGCCGTCGTATCCCGGGGTGAAGAGCGGCCAGCCGGTCTTGGCGTCGCTGTCGGTGTAGCCGGCGCCGTTGGGCGGTACGCGCTGCCCCAGATAGCCGTTGCCGACGTAGGCGTGGTGGGTGTCGCCGGTGTCGATACGGGTGGAGTCGAGTGTCCAGCCGTCGCCGGTCCGGCAGCCGCCGGCGGGGGAAGTGGCAGCGGCGGGGCGGTCGGCGGTGGGGGGTTGCGGCGCCGGCGCGGCGGCCGCGGGCGGCACCGAGGCGACGAGCGCGCCTGCGAGCAGCAGTGCGGACAGCCGGGCCGGACGCGGCCGCGCGCCGGGGGAGTACGTCATTGTTCTCCGTCGTCTTGCCTGTGGTCCAAGAGTCCCGCGACCTTAAATTTGATGAACTCATAACGTCAACAGTCGCGGTTGTCTTTATGACTCTTGAAGACGGAGAACCTCGCGCCGACACGCCGGAGGCCATGGCGAACCGGGCGTGACCCGCCGGCCCCAGCCGACCGGCGGCCCGCCGGGGCCCCGGGCGAGAGGGGCCCCGGCGGGGCGGCGTCAGCGGACGAACTTCCAGGTGATGCCGTTGATCACGCCCTTGTCGAGCGGCGCCAGCTTCTGGAAGGCCGTCTTGCTGAGGTCGATGTGGGTCCGGTCGCACGAAGGACACTTGTCCTTCACCGGCACTCTGATGGTCTTGCCCTGGTAGCTGACCTCCACCGATATGCCCTTGCACAGCGGGTCGTTGTTGGGATTGGTGGAGGTCCACCACGACGCCGGGACCGCGACGAGGTCCTGGGAGGTGGCGTCGATGGGGGTGCCGCAGGCGCCGTAGCCCTTGTCGGTGTAGTACGTCGTCTTGCCGCTCATCGACTGGCCGATCGGGACGTCGGCGGCCGCCGGTCCCGCGCCGAGGGCGATGCCGGTGACCGCGGCGACCAGGACGGGAGCCGCGTATCGCAGGGTCTTCAATGCGCGCATGTTCTCTCCTTGTTCATGAGGTGTTGTGCACTAGGAGTTGTTCACCAGGCGTTGCGCACGGGCCTTTGCCCATAGGCCATTCAGGGCGACTCCCGCCCGGAACAGCTGATGACGGCATGACGGAGCCAAGGGAGTCCGTCGGCCCACGAAGCCACAGGACAGCGGCATTTCATCGGCACGTGCCCGGCTTCCGGCATATGAGGACATGCTCCTCGTTGCTCCCGCAAGCCCTTTCAGGCGCAGTTGTCCTGAAAACATTGCTCAATACATTGAGTTCGGCCGGACACGGCGCCTGCTGTTGACAGCAAACTCAAGGGAGTTATTCACTGCGCGATGGCGACAACACGCCGGTCGGCCCGATTCACCGTCGGCGGGCGTCACTCACCTTTCCCCCACAGGAGCCGCCATGAGAAGAAAGCGCATCGCCGCCCTGCTGTTGGCCGCACTGACCCTGACCGGCATAACCGTCCTCGCCCCGGCCGGCACCGCGGGTGCCGTCGGCCCGCGTGGTGCCGCGCGGGCCGCCTTTCCGGTGAGCGAGGCCCAGTTCAAGCAGATGTTCCCGAAGCGGAACGCGTTCTATACGTACAAGGGCCTGGTCGCCGCGCTGAGCGCGTACCCCGGCTTCGCGGGCACCGGCAGCGCCGAGACCCGGAAGCAGGAGGCCGCCGCCTTCCTCGCCAACGTCTCCCACGAGACCGGCGGGCTGGTCTACGTCGTGGAGCAGAACACCGCCAACTACCCCCACTACTGCGACCGGAGCCGGCCCTACGGCTGCCCGGCCGGCCAGGCCGCCTACTACGGCCGCGGCCCCCTCCAGATCAGCTGGAACTTCAACTACAAGGCGGCGGGGGACGCCCTCGGCATCGATCTGCTCCACCGTCCCTCGCTCGTGCAGACCGACGCTGCCGTCTCCTGGAAGACCGCCCTGTGGTACTGGAACACCCAGCGCGGCCCCGGGACCATGACCCCGCACGAGGCGATGGTCAACGGCCGCGGATTCGGGCAGACCATCCGCAGCATCAACGGCAGCCTGGAGTGCGACGGCCGCAACCCCGCCCAGGTCCGGAGCCGGGTGTCGAACTACCAGCGTTTCACCGGCATCCTCCACGTGGCGCCAGGCGGCAATCTGTACTGCTGACCCCGATTGCCCTTTCAGGCAACAGGAAACGGGCGGCACCGTCGAGGTGACCGCCCGTTTCACATGCAAAGCGTTTGAGTGGACCGTGTCAGCGTCATCGCGGAGTGCTGCTCTTCGCTCTGCTTAATTCATGAACTCCGCTGTTCGGCAATTCCCTGTCCGACGGCCGCCGCACGGGATCACGGGCAGGCCAGCCAGCGCACCTCGTACGGGGCGAGGGACAGCGCCCGCCCCTCCACCGTGGCCGCCACCGGCCGGCACTCGGTATTGACGACGAGCACGGCCGCGTCGTCGGCGAGGACCTGGATCCTGTCTCCCGCCCCGGCGGTGGCGGCGACCGGCCGGAAGGCGGTGCCCGGAGGGAATTCGCGGGCGAAGTTCCTCAGCAGCCGCGCCATGGGCAACTCCCCTCCCCCGTCCGGCAGATGGGTGCTCCGCCACAGGCAGCCGGGGCACGCCTTTCCGGTGCGCTGCGGGTTCCAGTAGAAGGCCGCGGACGCGCCGCTCTCCGCCAGCCGCATCATCGCGGTGGCGTGCACGGCGGTGCGGTGCTGCTCGCCCCAGCCGTCCCGGCCGCCGGCCCTGTCGTCCCCGGCGGGCGGCTCGACGTACCACTCGGCCCACCACACCGGGAGCCCGGTCACGCTCCTCACCCAGCGGGTGACGTCGGCGAACTTCTCGGTGGCGGCAAACTCGTCGGGGAGCGCCCGGTGGCCCTCGCGGGTGTAGCTCGACCCGTCGACGACGACGAAGTCCGCGCCCGCCTTGTGCGCGCTCCAGTAGCGGATGACGTCGGCGGAGCGCTGGTCGAGCTCGCCCCAGGGGCCGCGCAGTTCGCGCGAGCGGTCCTCGGGGTCATCGGCGGGCGGATCGTGGTCGACCACCACATAGGGGCCGCCCACCAGGTTGCGAGGGTTCCGCCGCTTCAGCTCCGCGTGGACGAGGTTGTACAGCCGTGTGTAACCCTCGTAGTCCCAGCGCCTTTTGTCCTCGTCGTAGAAGCCCTTCATTTCGTTCCACACGAGGAAGTGCCGGATGTCCGGATAGCGTTGGGCGATCACACCCGCGAGCCGGGCGAAGTCTGCGTAGTGCCGGGGATCGGGAGCGGCCTCCAGCCGGGACCAGTCGGTGCGCCCGGCCCGGCCGCCCTTCATCCAGTCGGGGGCCGCGCACAGGGTGAGGACGGGCGTGGCTCCCGTGGCGCGCATCAGGGTGACGCGCTCGTCGAGCGCCTCGAAGTCGTAACGGCCGGGCGCCGGTTCGGGATTCTCCGCGCCCCAGCCCATGATGTGCTGGTTCTGCGGCAGGGGCCGCGCGGAGAGCAGGGCACCGGCTCTGCGGGTGGCGTCAGGCTCACCGTGTTCCGCGCTGTGCCGGGTATGGGTGAAGCCCCAGCCCGGTGCCCCGTCGTGTCGTTCCACGGCATCCAGAATATCCGTGTCGTCCGGTCTTCTCCCGGGCTCACGTGAATCCGGGGCACGGCCGGCCGGATCCCGTGCGGGAGCGCGGTGGGACCGTGTCAGATCCTGACGGCCCCCGCGCTCGTGACGGCCGCCCGTCTCAGCGGAGCCACGGAAGATCCGCTCCCTCCCTGTCGAGCCCTGCCTCCATCGCCCGGCAGATCCCGCCCAGTTGCTGGATCTGCTCCGGGGTGAGGTTGTCGAAGACGGCCGCGCGCACCGCGGCGACGTGGCCCGGGGCCGCCTTCTCCAGGACCTCGCGGCCCTCTTCCGTGAGGACGGCGTTCTGGCCGCGCTTGTCTCCGTAGCACGACTCCCGGCGCACCCAGCCGAGCTTCTCCAGGCGGGTGACCGCGTGCGAGAGCCGGGGGCGGGTGATCTTCGCCTGGCGTGCCAGGTCGGTCATCCGGATCCCCCGGCGGGGGGCCTCGGAGAGCTGGACGAGCAGCCCGTAATACAGGTGCGGCATGCCCGCCTCCCGCTGGAGGCGGCGGTCCAGGTGGTCCTCCACCAGCCTGCTGGCCCGCAAATAGGCGCGCCACACGCGCTGTTCCTCATCGGTGAGCCACCGCGGCTGCGACTCCTGCCCCACAAAGCCTCCTCGTGTGTCCGTGCCCACAGGTCATTCCGCCGAGGTCTGCGGCTTGGGGAGGAAGGGGATCATCAGCATGCTCACCAGGATGATGGCCCCGGACACGACGAACGCCCGGCCGTAACCGGAAGCCAGGGCGTGGGCGCCGGACCCCACGTCGGCCGTGCGGCGGGCGGCGACGGAGGCGAGGACCGACAGGCCGAGCGCGCCGCCCATGGTGCGCGAGGTGTTGGCGAGACCGGCCACCAGGCCCGATTCGGAGAGCTCCACGCCCGTCGTGGCGGAGACCGCGAGGAGCGTCATCATCAGGCCCGCGCCGAAGGAGAACACGATGCCCGGACCGAGCAGGGTGACCAGGAAGGAGCCGTCGGCGTCCATGCCGCCCTGCCAGATGAAGCCCGCCGCGGTGAGCAGCCCCGCGATCACGAGGAGGGTGCGCCCCTTGATCCACCGCATCAGGCGGGGTGCGAACTGCGCGGAGAGGATGATGGTGGCGGTGTGCGGGAGCAGGGCCAGGCCGGTCTGCACGGCCGAGTACTTCAGCACGTTCTGCATGTAGAGCGAGAGGAAGTACCACATCGCGTAGAAGCCCATGCCGCTGACGATGGTGATGGCGTTGGCCGCCGACACCGAGCGCACCCGGAAGACGCCGAGCGGCATCAGCGGCTCATGTGTGCGCTGCTCCACGGCGACGAAGGCCGCGAGCGCCACGGCTCCGGCGATCAGGAAGACGAGGGTGCGCGCCGAGCCCCAGCCGTGTCCCTCGCTCTGCGAGATGCCGTACGCCAGGCTGCCGACGCCGAGTGTCACCAGCACCGCTCCGGGGAGGTCCAGCCGGCGCTGCCGCGCCTGGCCGGTGCGGCTCTCGGCCAGCCAGGCCACGGCCGCGACGATCACGATCATGCCGAGCGGCACGTTGATCAGCAACACCCAGCGCCACGAGAGGTAGTCGGTGAGCAGACCGCCGATGAGGCCGCCGGCGGCGCCGCCGCCCGTGCCGACCGCCGTCCAGATCGCGACGGCTTTGACGCGTGCCGGGCCTTCGGGGAACGTGGTCGTGAGGATCGCCAGGGTGGCGGGTGAGAGCACGGCCGCCCCGATGCCCTGCAGGGCGCGCGCGACGATGAGCATCCACGGCGCCTGCGCGAGGCCGCCCAGCAGGCTCGCGGCGGTGAACACCCCGAGGCCGAAGACGAACACCGCCTTGCGGCCGAACAGGTCGGAGGCCCGGCCGCCGAGCAGCAGGAAGCCCGCGAAGGTGATGACGTAGGCGTTGACCACCCACTGCAGGCCCGTCTCACCGATGTCGAGGCCGGTACGGATCGACGGCAGCGCGACATTGATGACGGACACGTCGAGGACCACCACGAACTGCCCCACGCAGGCGGCGAGGACCGCCACCCAGGTGGGCCCGCCGCGACCGCGCGCCTCCTGGGCGCCGTCCTTCCCGGAAAGTAACTGTGACATGGACTACATCATCCCCAGGTGGCATCCTCGCCCTCAACAGACAAACGGAGTAGGGGACTTCAGACTTAGGGACTAGTCCTCCGCTTGCTGTCCCGCGGTCCCCGTGCGAAGCGCCCGGCTGGGCGTACCGCGATGTGCCGTCGGCCGGACGCGGCGGCGCGGCGGAGCCGCAGACCGACGTCTCCCCGTGCCCCTTCAGGGCGCTGCCGAACCGCGGTCGACGTCACCCGGCCCGCTCAGAAGTACCCCTCCCGCTTGCGGTCCTCCATGGCCGCTTCCGACAGTTTGTCGTCGGCCCGGGTCGCGCCTCGTTCCGTGAGCCGGGAGACGGCGATCTCGGCGATGACGTCGGCCACGGTGGCCGCGGCCGAGTCCACCGCGCCGGTGCAGGACATGTCGCCCACCGTGCGGTAGCGCACCCGGCGCTTCTCCACCGGCTCCCCGTCCCGCGGCCCGCCCCATTCCCCGGGCGCCAGCCACATGCCGCTCCGCCGGAAGACCTCGCGCTCATGGGCGTAGTAGATCGAGGGGAGTTCGATCGCCTCGCGGGCGATGTACTGCCATACGTCGAGCTCGGTCCAGTTGGACAGCGGGAAGACGCGGACGTGTTCGCCGGGGGCGTGCCGGCCGTTGTAGAGCTGCCACAATTCGGGCCGCTGACGCCGCGGGTCCCAGCCGCCGAACTCGTCCCGCAGGGAGAACACGCGCTCCTTGGCGCGGGCCTTCTCCTCGTCGCGGCGGCCGCCGCCGAAGACGGCGTCGAAGCGGTGGCGCTCGATCGCGTCCAGCAGTGGCACCGTCTGCAGCGGATTGCGGGTCCCGTCGGGACGTTCGCGCACGCTGCCGTTGTCGATGAATTCCTGTACGGAGGCCACTTCCAGCCGCAAGCCGAGCGCTGCCACGACGCGGTCCCGGTAGGCGATCACTTCGGGGAAGTTGTGGCCGGTGTCCACGTGCAGCAGCGCGAACGGCACGGGCGCGGGCGCGAAGGACTTCAGCGCAAGGTGCAGCATGACGATGGAGTCCTTGCCGCCGGAGAAGAGGATCACCGGTCGCTCGAACTCGCCCGCCACCTCGCGGAAGATGTGGACGGACTCCGACTCCAGCAGGTCCAGGTGCGTCAGCCCGTGCGGCCGTGCCGTCCCGTGGGTCCCGTCGCGCCCCGCGGTGTACGGCCCGCCCCGCCGGGGGTTCAAGCGAGCTCCCTCTCCGCCAGGAGCCGGTGCAGCGCCCGCGCCGACTCCTCGGCGCTCCGCTCGCGCACCGAGAGCCGCAGCTCGGGGCCGGGCGGCGCCGGGAGCCCTCGCGCGGGCACTGCGTCCCGCACCACCCGCACCTCCAGATGCGCGGTGCCGGACCTCTCATGGCGTCTGCGTACGGCTTCGCGGCCGGCCGCGCGGGAGGCGGTCACCGGGACGAGGACGACGATGCCGTTGCGCGCGAGGACCTCGGCGACCAGACCGATCCGCCGCATGCCGGTGTCGCGGTCCGCGGGCGAGGAGCCCGCGGACAGGAGCGCGCGGGTCCCGTCGCTGTCGAGCACCTCCACGCGCCGGCCCCGCTCGCGCAGCCGCTCCGCCAGCGCGCGGGCGATCGTCGTCGTGCCCGCGCCCGGCGGGCCCGTCAGCCATACGGTGGCGCCCGGCCAGCACGTGCAGAAGGATTGAGGGTTCACCCGTCGCTCCCGACTCGCCGATGAGTAATGCGTGACAACCGCGGCGGACCGGGCACCGGCGCCGCGCGTTCCGGCAGCGCGAGGACCCGGGCCGCCGCCGAAGTGATCAGGTCCTGCGCCCTGTCCGGGCCCGGTGGCGCGTCCCGGACCGTGCGCCAGGCCACCATGCCGTCCGGCCGTACGAGCACCGCGCCCGCGGGCCCGGTTCCGCAGGTCCGCGGGAAATCGCCGGAGGGATCGGCGAGTTCGCCGCCGGTGGCCGCCAGGTGATGGCCCCGGAGGGGTACGCCCGTCTCCTTCGCCGTCCGTGCGGCGGCCGCCGCCCAGACCGGGTCGGCGGAGAGCAGGACGAGGCGCCCGTGGCACAGGTCGAGCGTGGAGACGCGCCCTCCCCTGTCCGTGCGCAGCCACATGTGCGGCAGCCGGGTGCCCGGGTCTCCCCGCAGGGCGAAGGCCGGAGGAAAGGCGGGCCCGGGCGAGGCGCCGAGGACGGCGGCGGAGCTGTAGCGGTATCCCATGATCAGGGTCCGGGGGTCGCAGCGGACGCTTCCTCCCAGCGGCTCCGGCGGCACGCCGTCGAGGAGCATCGACTGGTCCGCCGTGGCCTTTCCCACCGGCCGGCGCTCTTCGTCGTAGGTGTCCAGGAGCCGCGGTCCGGCCCAGCCGCCGAGCACGGCGGCGATCTTCCAGGCGAGGTTGTGCGCGTCCTGGAATCCGACGTTGGAGCCGTAGCCCCCGGAGGGCGGGTGGAGGTGGGCGGCGTCGCCGATGAGGAACACCGCTCCGCTGCGGTAGGCCGCCGCTATGCGGTGCCTGGCCTTCCAGTGGAAGACGGTGTCGATCCGCGCGTCGCTCCCGCCGTCACCGACGGCGGCCCGGACCAGGTCGAGGCAGGTGCGCTCGGAGTAGCTGCCGTCGGGTTCGGCGCGGGCCGGGTCGTAGTCCACCGCGGCGCACCAGCGGCCCGGGGTGTTGAGCTCCATCACCGCGCCGTCGAACCCGGGGTTCTGGATCATGCACATGAAGAACCGCCGGTCGCGCGCCCAGCGGCCCGGGTCGGCGCGGAAGAGGATGCTCACCCGGTGGGCGACCGTGCCCAGCCCCTCCCGCGCGATGCCCACGCCCTCGGCGATCCGGCCGCGCGCGCCGTCGGCGGCGACGACGAAGCGGGCGTCGACCGTATAGGTCCGGCCTGTCCCCCCGTCCCGGACGCGGGCCCGCGTCCGGTCCTCCCCCGGCCACAGTCCGGTCACTTCGTGCCCGAAGCGCACATCGGCACCGTGGCGCGCGGCGGCCTTCGCGAGCAGCGGTTCCATCCGGTCCTGGCCGCACCAGAAGGGCGCGCAGGGGCCGGGTACGGCCAGTTCCTCGTCGCCGGTCTCCAGCACCTGTGCCGGTTCGGGACCGGCGAGCGAGGCGGCTTGCAGGACCACTCGGGGGAGGTGGCGTTCGGGGCGGGTCCGCAGCCGTGGGTCGTCCTCGCGCACGACCTCGAAACCGGCCCGGCGGATCTCCTCCTCCAGGCCCGCCTCGCGGAAGAGTTCCATGGAGCGGCGGCTGACGTGGGTGGCGCGCGGGACGGGCGAGGTGGTCGTGCGCCGTTCGACCAGCAGGGTGCCGACGCCGTGGCGTGCGAGGAAGAGCGCCATCGCCAAGCCCGTCGGTCCTCCTCCGACGACGAGCACCGGGACGTCCACCGCTTGGCTC
The DNA here is from genome assembly GCF_044387105.1 of Streptomyces sp. NPDC020379. NCBI lineage: Bacteria > Bacillati > Actinomycetota > Actinomycetes > Kitasatosporales > Streptomycetaceae > Streptomyces > Streptomyces sp. NPDC020379. Next base: position 166,350 of record NZ_JBIRVR010000007.1, read on the forward strand.
TCCTCCCTGCCGGTCGCGGGTCTCGGGCCGCTGTCAGGACTTGGCCGCCAGCCGGTCCCCGACGACGAGGTGGTCCAGGCGCATGCCCGCGAACGCCTCGACGGCGTCCTCCGGGGTCTCGACGATGGGCTGGCCCGCGACATTGAAGGAGGTGTTGAGCAGCACGGCACAGCCGGTGAGCGACTCGAACCTGCCGAGCAGCTCGTACACCTTGGGGTTCTGCGCGGCGTTCAGCGTCTGGAGCCGGGCGGTGCCGTCCACGTGGGTGGCGGCCGGGATGGCGTCCTGCCGGGTCACGCGCGCGACGACCAGCATGAACGGGGAGGGCTGGGCCAGGTCGAAGTAGTCCGCCGCCCGGTCCTCGCGCACGATGGGCGCGTACGGCCGGAACCACTCGCGGTGCTTGACGTTGTCGTTGAGGTGGTCCCGCACGGACGCGGGGAAGGGTGCGGCGAGGATGCTGCGGTGTCCCAGGGCCCGGGGGCCGAACTCGGAGTGGCCGTCGAACCAGCCGATGATCTTGCCTTCGGCGAGCAGGCCGGCGACCCTGCCGGGCAGGTCGTCGGGGGTCTCGACGGTGAAGCCCGAGGCGGCCAGGGCCGCGTCGACGCGCTCGGTGGCGTAGTCGGGCCCGAGGTAGGCGGTGCCGAGGGCGGGGAGCTCCGCGGGCGAAAGGCCCTCCAGTTGGTGGAGGCCGTAGTAGGCGCAGCCGAGGCTGATCCCGTTGTCGCCGGCGGCCGGGACGACGAAGACCCGCTCGAAGGGGGTCTCGCGCAGGATCCGGCCGTTGGCGACGCTGTTGAGGCCGACGCCGCCGGCGATGCACAGGTCCGTCATCCCGGTGCGCCGGTGCAGGTCCCGGGCACAGTGCAGGAGGGCGCGCTCCAGGGTCTCCTGGGCGGCGTAGGCCAGGGCCGCCCGGTCCTCGAACTCATCTGATTCCACGAGTCGTTCGAAGACGTGGTTCACCTTGCTCGCCGAGATCTGCACGCCGCCCTCGGGCAGCAGGGTGACCAGCTCGGCGACCTCGTCGACGAAGCGGTCGTCGCCGTAGGGCGCGAGGCCCATGGTCTTGCCGTCCTCGCTGACCGGGTAGCGGGTCTTGGGGCCGGAGTAGGCGAGGCCGAGGGCGAGGCTGGCCGAGCGGTAGAAGTGGCCGAGCGAGTTGTCGGTCTCGCCCGGCTGGTAGTAGGCGCTCTCGGAGGAGGCGTCCACGGCGTGGGTCCCGGCGACCCGGTTGACCAGGCGCAGCCCGGAGGCGTCGGCGGTGTAGCAGCTGACCGTCTCCGCCTCGCGCGGCCCGGGGCCGGACTTCAGGCCGGTCACCAGGCTGCCGGAGTTGTCGCAGACCAACACGGCGGCGCGGGTCATGCCGGAGGCGCCGAACGCGCTGTAGGCGTGGGCGAGATGGTGGTTGACGACCGTCACACGCTTGCGGAACGAGTGGTAGAAGGGGCGTGGTACGAGCTCGCAGGCCACCACGTGCTCCACGGCCTCGGCGGTCGTGCCGAGGGCGTCGAGGACGGCGCGCCGGCTGTGGCCCGCCAGGAGGTCCGCTCCCAGGCCGTACTTGCTGCGGACCAGCCGTTCCTCGTCGATCGCCACCAGCCGTCGGCCGTCGGTGGCACAGGAGGCCCAGTCATGTCCGGATCCACCCAGACCCAGCACCGTCATGGTGTCATTGCTCCTTCAGCTGTGGCCGGCTTCGATCAGGAGGGGCGGGTTCAGGCCCTGCGGATCTCGACGATGCGCACCGGGCCGGTGCCGCAGGGCAGCGAGCGCTCCACTGTCAGGCCCGACTTCTCCAGCAGCGCGGCGAATTCGCTCTCCGAGCGCTCGGCACCGCCGACGAGGACGAGCAGCAGCAGGTCGACGAAGAGCGTCGAGGCGGCGGGCCGCTCGTCGACGAGGTTGTCGATGACCAGGAGCCGGGAATCCGGCGTCATGGCGGCGGCGACGCGGCGGAGGATGCGTACGACGTCGTCGTCGTCCCAGTCGTGCAGGACGTGCTTGATGAGGTAGAGGTCGGCGCCGTCGGGGATGGTCTCGAAGAAGTCGCCGGGCAGGATCTCGCACCGGTCCGCGAGGCCGCGGCCGGTGAGGAGTTCGCGGGCCTCCTCGGCGACGGGCGGGCGCTCCAGCAGGGTGCCACGCAGGCCGGGGAAGGCGTCGAGGACGGCGGCCATGAGGCTGCCGCGGCCGCCGCCGATGTCCACGACGGTCGCGGCGCCGGAGAAGTCGTAGGCCGCGGCGACCTGGCCGGCCTCGGCGAGGGAGACCGACCCCATGGCGCGGTTGAACAGCTCCCGCGCCTCCGGGTCCTCGTGGGTGAGCTGCCAGAACGAGGTGCCGTTGGCCACGTCGAAGGACGCCTCGCCGGTGCGGACGCTGTGCGCGAGCTGCTCCCAGGCCCGCCAGTGCCAGGGGGCCGCCTGGAAGCGCGCGTCGGTGGCGACCGGGCTCGCGGGGTCGGGCAGCAGGACGGCGGAGAGGGCGTTCTGGGCGAACAGGTCGTCGTGGCCGAGGTCGTCGAAGACGCCCACCGTGGCGAGGAGGCGGAGCAGCCTGCGCAGGGTCTGCTCGTGCGCGCCCGTGGTCTCGGCGAGGGCGGCCGCGGTCCGGGGGCCCTCCTGGAGCAGTTCCGGGACGCCGAGTTCGACGGCCACATGGATGGCGCGGGCCTTCCACGCCCCTTGCAGGATGTCGTTCACGGTCTCTTCCGCGGCGGCGCGGGCAGCCGCGGCCTCGGCGTTCTCGGGTGTCTGCTCCACGGTCATACGGGGGTCCTCCACAGGGCATCGGGGGGGCAGGCGGCATGAGGACGGGGTGAGTGCGGCCAGGTCCGGGGCGACGGGGTGCGCGGATGCGGCCGCGGGCGGCGTGCGGGCGTCGGAGCCGCCCCGGCGGGCGGGGCGGCGCTGCGGGCACCGGCGGCGGACGGCCGGGAGAAGTGGCGCGCGGGCCGTTCAAGGACGGCGCGGGCGGCACACGGATCGCACGGACACCGGTACCGCGACCGGGCAGCACCGGGAGAGGAGCAAACGGTCCACCGAAAACCTGTGTGGAGCCAGCCAAACTGTGCCAAGCACCGGAAGGCCCGTCAAGATTCCGTCCGGCACCGCCTCGCCGTGACCGGAGCCTCCCGCAGTGTTTCGGCCATCGTGGATCAGCGGCCACGCCCTGCCGCACGGCAACTCCTCGACCGGCTCTAGGCTGTTGGGCGACCCCATGACCACGCGGTACGGCTGACCTCGCCGAGCCGCAGGAAGAAGGACCGGCGATGACACCAGAGGAACTCTCCGACTTCGCGCTGGAGCTGCCGGAGGCGGTGGACGACGAGGCGTTCGGCCCCGGAGCCGCGGTCTTCAAGGTGGAGCAGAAGGTCTTCGCCATCCTCCAGGACGCGTCCGAGGACCGTCCGGCGCAGGTCACGCTGAAGTGCGAACCGGATCTGGCGCTGCACCTGCGCGAGCAGTACGCGGCGGTGGTGCCCGGCTACCACGTCAACAAGCGCCATTGGAACACGGTTGTCCTGAACGGCACGGTTCCCGTGGATGAGCTGCGGGAGATGGTGGAGCATTCGTACGATCGCGTGGTGGCGGGGCTGCCGAAGGCGGTACGGGAACGCCTGGGCCTCCTGCGCAAGGTGTGACCCCACCCCACTCTCCTGCCTCTCCCGCCTCTGTCTCTCTCTGAATTTCCTTCGTTCCGTCGTCTGGAGAGAGTCCTCGTCCCGCTGTTAGCTTGATCCGACGATCGACGCCTGTCCGGCGCCGGAACGCTTCGGCCTTTCCGGCGCCTCCCGGATGACGGCATGCCAACTGCCACGCACACCGAGGGAGTCGCCCGTGACCATTCGCCAGCGTGTCGTCGTCATCATCACCGAGGGAGCGGCGCCCGAGCTGCTCGACCGCTGGTGCGCCCAGGGGCTGCTGCCCGGCTTCGCCGCTCTGCGCTCGCAGGGGGCCTCCGGGCCGCTCCACGCCGAGGGCACCCCCTATGAGCCGCCGGGCCTGCTGAGCGTCCTGACCGGCCGGCGCGCCGCGGACCACGGCTTCTTCTCCTACTGGACTTGTCACCACCCGGAGTACGCGCCGCAGGTCCTGACTCCCCAGCACCGCCGTCATCCGCTGCTGTGGCAGCACGAGGTCTTCCACGGCGTCAGATTCGCCTCGATCGGGCTCTTCGGCACCCACCCCCCGGAGCCCTTCGACGGTTCCCTGATCACCTATCCGATGTATGCCACCCTCCACGCCTGCCACCCGCGCAGCCTCCAGCGCACGCTGGCGAAGAAGGGCATCCGTCCCGTCCACGACGTGTCGATCTTCTGGACCGGCCAGGACCGCGACGAGCTGCTGCCCTCGCTGCTGGAGGCGGACGTGCAGCGCGGCCGCGCCGCGCTGGCGCTGCTGGAGGAATCCGATGTCGTGATCGTCAACCTCACGAGCATCGACCGCTGTTCGCACATCTACTGGCAGGAACTGGAGCACGGCCCCGAACACGAGCGGGACAGTGCCGTCTTCGCCGCCTACCGCACCTGCGACCAGGTGATCCAGGACGCCTTGCGGGCGGCCGGCGACCACACCAGCGTGGTGGCCTTCTCGGAGATAGGCTTCGGGCCGCTGCGCAATTACTGCTCCATCAACGACGAGATGGAACAGGCGGGATTCCTGACCACCGCCGAGGACGGCCACGTCGAGTGGGCCGCCAGTGCGGCCTTCGAGGCGGTGCAGGGCACCCATGGGGTGAACATCAATCTGCGCGACCGCTACAAGCACGGTCTCGTCCCGGAGCGTGACTACGAGAAGGTGCGCACCGATCTGGCGGCCGCGCTGCTGGAGCGGCGCAACCCCCGTACGGGCAGGCCGTTCTTCGAGGCGGTGCACCGCCGGGAGGAGGTCTATCCCGGCGAGGCCACCGCGCACGCGCCCGACCTCATCCTGGAGCCGGCCGACTGGCGCTATCTTCCGCTGGGCGACCCGCACTGGGCCTCACATGTCCACCGGGACTGGCAGAGCGGCTGGCACCGCCGGGAGTCCTACTGGTCGGCTGTCGGCCCCCACTTCACCGGCGGAACACGACAGAGTCGTACCGCCGCGCCCGTCGATATTCCCGCAACTGTCTGCGCCCTGCTCGGGCGTGACGTGCCGGCTGATTGGGATGGCGTTCCGCTGTCCTGAAATCGACGCCCTGCCAGCGGCGTTGACCCCCGCGAGGGATGCTCCGATTGGCCAAAGTCACCGCGCAGTCACTAGCGTACGGCGCGTCCGGCACATTCGGACTTCGCGGTCCGGTCGGCCCCGGAAAATCAGACGGCCCGGCGCGGAGACCTATTTCAAAGTGCAAGAAAGGAACGCGCATGTCAGCAAGGATTTCCCTCTTCGCCGTGGTGGTCGAGGACATGGCCAAGTCGCTGGAGTTCTACCGGAAGCTGGGCGTCGAGATCCCCGCCGAGGCCGACTCCGCGCCGCACACCGAGGCCGTGCTCGACGGCGGCATCCGGCTCGCCTGGGACACCGTCGCGACGGTGCGCAGCTACGACCCCGAGTGGCAGGCCCCCACCGGCGGGCACCGCTTCGCCATCGCGTTCGAGTTCCCCGACACCGCGAGCGTGGACAGGAAGTACGCCGAGCTCGTCGACGCCGGCTACGAGGGCCACCTCAAGCCGTGGGACGCCGTCTGGGGCCAGCGCTACGCCATCGTCAAGGACCCTGACGGCAACGTGGTCGACCTCTACGCGCCCCTCCCGTAACACCCTGGGCGGGGCCCGGACCGACCGCGCGTCCGGGCCCCGCCGGCTCGGCTCACCGGCACGTTCCCCGAAAGGTGGACACCATGGTCCTACGAGCGCCCAGGCGCCGGCGCGAACCGCGCCGCACGATCACGCCGCTGCCCGGCCGCGGCGAACGGGAAGAGATCTGCGGACGGGTCGCATTCGTCCGCCAGGAATACGGCCCGGCCCCGGCCGATCTGCTCCCCTTCCCCGATTCCCTGTCGGCCGCCCCGCTGGGCACCCTCCGCTCGGGGATCCGCACCGGATTCCTCGGCGGCCCCTGGCAGGACGGCTTTCCGCGCTATGTCTGGCAGCGGTCCGGTGACTCCGTCGTGGAATTCCGGCTGACGGGCCGTTCGCCGGGCGAATACACCGGATATGAACTCCACCCGAGCGAATGGCCGGAAGGGCTGGCGGACCATGCTTCCTGAGTTCCAATTGCAGTGGAATTGGCTCGACGCCCCGGCCGGCGGGGAAGGCGAGCTGCGGGCGACCTGGGCCCGGCTGCGCATCGCCGTGGGCGCCGAGACCGTCACGCTCGTCCAGGAGCCCGGACCGGGAACCTTCCGGGAGTACACGACCGGCTCGCTCTATCCCCTGGCCGAGTGGGTCGCCTTCAACTGGTGGTCTCTCGTGGCCGACGCGCGGCCCGGCACCCAGATATCCCAGCTGCGGTTCACCTACCGCTACGGCGTGGGCGACGACCGCGGTTCCTGGTGGATGCGCTCGCGCCGCCACATCCTGCGTGCCGCGTGCGACGGCTTCCGCTGGCCGGACATGCTCTTCGTGCCCGAGGGCCGGGAGACCCGGATCGTGTGGATGCCCGACATGGGCCCCGACGCGCGCCCGGGCGACCGCTTCGCGAGCCGCGGCAACTCCTGCGTGGAGAGCGCCGCGTTCACCGCCACGCTGGCCTCGTTCGTCGACGCGGTGACCGAGCGCCTCACGGCCCAGGGCATCACCGGTACCCCCCTCCAGGAGGAGTGGGCCGCCGTCCGCGCCACCGACGAGGACGAGGCGGCCTTCTGCCGCGTCGCGGCCCGGCTGGGCCTGGACCCCTACGCGGAGGCGGAGCCGTACGAGGCCGACATCCTCAAGGCCGCCGAGCAGCTGCCGGAACCTCTCGCCAGTGACTTCTTCAACGGGGTGCGGCCGGAGCGGATAGCCGACCAGCTCCAGTGGATCGCGCGCGTCAGCACCCTGATGGGCACTGCGCCGCAGGACGCCCCGCTTCCCGCCGAGCTGGTGGAACTGCGCAAGGACTGCGCCGACTTGAGCGAGCGGTTCTTCGCTCCGGGGCGGCTCGACAACCCCTGGGACCTCGGCTACGAGGTGGCGCACCGGGTGCGCGCGTGGGCCGGGATCGACGACACCGCGCCCTTCGACCCGGCCCCCCTGATGGGCTACCGCACCGAGCAGGTTCCCTATATGGACCGCGGCCTGGTCGCCCTCGGCACCCGCAGGGGCGCGGACGGGCCGGTCCTGGTCTCCTCCCGGCGCTACACCGACCGCCCTCGCCGCTTCCTCCAGGCCCGCGCGCTGTGGCATCTGATCTGCGACCCCGACGACACCTTCCTGATCGCGGCGGCGCACACCCACCGCCAGCACGTGGCGCGCGGCTTCGCCCTGGAGGTCCTGGCCCCGGCCAAGGGCGTGGCGAGCCTGCTGGCCGACCCCGGGCACCTGGTGTCCGCGGAGGACGTCGAGGTGATCGCCGACGACTACGGCTGCGGCAACATCGTCGTGGAGCACCAGCTGGACAACCGCGTCCTGGCGAAGGACTTCACCTGGTCCGGCCGGCCGCGCGCCGGCGCCCCGGCCGGTGAGAGGGGCCGGGGCGCATGACCGCCACCACCGGGCCCGCCTTCCCCTTTCCGCCCGGCCCCGAGGGCACCGTGCCGCCCGAGTACGCGCGGCTGCTCGCCGAGGACCCGGTCTCCGAGGTGCGCCTGGCGGACGGCTCACGCATCTGGCTGGTGACGCGGCACGAGGACGTGCGCACGGTGCTCGACGGCGGCCGCTTCAGCCGCCACCGGGCCGCCACACTGCCGGGAGCGGGGTTCGGCCGGTCCCAGGGGCCGGGCATCGTGGACCTCGACCCGCCGGAGCACGGGCGGCTGCGCGGTCCGGTCGTGGCCGCGTTCGGCGCCTCGCGCACGGCGCGCTTCGCCCCTCGCATCGAGGCGGCGGCGGAGGCGGTCCTGGACCGGCTCCCCGCCGGTGCCGGGACGGTCGACCTCGTCCAGGCGTACACCGCGCCCTTCGCGGGCCGCGTCACCTGCGAGTTCCTCGGGCTGCCCGGGGAGCGGTGGCAGGAGGTCACCTCCGATGTCGAACTGCTGCTGCTTCCCCGCGGCGCCACCGAGCAGGCGCTGAAGGAGGCACGCGGCAGGCTCGGGCAGGTGCTGGACGACCTGCTCGCCGCCCGCAGGGCCGAACCGGGCGACAGCGTCACCGACACGCTGCTGGGCGCGGCGGAGCTCACCGACGACGACCGGCGCCTGCTGCTCCACGGCCTGATCATCTCGGGCTTCATCACCATCCGCGACCTGCTGGCCCGGCACCTCTTCGGCGTGCTCTCCTCCCCCGGCCTCGCGGCGCGCCTGCGCGACGACCCGGCCGTACTGCCGTCCGCCGTCCAGGAGTTGCTGCGCTACTACCCTTCCAGCAACGACGGACTGCTGCGGGTCGCCACCGAGGACGTGGTGCTCTCCGGCCGGCGGATCGCCGCCGGTGACGCGGTGCTGCCGCTGGTCTCGGCGGCCTCCCGCGACCCCGCGGTCTTCACCGACCCCGGCGTGCTCGACATCGACCGGGTCGCCGATCGCGGCATCGCCTTCGGCGCGGGAGCGCACGCCTGCCCCGCGACGGGGCTGGCCGTGACCGAACTGACCGTCGGCATCGGCCGCCTGCTGGCCGCCTTCCCCCACGTCGCCCTGGCCGTGCGGCCCGACGAGGTCGAGCACAGCTCCGAACTGCTGCCCCTGGGCATCCGGTCGCTGCCGGTGGTCCCCGGGCCGCGCCGCTGAGCCGGAGCCCCCGGGGCACGCGCAGCGCACTTCCCCACGTCCCGGCGAGGAAGGCTCCGTTGGTGAAACCTGCCAGCCACTCCGCGGCGCCCGGCGGCGTGGACATCGAAGAGCTCGCTTCCCCATGGGGCACGGCACGTCAAGGGAGACGACCCGCAGCGCCGGTACGCCGGAGACCCACGCGCGGCTCCAGGCCCTGAAGTCGCGGTACGGCCGGGCCGTGTCCTCCGGTTCAACCCCGAAAGCCCGCCGTTGCCGGCCGGGCCCGGCCGGCGCATCCCCACGGGTCAGCAGAAGGAGACGGTGAAGACGATGAACCGGGCGGACACCGCGGTCGAGCGGTTCCCGATGTACATCGACGGGCAGGCCGTGCAGGCCCACGACGGTGCCGTGCTGCGCACCTTCGAGCCGGCCACGCGGCGCCATCTGGCCGACCTCCCCAGCGGCGGCCCGGAGGATGTGCGCCGGGCGGTGGCCGCCGCGCGGCGGGCCTTCGACGAGGGCCCGTGGCCGCGGCTGTCCCCGGGCGAACGGGCGGGCCTGCTGCGCGAGGTGGCACGGAGGCTACGCGAGGAGGCCGGTCCCCTGGCCGAGTTGGAGGCCCGCGACAACGGCTCGACGCTGCGCAAGGCCCTCGGGGCCGATGTGCCGGGGGCCGCGGCCGCCTTCGAGTGGAGCGCGTGGTGGGCGGAGCGGCTGCCCGAGCGGCAGCCGGAGGCACCCGGTTCCGGCTCCTACGTGGTATGGCGGCCGGTCGGGGTCGTCGCCGCGATCGTGCCGTGGAACCTGCCGCTGCTGCTGGCGGCCTGGCGCATCGCCCCCGCCGTCGCCGCGGGCAACACCTGCGTGCTCAAACCGGCCTCCTTCGCCTCGCTCTCCACGCTGCGGCTGGTCGCGCTGCTCCACGAGTGCGGCCTGCCGCCGGGCGTGGTCAACGTGGTCACGGGGCCGGGCGGTGTCACCGGGGAGCGGCTGGTGCGCTCGCCCGGTGTCGACCTCGTGGCGTTCACCGGCTCCGACGAGACCGGGGCCGCCGTACGGGAGGGTGCCGCCTCGGCGGGGACGAGCGCCCGGCTGGACCTGGGCGGCAAGTCCCCCAACATCGTGCTCGCGGACGCCGATCTGGACCGGGCCGTCACCGGTGTCGCCTGGGGCGCGTTCCTGCACAACGGGCAGGTGTGCATGGCCGGCACGCGAGCGGTGGTGCACGCCGGTGTTCATGACGAGTTCCTGCGGCTGCTGGCCGAACGGGTGGGCCGGCTGCGCGTCGGCGATCCGCTGGATCCGGCCACCGACCTGGGTCCGCTGGTCTCGCGCAACCAGGCGCGTACGGCCAGGCGCTTCACCGAGCTCGGCCTCTCCCAGGGCGCGGAGCTGGTGTGCGGGGGCAGGGCCCCGACGGCGGACGAACTGCCGCACGGGCTGGACGCCGGGGCGTATTTCCTGCCCACGGTGCTGGCGTCGGTCGGCCCGGACGACGCGGTCGCGCAGGAGGAGATCTTCGGCCCGGTGCTCGCGGTCGTCCGGGCGGAGTCCGACGAGGACGCGGTGCGCATCGCCAACGGCTCCCGCTACCGGCTCAGCGCCGGGGTGTGGTCCCGCGACCCCGCGCGGGCCCGCTCGGTGGCCGAGCGGCTGCGCGCGGACCGGGTGTGGATCAACGACTACCGGCTGGTCGATCTGGAGCTGCCCGGCGCCGCCGGGTCCCGCTCCGCCGTGTGGGACCGGCTGACCAACGAGCTGGACGCGTACCGCCGGAAGCATGTGGTGCACGGCGGCGGGGCGGGAGCGGGCGGGGTGTCGGCGCCGCCCACTCCCTACGCGCTGCTGGGCGGGTGATGTCAGCCGAGGACGGAGCCGCGGGAGCCCCGCGGCGCGAGACCCAGCAGTTCCCGCAGGGTGGGGGCCACGTCGTAGAGCGACAGACCGTCCGCGCGGCCGGGGGTGACGCCGGGGGCGCTGAGGGCGAAGATGCCGGTGTCCCCGTGGTTGGCGTGGTCGGGTCCGGTGTCGTTCTCCGTCGTGTAGAGGCCCTTGCCCATGCCGAGGGTGGCCAGGGCCCGCCAGCGCAGGTTGCCCACGTAGACCAGGAGGTCGGGGGCGATGCCGTTGACCTCTCCGTAGAGCTCGGCGGGGCGCAGGGCGCGGGTGCCCATCGGCTGCCCCTGGTCGTCGGGCAGCGCTTCCAGGGCGGCGGCGATGAGGTCGCGGGTGGTCTCGTACTCCGCGGCCGGGATGGTGCCCTGCGGCTCGCGGCCCTCGACGTTGAGGAAGATCCGTCCGTAGTAGCCGCCTTCGGCCCAGGCGGTGGTCCGCTTCCAGTCGACGGCGGCCTGGGCGACGGGGGTGGGGCCGGCGGGTTCCTCGGTCAGGACGAGGTAACCCTCCTTGCGCAGCCATTCGTTGATGAAGAGGCCGCCCACCATGGGCTGGGCGCCATGGTCGGAGACGACGAGGACGGCCGTGTTCTCGGGGAGGCTCTCCAGGAAGCGGCCGAGGTGCCGGTCGAGGGCGCGGTAGTAGTCGCGGAAGAGGCCGGTGTAGGCGTTGCCCGGCTCGTGGCGCGGGTGGTCCGGGTCGCAGTATTTCCAGAAGCCGTGGTGGAGGCGGTCGGGGCCCATGTCCACGAAGGAGAGGAAGTCCCACTCCTGGGTGGTCGCCAGGTGGCGCGCGACCTCGAAGCGCTGCTCGCTCATGTCGAAGACGCCCTGCGAGACGCGTTCCAGGTCGGTGGAGCGGAAGTCCTCCACGTCCAGGGCGTAGCCGCCGGTGAGCTTGTGCAGCTCGTCGGCGAGGCCAGGCGGGGAGGTGTAGCGCGACCGCGTGGAGGGGGCCAGGAAGCAGGAGACCATGGCGCCCTGGATGGGGGCGGGAGGATAGGTGCCGGGGACGCCCAAGACCACGCTGGTGCGCCCGGCGGCCGTCATCTCGTCCCAGATGCGGGGAGCCCGGATGCTGTGGGAGGTGGCGAACTTCAGCGGTCCGTAGTCATAGGCGCCGCGGTCGCGGAATCCGTAGACGCCCAGTTCGCCGGGCGAGCGGCCGGACATCATGCAGGACCAGGCGGGCATGGTGATGGGCGGGTCGATGCTGCGCATCGGACCCCACAGGGATTTCCGCCTGAGGGCGGTGAACACCGGCATGTCCTCGGCGAACCGGTCGAACATGTACTGCGGGGTCGCGGAGTCGAGTCCTATCACGGCAACTTTTCCGGCAGCGGGCATCGCGGATTCCTCTCGCTGTGCGCACCGTGCGACATTGCTTGCCGGAAAACGTACACGGCGGTCCGGCGGTCCGACAGGGGGCCGTGGAAATGCCGTCGCATTTCCGTGTGCCGGGCCGGTGGGGAACTCCCGCCGCAATCCCGGCGAGCCCGCCGGAATCCCCTGTCACATTCGACCGGAAAATCTGCGAACCCCCGGGGAGACCAATGAAGATCAGCATCGCTCTGCCGAACACCGTGCCCGGCGTGGACGGACATCTGATAACCGATTGGGCAAGGCGGGCGGAGGAGCGGGGATTCGCCTCGCTCGCGGCCACCGAGCGCCTGGTGTATCCGGGCCTCGACCCGCTGCTGGCGCTGGCGGCGGCGGCCGGGGCGACCTCCCGGATCGGGCTGCTCACCAATGTCCTGATCGGCCCGCTGCGCACCGCGCCGGTGCTGGCGAAGGCGGTCACGAGTCTGGACTCGCTGTCGGGCGGGCGGTTCACGCTGGGGGTCGGGCCCGGGGTGCGCGAGGACGACTTCGAGGCCGCGGGACGCGTCTTCGGCGACCGGCGCGCGGCGTTCGAGGAGCAGTTGGAGCTGCTGGGCCGGGGCGCCGGGCCGGGCGCGGACGGGCCCGGCGTGCCGGTCCTGGTCGGCGGGGTCAGCGCGGCCGCGGTGCGCCGCGTGGTGCGCTGGGCCGACGGCTGGACGGCGCCGGGACTGGAGCCGGGGAAGATCGTGCCGGTCGCCGGGCGGGTGCGCCGCGCCTGGAGCGAGGCGGGGCGCGCGGGGGCGCCGCGCGTGGTGGCGCTGGCGCGCTACACCCTGGGCGAGGACGTGGCACAGGAGTCGGCGGCCTTCGTCAGGGACTACTTCGCGGTGCTGGGCGAGGAAGCGGAGGAGTTCGTGGCGAAGACCCCGCGCACCGCAGGACAGCTGCGCGAGGCGGTCTCGGCGCTCGCCGACGGCGGGGTGGACGAGGTCGTCCTGCACCCCACGGCGGCGGCGCTGTCCCAAGTGGACCGGCTGGCGGACGCGTTGCTCTAGGGGCGGCGCGGCCGCCCCTTCAGCGGCCGGCGCGCCAGCCGCCGGCGAACCGCAGGGCCCGCTCCACCCCGTCGAAGCGGAAGGGGTGCCCGACCTGGAAGATCAGGTGCTGGACACCCATCGCCACCAGGCGGCGCAGCTCCTCGTCGGTCTGGTCGCGGGTGACGAAGGCGCTGCGTTCGATCTCCGCCGGGTCGCGGCCGACCCGCGCGCACCACTGGTCCAGCACGCGGTTGCCCTCGGCGAAGCGCCAGGCCATGGTGTTCCAGACGGCGGCGCGTTCGGCGGCGAAGCGCAGCAGGCGCCGCTGTCCGTCGCCGCCGATGAGCAGGGGGAGCTCGCCGAGCGGGCCGGGGCACAGCCTGCCGAGTCTGCGGTCGACGCGCTCGACCGCCTCGATGAGCCCCGCCACCCGCTCCCCCGCGCCGGGGGCCGGGTATCCGTACTCCTTCAGGTCGCGTTCGACCCACCCGGCGCCCATGCCGAGGATCAGCCGGCCGTCGCTGAGGTGGTCGACCGTGCGGGCCATGTCCGCCAGGAGGTCGGGGTTGCGGTAGGCGTAGTTGGAGACCAGGGTGCCCAGCCGGGCGGCGCGGGTGTCGGCGGCCATGGCCGCCAGCAGGGTCCACGCCTCGAAGTGGCTGCCGTCGGGGTCCCCGGTGAGCGGGAAGAAGTGGTCCCACAGCCACAGCGAGTCGGCGCCCAGGGAGTCGGCCGCCCGCCAGGCGGCCCGCAGCTCGGCCACCGAGGTGTGCTGAGGGGCCAGCCAGACCCCGATGCGGAGGGGACCGTCCGGCGGCGATGTGTGTGCCATGGAGAATCCGTCCTTCCCACACATGAAAAAATCATGGACCGGCGTTTTTCGCGCTATGGTGCGGGCCAGATTTCGGCTGCTAGCCTCGCCATATGGATGCGACTTTGACGAATGACGTCGAGAAAGCCTCCCGGGATCTGGTCGAATCCGGATACTGCCTGATCGAGTGCCCGTTGCCGGCCGCGGTCTTCGAAAAGCTCAGAGGGCGGCTGCTGGAGGTCGCCGAGCAGGAGCGTGAGAACGGTTCGGCTTTTCTCTACGACGGCGGAAACCAACGCGTCTTCAGCCTGCTGAACAAGGGCGAGGAATTCGAGCAGAACGTGCAGGACCCCACCGTCATGCGCCTGATGGAGGAGATCCTGGGCTTCGGCTTCCTGCTCTCCAGCACGCACGCCAATATCGCGGGTCCCGGCGGCTCCCGGATGCATCTGCACGCCGACCAGACCTTCGCCCGGCCGCCGTGGCCCCCGTATCCGCTGGTGGCCAACAGCATGTGGATGCTGGACGACTTCACCGAGGACAACGGCGCGACCCGCCTGGTGCCCGGCTCCCATCTGCTGGGCCGGCAGCCGGACTACGACCGGGGCGAGGGGAACACCGAGTCGGTCCCCGTGTGCGCGCCGGCCGGGAGCGTGATGGTCTTCGACGGGCGCCTTTGGCACCAGACGGGCGCCAACTCCACCGGCCGGCCACGGCACGGCATCCTCAACTACTACTGCCGCGGCTACGTCCGGCAGCAGCAGAACTTCTTCTCGGGCCTGCGGGAGGACGTCGCCACCCGCGCGACGCCCGAGCTGCGCCGGCTGCTGGGGTACGAGAACTACTTCTCCCTCGGGATGACCGACGGCCTGCCGTAGCGGCGCCGGGCGGGAGAGCGGACGGGGCCGGGGCGGTGCGGGAGAGAGGACGCGGACATGTCGCGAACGGCTGAGGGGAACGCCGGGGGCCTGGTGGTGCCGGTGGTCCGGCTGGTCACCGTGACGGACGGGCCGGACGCGGAGGGCTGGCGGGAGGCGCTCGCCCCCGAACTGGCCGCGGACCACGGCCTCGACGCGATCGCGGAGGCGGCCGGGGACGGCGGGCCGTGGGCGCTGTTCTGCGCCGGTGCCGGGCTGGGCGCGGCGCTGCGGGCCGCCGGGCGGGCGGCACGCCCGCCGGTCCATGTGCTGCTGTGGCTCGGCGACCGCGGACCGGGCGGGGAGGCGGAGGAAGGCTTCGGCCAGCTGCCCTGCCCCGTCACCGTCCTGGTCTCGGCGGCGGTGGACCGCCACCGCGCCGTGGTCCCGGCCTGGCGCGGTCTGACCGAGGGGCCTTTCACCGTACGGATCCTCCCGGCGGCCTGTCCGCTGCCCGGGGCGTGCGACCGGGCCGGCGCCCAGGTGATCAAGGAGGAGCTGCGGGTGTGGCCCGCCTGAGCGTGCGTACGCGCCGGTCCGCGTCACCGTCAGCTCTCGGGAACCAGCCGGGTGAGGGCACGGGCGGCCAGCCGATAGCCGAGCGCTCCCATCCCCATCACGACACCGGAGGCCAGCGGGGCGGTGACGGAGGTGTGCCGGAACGCCTCCCGCCCCCATACGTTGCTCAGGTGCACCTCCACCCAGGGCGGGGCGAAGTCGGCGAGCGCGTCGCGCAGTGACCAGCCCGCGATCATCAGGGCCCCGGGGTTGACCACGGCTCCCACCACGTCGTGGTGGCTCTGGAGCACATCGACCAGTTCTCCCTCGCCGTTGCGCTGTTCGGAGACCAGCCGCCAGCCGCGCGCCCCCACCTCCTCGGCCACGGCGGCCTCGATCTCGGCCAGGGTCTCGGTGCCGTAGATCTCCGGCTGCCGTTTGCCGAGGGTCCCCAGATTGGGTCCGTTGAGCAACAACACGCTGCGCATGCCGGTCTCCTCTCAGCCCACGAGTGACTTGTGGAGTTCCGCGGGGGTGGCTCTGGCCAGGTCGGCGTCGTCGGGGAGGTCGGCGCCGAGCTCCTCCTCCAGGACGACGGTGAGTTCGATGAGCCGGGCGGAGTCCACCGCCAGCTGTTCACCGAGCGGCGTGTGGGGGTCCAGGACGGCGTCCTCGGCCCCCAGTGTCCTCGTCACGAGACGCAGGAAGTCCTCCAGCGCGGGCGCTCGTTCCATGGTCGTTCGCTCCTTCGGGGTCCGGCGCCGCGGGCGGCCGGGCGGGCGGCCCGGCGGGCGCAGGGGCAGGTCCTGTTCGTAGTGCAGGCCGAGCCGCAACGCCGTCTCGGCCTTGGCCAGTTCGGCGCCGAGGTATCCGGCGTGGGCGGGGTCCTCGATGACCCCGGCCTCCAGCAGCCCGAGCAGCATCGACTCCCCGCGGGTGCCCCACATCTCATGGCAGGGCATCACCTCGGAGGTGTAGTGGCGCAGCAGGATACGCCGGTGCTCGCGGTCGAGGCTGATCAGGACGAAGCCGCCGATGCCCGCGTCCAGGGAGCGGCGCCGGCCCACCGGGTGCAGGCGCCCGAACCCGGGTCCGCTGAAGCGTGGTTGATCCGTGTCGTGGTCGCGGGGCTGGCGGTCCGGTGCGCGCCGTACCCGTGCGAGGAGCGCCGCGACCTCGGCGCGCAGCGTCCCCTCGTCGCGCACGCCGCGGGCGTCGACCAGCTCGACGCGGGCGCGTACCTCGTCGATCTCCCGCTCCGTCACCGATCTCAGGACCGGGAGGTAGCCGATGGCTCCCCGGATGTGCCCGTCCTCGGGGCGGAGGCCGTGCTGGAAGAGGGCGATCAGACTCTGACCGGCGAGGAAGCGGGGCGAGTCGCGGCCGCACACGAGCAGGCCGCGGACCGTACGGTCGTGCCGCAGGGCCTTGATCACCTGCTCGATGCCCAGGTTGGCGGTCATCAGCGTGCCGGCGACGGCCACGCCGGGCAACCGGGCCAGGGGGGTGACCAGTTCCCTGCTGCTCAGCGTGCAGACCGCCACCCGTGCCGTGGCGGCTTCCGTCTCACCACGTGGCACCGCTGCCCTCTCCCGTGTACTGGCGCGGCAGTCCGCCGGGGCGTTCCCTGGGGATGGTCGAGCTGACCTCCGTCACCCGGGCACCGAGCCGGGTGAGGGCCATGCCGACGCGCAGCTGTTCGCTGCGGAGCAGGTCGAGGCGGTCGCGGAAGAAGTGCTCGACGTCCACCACCTGCCGGCTCTGCTTCTCCGGGTCGAGGGAATCGTTCATGACCGCCTCGACATTGGACATGAAGAAGGCGTAATTGTGCTGCCCCATCTCCTGGCGGATCTCGTGCACCCGGTCCTTGAAGTTCTCCATCACCTCGTCCACCCCCGGCAGGGAGGTGAACCGGCGGTGCAGCCGGGAGATGAAGGTCTGGAGAACGACGTTGTAGGTCTCGAAGGCGAAGACGGAGGACTGCTCGGTGATGACGCCGTGCCGGTGGTAGTCGTCGTTGTTGTACAACTGGGCGAAATGCTTGGCGAGCCGTCCGACGCGCGGGTCCTTGAATTCGTAGCCGTACGGGTCGAGCCCTTCGAGATAGCTCTCGCACAGGAGTCCGTCGGTGCGCATGCGGCTCACGATGGCGGTGCCGGGGTAGATCTCCAGGCGCTCGGTCATGCGCCGGAGATTGTGCCCGGAATTGTCGCGCAGGAAGGCCGCGTTGGTGACGATCGTCTCCAGGGTCGCGTACGGGTGGAAGGGGATGAACCCCATGGCGAGATAGATGCCGTGTTCCCGCAGCATCCTGATGATGGTGACGTTGTCCTCGACGGTGGCGCGTTTCTCCCAGAGCAGCAGTTCCTCGGCGGTGCCGGCTTCGATGCCGACGTTGACCTTCTCCAGGCCCGAGGCGACCAGCAGATCGAGCAGGGCGTGGTCCTCGGGGGTGTCGTGCCAGTTCTCGGCCCGCATGCAGACGTTGTAGTAGATGTCGAGGCCGCGCTCCAGGATGCCGTTCGCGATGGCCGCGACCCGTTTCTTGCCCACCCGGCCGCCGTCGGGGTCCTCGAAGGTGGAGTCGACGAAGTCGAAGGTCCGGAACTGGTGGCGCGCGACGATCTCGGCGACCTCGTCCACGATCTGTTCCGGCCCGCGACCGCGCCACGCCTTGCCCGCCTGGACGCGGTTCTTCAGGTGCGGGGCGGAGCAGAAGGCGCAGTTGGCTACGCAGCCCCGGCTGGTGCTCACCCGGACGTACTCCAGCTTGTCGCCGTGCTGGCTGAGCTGGTCCCGGGCGGGGAAGGGGAGGTCCTCCAGATTGTGGATCAGGGGGCGGGCGGGGTTCTGGCGCGGGGTGCCGTCCTCGTCGCGGTAGCAGATGCCCTTGCAGGCGGACAACGGCTCCTTGAGGCAGAGCCGTTGGACGAGGTCGAGGATGGTGGGCTCGCCCTCCCCCACGGCGACGACGTCGGTCCAGGGGTTGTTCCGCAGGACGTCGAGGCCCGCGAAGGTGCCGGCGGGGCCGCCGCAGGCGATCGTCGTCCCCGGCAGCTCCTCCCGCAGCAGCCGGCACAGGGTCAGGCAGCTGCCCAGGTTCAGGCTCATCAGGGTGAAGCAGACGAGGTCGGGGCGGAATTCCTTGAGTGCCTCGACGGTGGCGGCCGCCGCGTCGTCGCCGTGCTCCACCTCCCGGATCTCCGCGGTGAAGCCGGTGTGGCGCAGCACGCTGGCCATATAGGCGACGCCGAGGTGTTCGGGGGACATCACGAGGTCGCCGTCGAGGAGGATCAGGAAACTGACCCGGAAGGACGCGGGATCGGTGATGCGCGGGTCCAGGGCCAGGTCGAGTGTGCCCGGTTTGGGTGCCGATGGTGCCAGACCGAGGTCGTGCTTCATCAGAACTCCCTGATGTCGGGATGGGGATCCGTACGGCCGCGGGCGGACGCGGGTCCCGTCGTGCCGAGCACAGCCGCGCCGTCGAGCCCGCCGGGGTGGATGCCCAGGGAGGCGAGGACGGTCGGGGCCACGTCGGTCATGTCGAGCGGGCCGCCGGCCGCCCCGGGGACGGGCGCGCCTCGGCGGTAGAAGACCGCGTCGTCGCGGGTGTGCGTGCCGGTGAGGATGTCATCGCGCACGGTGGCCGTGCCGCCCCAGCCGCCGCGCAGCTGCACACCGGGGGCGGGCACGGCCACCAGGTCGGGGGCGTTGCCCAGGATCGGGCCGTGGTAGACCTCCGGGGCGCGGTAGAGGGCACGGACGAGGAGCGGTCCGTCGACATCGGGGCCGAGGCGGGTGCCGTCGCAGCGCAAGGCGGCCAGCTCCCGCGCGATCTCGTGGGCGGCCTCGTCCGCCTCCGCGTCGGTCAGGCCGCCGCCGGGGAAGCGGCTCTTGCGGTTGAGGTAGACGCGGGCGGGGTCGAGCGCGAAGGCGGTGCTGCGCGCGTCGACCGCGGTGAGGTCCGGACACGCGTCGAGCCCGGCCAGCCAGCCGGACTCCCTGAGCCACGCGTTGAGATAGACCTGACAGGCCGCGGGGCCGAAGCCGTGGTCGCTCATCAGGAAGAGTTCGCCGCCCGGCGGGAGGGTGCGCACCAGGGCGGCCACGCAGTCGTCCACGAGGCGGTAGAAGCCGAGGACGTCCCCGTGCAGGGGGTCGGCGGGGTCGGCGACGGCGCGCCACAGGAAGTGGTGGACGCGGTCGGTCTCGGTGAGCACGGCGACGGCGAGGTCCCACGCCTCCTGCCGCAGGAGGCGTTCCATCGCCCGGGTGCGGGCGCGCAGGGCCCGGACGGCGCGTCCGAGGAAGGCCGCCGGGTCGGCGGCGACGTCACCGACCTCGACGTCGAGTTCGTAGTCGAGGCCGCGCAGCAGGGGCAGCAGCCGTGGCGGGCTGACGGCGCGCTCCAGTTCGGGGGCGACGAAGCCGGAGACCAGCACGCCGTCGATGGCGGGGGCGGGGTAGGTGCCCGGCACGTTCAGGCACAGGGTCCTGCGGCCGGCGCGGGAGGCGAGTTCCCACAGCGGGGGTTCGCGCAGCTGCTCGACACCGGGGAAGCGGATGCGGTAGCCCTCGCCCGGGGTGAGGTCGGTGAAGCCGTAGATGCCGTGCCGGCCCGGGTTGGTGCCGGTGAGGAAGGTGGCCCAGGAGGTGGAGCTGATCTCCGGTACGGGTGCCAGCAGTTCCGCGCAGTGGCCCTCGGCGAGCAGCGCCGCGGTGTGCGGCATGGTCCCGTCGCCGGCCAGGCGGGTCAGCAGGGTCCTCGGCATGCCGTCGAGCCCGATCACCAGGGCGTGCCGGTCCATCGTGCTCACGTCCTTCCGCTGCGGGGAGCCGGGCCGGGGGCAAGAGCGCGCGCGGTCGTCATTCGGCGGGCGCGGTGACGCCGCTCATGCGCTCGGACACATAGCCGGCGAGGAGGTCGAGGCTGTCGATGAGCTTGATCGACAGGTCCTCGTCGGCGATCTCTATGCCGAATTCGCTCTCGACCCAGATGAGGAATTCGATGGTGTTGATCGAGTCCAGCCCGAGCTTCTCCACGAGCCCCTCGTCGGGCACGGCCGAGGGTTCCAGGGACAGTTCGAGGGAGTCGACGAGCACCTTGCGCAGCCGGTCCTTGATCTTGTCGGTGGTCAGGGTCTCCATGACAGACAAACCTCTCTCCTCCACACCGCCGCGGACGGCGGGACTCCGGTGGGGACAAGCGCCGGTACGGCCCGGCGGTGGTTACAGATAGCCCATTTCGCGCAGGCGGTCACTGGTGTAGGCGTCCTCGCCGCCGGCGGCCGCGACCGTGGCGGGGCTCGTGGTGGCCGGGGCGCCGGTGGCCTCGACCCGGGGATCGGCGGGCGGGAGGCGTACGCCGTCGTCGAGGACGGCGGTCACGGGGCGGCCGTGGATGTCCTTCGGCCACGCGGCCCCGAGGTCCGTGAGCAGGGTGGGCAGGGTGTCGGTGAGCGCGACGGTGCCGGGCAACCGGCCAGGGCGGACGCGGGGCGAGCGGTGGGCCCACATGCCGCGGTAGCGGTGCAGGCCGGTCTGCGCGCTCGGCCGCCACACCTCTCCGCCGAGGTCGGGGACGGGGAGCACGGTCTCGTCCTGCGGGACGAGGAGGAGGTCGGGTGCCCGGCCCGTGTGCGGCCCGGGGTACGCCTCTTCGCGCGGGCGGACGGCCCGGAAGACCCGCTCCCCCTCGGGGCCGGTCAGCCCGGAGAGCAGGTCCGCGACCTCGTCCATGACCCGTGCGCGGTCGCGGGGGGCGACGGTGCCGCGCCGCTGGCGGCCCCGCACATTGACATTGAGGCCGTAGCTGCCGGGCACGGGCATGTAGACGCTGGTGCGGCGGAAGTCGACGTGGCGCCCGCCGCCCGCGAACCAGCTCGCCGCCGTGTCCTGCGGCTCCTCCCCCGGCGCGGTGGCCAGCAGTCCGGCCTCCTCCAGGAGCGTGTGCACCGCGAGGCCGTGCCGTCCCGGGCCCAGGCCGTGGTCGGAGACGAGCACGACGGAGGTGTCCTCGTCCACCAGCTCCAGGAGTTCGCCGACCGCCTGGTCGATGGCCCGGTAGATCCGGGGCATGGCGACATCCCAGCCGCTGCCTTCGGGTGCCGCCCGGTGGCCGGGGTGAGAGGGGTCGCCGAAGTGCCAGTAGTGGTGGCCGACCCGGTCTGCCTCGGTGAGCACGACCATCACGACGTCGGTGGGCCGGGTGGTCATCAGGTGCCGTACGGAGCGGACCCGCGCGGCCACATTGCGCTCGGCTTCCTCCAGATAGGCCATGTCGCCCCGGAACATGGTCGCGAGGTCCGACTGGAAGTGGGCCTTGGCGGCGGCCAGTTCGCGCAGCAGGGAATCCGGGCGGCAGTGCTTGAGGGTGCGCTCCAGCGGCCAGGTGACCTGGTAGCCGGGGAGGTCGGCCGGCGGGTGCGACATGGGGATGTTGACGAGGCCCAGCGAGTATTCCTGCGCGGCCAACCAGTCCCAGGCGCTGGACCTGCCCAGATCGCCGGAGCGCGTGACACGGGCCCCGTAGGCGGGGTCCTGGGTGTCGTAGAACTGATAGATCCCGTGGCCGCCGGGGTCGCTGGCGGACACGAACGTGCTCCACCCCGGCGCCGTGTGGGCGGGCCAGGTGCAGTCCGTGGCGGCGCCGGCGCTCTCGCGCAGCAGCTTCGCCATATGGGGCAGCAGACCGCACTCGATCAGCGGGTCGACCGTATCGAATGTGCCTCCGTCGATTCCGATGACGAGGGCGCGGGGAGAGGGTGGCACGAAATTGCCTCCAGCTCTGAAAAACTCATCATGATTGCAGGCGGAAACCGCCGCTCATCGATGATCCGAGGACTGTAACAGCCCCTCACCGGTGCGTCCACAGACCGCACAACGGTGGCCGTAGGGCGCCCGGATCCGAGGTCCGGAGTCGGATTCGGCTCAATGAACCATGCACAGAGCACATACCAGGACGCTGCCCGGCCCACCATACGCGACGCCGCGCGCTCCCTCCAGGCATGCGGTTTGAGCCACTTCGACGCGGGACAACGCGGCCTAGGGCACTGCCGGAGCGTCCGTGAACTGGCCCAATTCACTCCGGTAAAAGGTAATTTCACAGCTCAACCACCCTGCTGACGAGAATCCACCGCCCACCGGGGGCCGGGGCAGAGCTTCCCGGCAAGGGTGTTGACTCCGGCAACTGCCCTATGGAGGCTCGTGCTTGGCATGTGATCCGGCCCACGACCGGGGGCCGGATCACATGCCCGCTCCGGCCGGCCTCACGCCGCGGGCCGGATTTCCTCCTCGCCCCCGAGGAACGGTGATTCCCGTCGGGTCACGCACCGCCTCGGCGCAGGGTGAACACAACGGAAACGAGCCGTGCACAACGGCCCCCGAAGACATCCGAAGTCACCACGGACTCGGCACCCATCCGTCAGCCGTACAGCGCCCGAAGCCGCCCATGCCGCACCCGCAGGACCGAAAGGCTGCTCAATGACACCAACGTCCGGTGATGACGTCCTGTCCTTTCCCTCATGGCCGCAGCACGGCGCGGAGGAGCGCGCCGGTCTTCTCCGGGCCCTGGACCAGAAGGGGTGGTGGCGCGACGCGGGGCAGGAGGTCGGCCTCTTCGAGCGGGAATTCGCCGACTATCACGGCGCCCCGCACGCGATCGCGACGACGAACGGCACCCACGCCCTGGAACTCGCCCTGGGGGTCATGGGGATCGGCCCCGGTGACGAGGTCATCGTCCCCGCGTTCACCTTCATCTCGTCGTCGCTGGCCGTGCAGCGCGTGGGCGCGGTGCCGGTGCCGGCGGACGTACGGCCCGACACCTACTGCCTCGACGTCGACGCCGCCGCGGCGCTGGTCACCCCGCGGACCAAGGCGATCATGCCGGTCCATATGGCGGGCCAGTTCGCCGATATGGACGCCCTGGAGAAGCTCTCCCTCACCGCGGGCGTACCGGTCCTCCAGGACGCGGCGCACGCCCACGGCGCGCAGTGGCAGGGCCGACGGGTCGGGGAACTCGGCTCGCTCGCCGCCTTCAGCTTCCAGAACGGCAAGCTGATGACCGCGGGTGAAGGCGGCGCCCTGCTGCTGCCCGACGACGACTCCCACCGCGAGGCGTTCCTCCAGCACTGCTGCGGACGCCCGCCCGGGGACCGCGTCTACCGCCATCTGACGCAGGGCTCCAACTACCGCATGAACGAGTTCTCCGCGAGCGTCCTGCGCGCTCAACTGACACGCCTGAAGGGGCAATTGCGCATCCGTGAGGAGAGCTGGGCGCGGCTGCGCACAGCGCTGGCCACCATCGACGGAGTGGTGCCGCAGGGGCGCGACGAGCGCGGCGATCTCCACTCCCACTACATGGCCATGGTCCGGCTGCCCGGGATCTCCGCCGCGCGCCGCCTCGCCCTGGTCGACGCGCTGGTCGAGCGGGGGGTGCCCGCGTTCGTCGGCTTCCCGCCGGTCTACCGCACCGAGGGCTTCGCACGCGGCCCGGCGTCGGCGGACGCCGAGGAGCTGGCCAAGAACTGTCCCGTGGCGGAGGAGATCGGCAGCGACTGCCTCTGGCTGCACCATCGCGTACTGCTCGCCGACACACCGACGCTGGACCGGCTGGCGGAGATCTTCTCCGGCCTCGTCGGCGCGCTCTGACCCGATGCGGACCCCCCACGGCAGCACCGCGCCCCGGCTGAGCGTCGTCGTCCCCAGCCGGGGACCCGCGGCACGCCTGCGCGCGACCCTCGCGTGCCTGACCGGATCCGGCCCGGGGACGCCTTCCTTCGAGGTCGTCGTCGTCGACGACAACGACGGGGGCGGTCAACTGTCGGCGGCCGCAGGCGAGATGGGCGAGCTGATCCCGCTGCGTGTCGTGCGGGGTCCGCTGCGGGGGCGGGCCGCCGCCCGGAACGCCGGGGCCGCCGCGGCCCTCGCGCCCCGGCTGGTCTTCCTCGACGACGACGTCCTGGTGGGCCCCGGATTCCTCGCGGCACACGCCGGCGCCGCGGACCCGGGCGCCTTCACCCACGGCCGGCTCCGCGAACTTCCCACCGCCGCACGGTTCCTCGCCACGGTCGACGGGGCCCCTCCACCCGAGGTCCGGCGCGCCCGCGCCGACCTCGAACCCGCCTCCCCGGCCACCCCGGAGCGGCGCCCGCCGCACCGGCGGCTCGTCGCCAACGCCCTGGAGCGGGCCGTGGAGGCCATGGCCGGCGGCTCCCTGCCGGACGTCGCGCCCTGGCTCGGCTTCATCGGCGCGAACACCGCCCTCGACCGGGCCGTATGGGAGCGCACCGGCGGATTCGACGAGGAGTTCGGGCGCACCTGGGGGTGCGAGGACCTGGAGTTCGGATTCCGCCTGCACGCCGCCGGGCTGCGCAGGACCCTCGCCCCCGGCGCCCTCGGCGTGCATCTCAGCCACGCCCGCCCCGGCCGCTGGGAGCAGCACCACCGCAACCTGACGCACTTCTCCACCACCCATCCGCACCCGTCGGTGCGCGCCCTGGAGGCCCTGCTCGGGCCGGAGGGCACGCCCGAGGCGTATGTGCGCGCCGTCCAGGCCGAAGAGGCCGCACCGGCACGGGACGCCGCCCGGTGAGCGGCATACCGGCCACCGTGCCGCAGGGGCCCGTGGTGCTCTCCCCGCACGCGGACGACGCCGTGTGGTCCCTGGGCGGGCGGCTGGCGCGCTGGGTCGCCGAGGGCCTGCGGCCGACCGTCGTCACGGTCTTCGCCGGGCCCGCGGCCGGGGCGCCCGGGTCGTGGCGCGCCGCCGCCGATCCCGCGGTGCGCCAGGCCGAGGACCGGGCGGCGTGCGCCGAACTGGGCGTGCGCCATGTGCCGCTGGACTTCACGGACGCGGCCCTGCGCACGGCCTCGGGCACCTATCGCTACGCTTCCCCGCGCCGGCTGTTCGGCCCTTGGCACCCGGCCGACCTGCCCCTGCTGGACGAGGTCCGGGCGGCTCTGCGGCCGCTGTGCGCGGGGGCGGCGAGCGTCCACGCCCCCCTGGCGGCGGGCCGGCATGTCGACCACCGCCTGGTCCGCGGCGCGGTGGAGGCTCTGGCCCCCGCCCGCACCGTCTTCTACGAGGACTTCCCCTACCGGCTGCGCGAGCGTGATCACGCGAACCTGCGGCCGCGCACGGAGCGGCTGCCGTCCGCGGCGGTGGACCGCTGGCTCACCGCCGCCGGTCACTACACCAGCCAGGCCGGCGCCCACTTCGGCGGGGTCGCCGCCCTGCGCGAGGCCCTGCTCGCCCGCGCCCGCGCGCACGGCGGGGCCGGCGGGCCGGTGCACGCCGACCGCCACTGGGTGCCCGTCGGCCGGGACGACCGGGGCGAGGCCCGGCCCGCACTCGTGGAAAGGGGGCCGTGACCCACGCCGCGCGCAGCCCCACCACCAGAGAGGCCACTCATGTCCCGTAACACCCATCCTCCGACGGCCGCCCCCGACGCGGGCACCAGGCGGCGCCTGCCGCTGATCGGCAACGACCTGGTCATCAACGAGGACTCCTGCAACCTCAGCTGCACCTACTGCCTCACCGGACAGAGCAACCTCAAGGAGGGGCACTCCCTCCAGCTGATCTTCGAGCCCCCGCGGCGCGACAGCTACGCCAAGGACAGCGGGCTCGGGCAGCGCATGGACAAGGTCGCCGACCGGCTCCGGGACCGCTTCGGCCTGCCGCTGCTGAAGGTGACCGGGGGCGAGATCTTCCTCGTCCGGGGGATCATGGACTTCCTGGAGCAGGAGGCCCGCAAGTACGACGTGCTGGTCGTCCAGACCAATGGCGTCCTGGTGCGCGAGGAGCACCTGGAGCGGTTCCGCTCGTGGGGCAACGTCGTGCTCCAGGTCTCCCTCGACAGCCATCTCCACCACGGCAACAGCCACCGGGTGCCGTCGGAGGGCCTGCACGGGAAGGTCGTCGCCGCCATCGCCCGGATCCTGGACTCGGGGTTGCCGGTGGAGATCTACACGGTGCTCAACGACCGGAGCGTCACCGAGGTCTGCGCGTTCGCCGAGTGGCTGTCGGGGTTCTCCCGGCCTCCCGTGTTCTTCCCCTTCCCGGTGCGGGGCCCGGACTCGGAGGACTTCAAGGTGCGGCCGGAGCAGTTCGGCCACATCCAGGAACTCATCGACCGCTATGACGAGTTCGCGCGGGTCCTCCCGCCGCGGCCCTATTTCGACCGGCTGACCAGCTTCTACCGCGAGGGACGCCGCACCTTCCGCTGCCACCTGCCGCGGCTGGTCGTCTCCAGCTTCAGCGACGGCGTGGTCACCCCCTGCCCCAACATCTGGTTCTCCGACATGGGCAACGCCCTGGAGGAGGACTGGAGCGAGATGCTGGACACGGTCGGCACCAGCGGCCTCTACCGGGCCCTGCTCGCCCCCAAGCCCCGGCTCAAGGCGTGCCACGGCTGCTTCACGCCCTGGGACACGCTCTCGATGTACTTCGAGGACGAGATCACCCTCGACGAGCTGTGCGCCGCCCCCACCTACTCCCCGCCCCGCATCCGGCAGATGCTCAGCGACGCGAAGGCGGACTACCTCCAGGGCGGCCATGACTGAGCCGACAGGCGGTCACGAGGCGGACACCCTCCTGGGCGCGGTGGAGCGGCTGCCGGCCGGCCGGACGCCGCTGCCGGGGACCGACGCGAGCGCCCTGCTGGAGCAGGTGCGTACGGCCGCGGCGGCGCTCAAGGCCGAGGCGGTGGAGGGCGAGGCCGTGGCCCTGCGCGCACCCAACAGCCCGCAGTGGGTCGTCGCCTTCCTCGCGCTGCTGGCGTCCGGCGCCAGGCCCCTGCTGCTCGAACCCGGCACACCGGACACCGAGACCGCGCGACTGCTGCGCGCGGCCGGGGGCGGCAGATCCCTGGTCGTCCCCGGGACCGGCGAACTCCGACCGGCGCTGACCGGCCCGCCCGGGGAGCACTCCGGCGGCGGGTCCGCCGTTCTGCTCCCGACCTCGGGGTCGACCGGCGCGAGCAAGCTCGTCGCCCGCAGCGAGGAGAGCCTGCTCGCGGAGGGCCGCCGCTACCGCGACGGGGTCGGCCTCACGGGGGAGGACACCCTCCTGCTGCCGGTGCCGCTGTCCCACGCCTACGCGCTGGGCTGGCTGTTCGGCGGCCTGCTGACGGGGGCCGCGCTGCGCCCCGTACCGCCGGCCGCCCTGGGCCAAATCGCCGCGGAGCTGTCCGGTGGCGCGACGGTGGTGGCCCTGGTGCCCAGTGTGGCCCGGCTGCTGGCGACCCGTCGGCTGCGGGGAGCAGCGGCCGGACGGCCTCCGGGAGCGGCCGCCGCGCCCGCCCTCCGGCTGGCCATGGTGGGCGCGGGACCGGTGGACGAGCAGCTGGACCGCGCGTTCACCGAGGCGTTCGGGACTGGCCTCGCCCGGAACTACGGATCCACGGAGACGGGCGCCGTGCTCGCCGGGCCGGCGGGCCTGGAGCCCCTGTGCGCCGGCGCTCCCCTGCCCGGCGTGGAGTGCGAACTGACCGGCCGGGACGGCATGGTGCCGCCTCCCGGCACCCCGGGGCTGCTGAGCGTGCGGGTGGACGGAGAGCCGTACGCCATGGGCGACCTCGCCGTGGCCGTGCCCGGGGGCCTGCGCATCCTGGGACGGGAGGACCGGGCGATCCGCCGGGGCGGGCGCTGGGTCTCCCCGCTGGAGATCGAGGAGGTGCTGCGCGCGCACCCGGACGTGGTGAACGTGCGGGTCGGCGCCCGGCGGGGGCGGCACCAGGGCGAGGACGGGATCGTCGCGGAGGTCGCGCCGGCGGCGCCCGGCCTGACCCCCGGGGCGCTGCGCGAGCACGCCCGCCGGGAGCTGGCCCCGCACAAGGTGCCCGACGAGTTCGTCCTGCGGGAGAGCCTGCCGGTCAACGCTACCGGCAAGGTGCGGGCGGCGTCCGTCTACCGCCTCACCCGGGGCGCTGTCGAGGCCGCCCGCGCGTACAAGACCTCCGAAGTGCTCTTCGCCCTGCACGACTTGGGCGCGCTGGAACCGCTCGCCCGGGGCGCCGACACGGCGCTCCTCGCCGGAGAGCTGGGGTGTGACGCCGATGCCCTGGAGTGGCTGCTGCGCACGGCCACCGCCCTGGGGGTGCTGACCACCGAGGCGGAGGCGCCCGGGGCACGGGTCCGGGCCGGGGAGCTGGCCGCGTTCGTGGCACTGGAGGAGCACCTCTCCCGGGGGCTGGTCACCCGCGAGGAGCTCGCCGCCGTCGCCCGGCGCGGGACGGCTCGGCGCCCCTTCGACGAGAGCCCGCCGGAGACTCTCGATCCGCTCGTGCCGCTGTACCAGGGCGCGATGGACGGCCCCGGCGCACGGGCCAGGGCCGCGCTCGGTCTGCGGCTCCTGCGGCCGGGGCCGGCAGCGCGGACGGTGGAGGTGACCGCGGGTCCGGGCCGCTATCTGGAGCGCCTGCTCACCTTGGATCCCGAGGCGACCGGCCATCTGGTCACCGTCGGCCGGCTCAGCGGGCCGCTCTCCCCGGCCGTCGCCGCGGCCGTCGAGGCGGGCAGGGTGACCGTCGGCCCGCGCCTGCCCGCCGGTGACGCCGACTTCTGCGTGGTCGCCAACGCGGTGCACGGCCCGGGGCCCGGCAGCGCTCTCGGTGCCCTGCTCGGCTCCCTGCGGCCGGGCGGGCGGCTGCTGGTCGACGACGTCTTCCTGCCGCCGTCCGGGCCGGGGAGCGAACTGGCCCTGGACTGGCTCACGCACGGCGGGACCGCGTGGCCGACCACCGGCGATCTGATCGCCGGGCTGCTGCAAGAGGGGGCGGAGGTCGCGCGGCACGTGCCGCTGGACGCGTCCCCCTGTCATCTGATCATCGCCAAGGAGGCCGGTTCATGAGCAGCGTCACCGACCGGGCCACGGAGCGCCTGGGACAGAGCGGCCGCGTGGTCGTGGTCTCGGGCGCGTCCGGGCAGATAGGCGGCGCGTGCGCGCTGGAGCTCGCCGCGCTCGGCGCCACCGTCGTCGCGGGTTACCACAGCGGGGAGCAGGCGATCCGCAAGCTGCGGGAGCAGGTGGAGGGCCAGGGCGGCACGCTCGTACCCGTCGCGGCGGACCTCGGCGAACCCGCGGGCGCCGACGCGCTGGTGGCCGCGGCCGTCGAGCGGTTCGGACGGCTGGACGGCTGTGTGGCGGCCGCGGGTCTGCGCACCCGCAGGCTGGCGATGGCCACGGACACCCGGAGCCTGGAGAAGCTGCTGCGGGTGAACCTGGCCGGTTCGGTCAACCTCGCCAAGGCGTGCCTGAAGCCGATGATGCGCGCCAAGTACGGGCGGATCGTGCTCTTCGGCTCCCGGGCCGGGACCAGCGGGCTGCCCGGCCACAGCGCGTACGCCGCCACCAAGGGGGCGCTCCAGCCGTGGGCGGCCTCGGTGGCGGGCGAGGTCGGCAAGCACGGCATCACCGTCAACGTCGTCGCGCCCGGGGCGATCCGGGCCGAGGTGATGGACTTCTCGGAGGCCGAGCGCGATCTCGTCCTCCAGTTCATCGGGGCGGGGCGGCTCGGCGAGCCCGAGGAGGTCGCGGCGGCGGTGTCGTTCCTGCTGTCGCCGTCGGCCTCCTATGTCAACGGCAATACGCTCGTCGTCGACGGCGGTGCCCGCTTCTGATGACTTTCACGGAAAAGGCACCCGTCGTGACACCGCCGGAGACGGCGCGCGAGCCCCTGCGGATGGCCGTGCTGGGCGCGGGGTGGGTCTCGCGCAAGGTGTGGCTGCCGCTGCTGGCGGAACACCCGGCGTTCCGGGTCGACTTCCTCGTGGACGACGACCCCGTGGCCGCCAGGTCGGCCCTGCCGGAGGGCACGCCGACGCGCGTCCTGAGCAGACCGGAGGAGATCGCTCCGAGAAGCGTGGACGCGGCCATCATCGCCCTGCCCAACCACCTCCATCTCCCCGTGGCCAAGGCCCTGCTGGAGCGGGACGTGCCGGTGTTCGTCGAGAAGCCGGTGTGCCGCACGCTCTTCGAGGCCCAGGCTCTCGCCCTGGACCACCAGGCGCGGGGCGGCAGCATCGGGGACATCACCCTCTACGCCTGGAGCGCCGCCCGGCACCGCACCGACGTCTGCCGCCTGGCGGAGCTGCTGCCCTCGCTGGGCGCCGTGCGCAGCGTCGGGCTGAGCTGGATCCGGGCCACCGGCATCCCGCAGCGCACCGGCTGGTTCGTCGACCGGCGGCTCGCCGGCGGCGGTGCGCTGCTGGATCTGGGCTGGCACCTGCTGGACGTGGGGCTGCACCTGCTGGGGTGGCCGCGCGTGGTCCGGGCGGCGAGCACGATGTCGGCGGACTGGATGAGCCGGGGCGAGGCCACGGCCGACTGGAGCCGGCGCTCCTCCGGCACCGCGCGGTCCGGGCCCGGGGAGACGGTGGAGGACACCGCCCGCGGCTTCCTCGTCACCGACACCGACGTGGGCATCTCCCTGGAGACGCGCTGGGCCTCCCACCAGGCGCTGGACGTCACCACGATCACGGTGGAGGGCACCGAGGGAGTGGCCACGCTGCGCGGCACCTTCGGGTTCAGCCCGCACCGGCTGCGGAAGTCGAGCCTGGTGGTCCTGCGCCAGGGGGTGGAGGAGACCATCGCGCTGCCCGACGAGCCCGTGGGCGTCGAATACAAGCGGCAGGTGGACGAACTCGCCCGCCGGCTCGGCGGCTCGGCCGACGGGCAGGGCCCGGTGTCGGGCCTGGGCGAGGGCTCGATGGCCGAAGTGACCATCCTGGCCTCCTGCATCGACCACATCTATTCGGCCGCCGGTGTCGAGCCACCCTCCCCCCTGCGCCCGCCGGAGAGCGACGCGGCGCCCGGCACGCCCACTTGTCCACGTGTCCTGCCCACCCGGGGAAGCCAATGAAATTCGCTTATTTCTCCCATGTCTGGGGCCGTCCCGGGATCACGCCGGGCGAGCGCTATGAAGAGCTCTGGCGCGAGGTCGAGGACGCCGACCGCCTCGGCTTCGACTACGCCTTCTCCGTGGAGCACCACTGCACGCCGCACGAGAGCTGGATGCCCTCGCCCGCGGTCTTCTGCACCGGCGCGGCGCTGCGCACCGAGCGCATCCGGGTCGGGCCGATGGGCTGGGTGCCGCCGCTGCGCCACCCACTGCACCTGGTCGAGGAGGTCGCGACCCTGGACCAGCTCCTGGGCGGACGCCTGGAGGTGGGGCTGGCCTCGGGGGTCAGCCGTGATCCCTTCCTGCCCTTCGGCGCCGATTTCGACAACCGGCACCTCCTGACCCGGGAGGCCCTGGAGCTGTTGCGCGCCGCGTCCGCCGCTCAGGGCGCCTTCGATTTCGACGGACCGGCGCACCGGCTGCGCGACATCAACCTGTCCTTCCCGCCGGTGCAGCGCCCGCACCCGCCCGTGTGGGTGCCCACCACCAACCGCAACACCCTGCGCTATCTGAGCGAGGCCGGTGCCCACACCAGCTCCACGATGATCGTGCCGCGCGCGTCCATGGCGCTGGTCTACCGGCACTACCTCGACTGGTGGCGGGGCCACGGCCATGTGACGGACCCGCGCATCGGCTACTGGACGCTGGTCCATGTGGCCCGGACGGACGCCGAGGCGGAGGAGCGGGCGGCCGCGCACATGACCGAGACGTTCACCAAGACGCTGCGGTACGGCTCGGTGTCGCGCTCGCGCGATCAGCACGCCCCGCCGAGCAGGCTCAGCACGGCGGACATCCTGGCGGGCTCCGGCGACTTCCGCTTCCTGCTGGAGAACAACCTGGTCTTCGTCGGCTCGCCGTCGACCGTGGCCGACCGGATCAGGGCGGCGTCCCTGGAGGGTCATTTCGACACACTGCTGGGCGAGTTCGCCTTCGGTGAGCTGGCGGACCGGCACCGGGCCGAGTCCATGGAGCTCTTCGCCCACGAAGTGGCCCCGGCGCTGCGCCCCTTCACCCCCTACGCGCCGCGCCCGCAGGAGCCGGCGTACACCGCGAGCGACGAGCAGCAGGTGGCGGCCCGCCTCCAGGCCCTCGGCTACATCGACTGACGCGGCACCCCATCGGCGGGCGCACCCGCTGTCCCGTCCGCTTTCCGTCCCGCTGTGTTCCGTCCAGGCGAAAGGACCGAGGAGATCAGCGTCTACACGCCGGCCCGGCCCCCCTCCACCCAGGAGCTCCAGGCACTCGTGGCACGGCTGCTGCTCGTGCCCGACGAGCACCGCCGCTTCACCGTCGACGAGCAGAGCGCGCGCCGGCTGCACCGCGTCGGACCGGAGTTGCTGTCCGCGCTGTGCGAGGCGGGCGTGCCCTTCGTGGGTACGGGCGCGGCGCGCCTCTTCGACGGCTACGACCTGGGCAACGCGGCCCTGCACCTGGGCCTGGCCTCGGTGCAGCGCCGGGCCGTCCGCTCGTGGGCCGGTTCCCTGCGGACCGCCTCGGCCTCGCAAGGGCCCCGCTACCGCGTCGACGTCACCGCCTCCTGCCCGGTGCCCGGCCACGCGGGCCCGTGCCGCTACGGCGTGCTGCTGCCCGGCGCCCGCCGCCCGGTGGAGGCCGCCTCACCGCAGGAGACCACGCTGGCGCGGCTGTACGTACGGTCGCGCGGCCACTGGCCGGACTTCCCCCCGGCCGTCCTCGACCTGCTGCGCACCCTGGAGCCGGTCGGCTTCTTCCTGCTGCCCGAAGCGATCCGCTGGGACCCGGAGTTCCTGTGGAGCACGCGCATGGCGGACTGCGGCGGCGCGGCGGCCTGGCTGGTGGCGGAGGGCCGGCGCCGCGGGCTCGACGTGCGGTTCTCCTTCGGCCTGCTGGTGGCCAAGCCGTACTCCACACCGCACTGCTGGGCCGAGTTCCTGGTGGGCGGCCGCTGGGTGCCGGCCGATCCGCTGCTGCTGCGGGCCATGGCCGCCTGGGGCGGGCTGGACGCCGCGGCCCACCCGCCGCACAGCTCGCCGGGGGCCATCTACCACCGGCTCGCGGGCCGCTTCACGAAAGTCGTCAGCCACGCCGGGGTCTGGGCCCCGACGTCCCTACCCACGGAGCTCCTGCCATGCCTGTGAACCCCCCGCCCATCCCGGAGGCCGCGAAGGACGCGCCTTCCCCCTCGTTCCCGTCCCGGTTCACCACGGTCGTCTTCGACCTCGACGGCGTCCTCATCGACAGTTTCGCGGTGATGCGCGAGGCGTTCGCCCTGGCCTACCGCGAAGTGGTGGGGCCGGGCGAGCCGCCCTTCGACGAGTACCGCACCCACCAGGGCCGCTATTTCCCGGACATCATGCGGCTGATGGGTCTCCCCGGCGAACTGGAGGAGCCGTTCGTCCGGGAGAGCCACCGGATGATGGACCAGGTCGAGGTGTATCCGGACGTGCCGCAGCTGCTGGCGGACCTGCGGGCGGACGGCGTCGGCACCGCGATCGCCACCGGCAAGTCCGGCTCCCGGGCCCGCGCCGTGCTGGAGGCCGTCGGGCTGCTGCCCCTGCTGGACGAAGTGGTGGGCAGCGACGAGGTGCCGAGGCCCAAGCCGCACCCCGACATCGTGCGCGAGGCGCTGCGCCGGCTGGACGCGGCGCCCGAGGGCGCGGTCATGGTCGGTGACGCGGTGATCGACATCCGCAGCGGCCGCGCCGCGGGAACCGCCACCGTGGGCGCGACCTGGGGCGAGGGCGCACCCGGGCAACTGAGCGCCGAGCGGCCCGACTTCCTGCTCGACAAGCCGCAGAGCCTGCTCGCGCTGGTCCGCAGCGGCGGCCGCGCATGACGTCCGCGACCCCGCGCTGGAGCGTCGTCGCCCCGCAGGGCACCAACCTCGAACTGGCCGGAACGGACAGCCGCGAGGGCTGGCGGCTTCTCCTGGAGACCGCCCGCACCGTCCGCCGGCAGGGCCGCGGCGGGCTCTGGCTGCTGGACCGCACGGACACCCTGCCCCGGCGCGAGCCCGAGCCGGTCTGGGAGGGCTGGACGGCGCTCGCGGCGCTCGCGGGCGCGGTGCCCGGCCTTGATCTGGGGCTGCTCTCCTCGGCCCCGCCGTTCCGCAACGCCGCGCTGATCGCCAAGCGGGCGGCGGCCCTGGACATCGTCTGCGACGGCCGCCTCACCCTCGGCTTCTCCGCCCGCGAGTACCTCCCGGAGCATCACTCGACAGGGCACGCGGTGCCCGCGGGCCTGGAGCCCGACGAGGAGGAGGCCGCGGCCCACAGGTCTCTCGGGGAGACGGCCGAGGCCCTGCGCGCGCTGTGGAGCGGACAGCCCGTCACCTTCACCGGGGAACACATCCGCCTGACGTCGGCGCACTGCGTGCCCACCCCGCGGCAGCGCCCTCTCCCCCTCGCGCTGCGCGCCCCGGCCGGGGACGCCGGTCGCGGCGCGCTGCTGCCCGCCGACGCCACCGTGCGGGAGTGCGCGCACATCCAGTGGACGGGCGAGCCCGGTCAGGTCGCCGCGGCCGTCACCGCGTTCCGCCGCCGCCGTACGGAGCTCGGGCTCGATCCGGACGGCGTCCGGCACGCGTGGGCGGCGGAGTGCCGGATCTTCGACTCCGCGCTGGACCGCGACCGCTGGCTCGCCACCCCGCACGAGGTGCTGTTCTGGAGCCACCACCCCGACCTGCTGGCGCGGCGCAGCCTGTACGGGACGCCGGAGCAGCTCGTCGAACGCGCGCGGCGTCTCGTCGCCGCGGGCGTGGCGGAGTTCGTGCTGTGGTTCCGCGACTACCCGGCCACCACCAGCCTGGAGCGCCTGTTCCACGAGGTCGTCCCCCAGGTGGCGCCGGGCGCCGCCAAGGCAGCGGAGGAGTGAGCCCGTGCCCGACACCCTGTCCACCGCGCCGTTCCTGTCCACCGCCTGGCTCGACGGGGCCCGGAAGCTCGAACGCCCGCCGGCCGGCGAGCGCAGCACGGTCGCGCTCCGCCTGGAGCTCACCGACCCACCGGCCGATACGCCGCCGGCGGTCGACGTGCGGGTGGACCTGGTCTCCGGGCGGCTGGGTCTCACGGCCGCGGCCGGCGAGAGCCCGGGGCTGCGGATCCGGCTGCCCCTGGCGGCCGCCCGCGCCCTGCTGCTCGGCCCGGCGCGGGAGCGGGCCGGTGTCTTCGAGCGGGGTGACGTCCGGGCCGAGGGCAACTTCAGCCTGCTGTTCTTCATCGACGCCGCGCTGGAGCGCGACGGATCGGGCCATGTGGCCGCGCTCGGTGGCACGCCCGGTGCCCCGGCGCGCGCAGCGGCCCCCCCGCCCGGCACCGAGGAAGCGGCCGAGGCCGTCCGGGGCGCCCGTGCGGCACTTCCCGGCACCATGCGGGAGCTGGAGCGCGAGGTGGGCACCTCCACCCCGGGGGCGCAGATCTACGTCTCCCGCGACGGGGTCCCGCTCGCGGACGCGGGACTGGGGCTGGCCCGTCCCGGGGTCGCGATGACCCACCGGTCGCTCCCCTTGTGGTACTGCTGCGCCAAGCCACTGCTGTCGGTCGCCCTGGGCCGCCTGTGGGAAGCGGGAGTCTACGACCCGTACCTGCCCGTGGCGCACTATCTGCCCGAGTTCGGCAACCGGGGCAAGGAGTCCATCACCTCGATGGAGCTGCTGACCCACACGGGCCCGCTGCCCACCGGCGACGATCCGCTGCACGGCGTCGTGGCCGGCCCGGACGAGGAACGCCTGCGCCGCGCCTTCGAGGTGCCGGTGGCACCGCGCCCGGGAGGTGTGCCCGGCATCAACTACAGCCAGTGGTGGGCCTGGTTCGTCCTGGCGCGCATCCTCCCCGCCGTCGACGGCAGGGAGTACGGCACGTACGTCCAGGAGGAGATCCTGGGGCCGTGCGGCATGTCCGCCACCCATGTCCAGCTGGACCGCGACGGGTTCGCCGCGCTCGGGGACGAGCTGCCGCTGATCCATGTGAGCAACCCGGAAGGCGGCCCGCGGCCCACCCACTGGTGGTCCACCGAGGCGGCCACCACACGCTGCATCCCCGGGGTCAACACCCGGGGCCCGCTGCGCGACATGGGAAGGCTCTTCGAGATGCTGCTGCGCGGCGGGTCCGCGCCCGGCGGGCGCGTCCTGGCGCCGCCGACCGTCGCCGCCCTCACGGCCCGGCACCGCACCGGCCTGACGGACCGCTACGGCAACGCCGACTGGGGCATGGGCTTCCGCCTCGAATGCCGCCGGCTGGACCCGCGGTTCACCAGCTTCGGCTCGTACACCTCCCCCCGGTCCTACGGGCACGACGGCCTGTGGACCGCGGTGGTGTTCGCCGACCCGGACGCCGCTCTCGTCGTCGCCCTCCACCTCAACGGGAAGGTGGAGCACGAACGCCACCGCGAGCGCATCATCCGCCTCGCCGACGCCGTCTACCGGGACCTCCGCGTCTCCTGACCCCCGACCGGCCCAGACCCCCGACCTTCACGAGAGGCTCATCCATGCCGCACTCCGAGCTGTCCGACCTCCCCATGCCCTCGCCCGCCTCCGACGAAGTGGGCGCGCTCTACGACCGGTTCACCGCCCTGGGGGCCGCGTCCCTCGGCGAGAACCTGCACTTCGGCTACTGGGACTCCCCCGGCAGCCAGGTGCCGCTGGCCGAGGCCACCGACCGGCTCACCGACATGATGACCGAGCGGCTGCGCGTCGGCTCCGGCTCCCGCGTCCTGGACCTCGGCTGCGGCGTGGGGACACCCGGCGTGCGCATCGCCCGCCTGAGCGGCGCGCACGTCACGGGCATCTCGGTGAGCAAGGAGCAGGTCGCCCGGGCCAACGCGCTGGCCGAGGACTCCGGCCTCGCCGACCGGGCGCGCTTCCAGCGGGCCGACGCGATGGACCTCCCCTTCGAGGACGGGAGCTTCGACGCGGTCATCGCCCTCGAATCGATCATCCACATGCCCGACCGCGCCCAGGTCCTCGCCCAGGTCGGCCGGGTGCTGCGGCCCGGGGGCCGCCTGGTGCTCACCGACTTCTTCGAGCGGGCCCCCCTCGCCCCCGAGGGGCGGGCGGCCGTCCAGCGCTATCTCCACGACTTCATGATGACCATGGTCAGCGCCGAGACGTATCCTCCCCTGCTGCGCGGGGCGGGCCTGTGGCTGGAGGAGTTCCTCGACATCAGCGACCAGACCCTGGAGAAGACCTTCGTGGTGCTCTCGGAGCGCATCAACGCGTCGAAGGAGCGCCTGGAGACGGAATTCGGCGAGGAGATGGTGGACCAGTTCGACCCCGGCGACCTCATCGGCATCAAGGAGTTCGGCTATCTGCTGCTCGTCGCCCAGCGCCCGGGGAAGTGAGCGGCATGACCGACACCGCGTCCGCCTCCGACCAGATGGTCGAACTCTACAACCGCGTCACCGACTTGATGGTGCACGCGGAAGGCGGCTACATGCACGGCGGCTACTGGGCGGGCCCCGACGTCCCCACGAGCGTCGAAGAGGCCGGTGACCGGCTGACCGACCACGTCTCGGAGCGCCTGGGCCTCACCCCCGGGGAGCGGGTGCTCGACGTGGGGTCGGGCAACGGCAAGGCCACCTTGCGCATCGCCGCGCGGCACCGGGTGAAGGCCACCGGGGTGTCCATCAACCCGTATCAAGTGAGCCTGTCCCGGGAGCTCGCCGAGAAGGAGGGCGACGACACCACCGAATTCCACATCGGTGACATGCTCGCGCTCCCCTTTCCCGACGGCTCGTTCGACGCCTGTTACGCCATCGAGAGCATCTGCCACGCCCTGGAACGCACCGACGTCTTCACCGAGATCGCCCGGATCCTGCGCCCGGGCGGCCGGGTGACCGTGACGGACTTCGTGCTGCGCCGGCCGCTGAGCGAAGCGTCCAGGGCGATCGTCGACACCGCCAACGACAACTTCCAGCAGGGCCCCGTCCTCACCCGCGAGGCGTACGAGGACCGCATGCGGTCGGCGGGGCTGGAGGTGGTGGAGTTCCTCGACATCGGGGACGAGGTACGGCCGTCGTACGCGGCGGTCGCGGCGAAGATGCGCGCGGCCAGGGACGAGCTGGGCTCCCACATGGACGACGAGGCGTTCCACCGCATGGTCGACGGCATCGACCGCATGGGCTCGGTGGAGGAGGTCGGCTACTCGGTGGTCACCGCGCGGAAACCTCTCCCCCGGGCCCAGGGCGACGACGGGAGGGAGGGCCGGTGAAACCCACGCGAGAAGCCCCCCGGCAGG
Source organism: Streptomyces sp. NPDC020379 (assembly GCF_044387105.1). Lineage (NCBI taxonomy): Bacteria > Bacillati > Actinomycetota > Actinomycetes > Kitasatosporales > Streptomycetaceae > Streptomyces > Streptomyces sp. NPDC020379. The sequence goes on from NZ_JBIRVR010000007.1 coordinate 204,725, forward strand.
CGGGCCCCTGGACCGTCACCGAGGCCCCGGGGCGGCTGCCGCTGATCGGCCACACCATCCCGCTGCGCCGCATGCCCCTGGAATTCCTCACGGCCCTCCCCTACCGGGGCGACCTGGTGAAGGTCTCGCTCGGCCGCACGCCCGCCTATATGGCCTGCCACCCCGACCTGATCGGGCAGGTCCTGGCGGACCCGCGGACCTTCGACCGGGGCGGGCCGTTCTACGAGAAGACCAAGCTGCTCATGGGCAACAGCCTGGGCAACTGCCCCTTCAGGGACCACCGCCGTCAGCGCCTGCTGGTGCAGCCCTCCTTCCGCCGCGGCCGCCTGGCCACCTACACCGAGGTCATGCGCCGGGAGCTGGAGGCGGAGATGGACCGCTGGCGGCCCGGCGGGATCATCGACGTCAACGACGTCTTCCACGCGCTGACGGCACGGATCGGCGCACGGGTGCTGCTGTCCACGGAGATCGGCACCCCGGCCGTCGAAGGCATCCTGCGTCACCTCCCCGTGGTGATGGAGGGCATGTACGAGCGGATGGTCTCCCCGCTGGGTCTCCTCCACCGGACGCCGACGCCGGGCAACCGCCGCTTCGACGAGGCGCTGCGGCGACTGCGCTCCATCGTCGACGACATCATCGCCACCTACCGGGCGGCGGGAACGGACCACGGTGACCTGCTCTCCGGGCTGCTGGCCGCCCGCGACGAGGCCACCGGCGACCGGCTCTCCGACGCGGAGATCCACGACCAGGTGATGAACTTCCTGATGGCCTCCACCGAGACCACCGCGACGGCACTCACCTGGACCTTCCACCTGCTCGGCGAGAACCCCGGCTGCGAGGCCCGGCTGCAGGAACTGGCCGACAGCTCCCCCGCCGGGGAGCCGGACGGGGCGGACCGGACGGCAGGCCACAAGGACGAGCCGGACTACGCCCGGCGCGTCATCACCGAGGTGCTCCGGCTGTACCCGCCCGGCTGGCTGGTCACCCGGGTCGTCTCCGAGGAGACCGAACTCGGCGGCGTACGCATGCCGGCCGGAACGGTCATCATCTACAGCACGTACGCCCTCCAGCGTGACCGGCGCCTGTTCCCCGATGCCGAGCGCTTCGACCCCGACCGGTGGCTGCCGGAGCGGGCCAAGGACGTGCCGCGCGGCGCGATGATCCCCTTCGGGACCGGCAGCCGGAAGTGCATCGGCGACGAGTTCGCGATGAACGAGACGACGCTCGCGATGACGATGGTGGCCGCCCGCTGGCGGCTGCGGCCCGTGCCCGGCACCGTGGTCCGGCCGGAGCCCCGGGCCCTGGTCGCCGTGGGCCCCCTGCCCATGGTCACCGAACCACGCGTCTGAGCCCCTGCCCGCGAGCAGGGCGCCGATCGCGGTGCGGCGGACCCGCCGACGGGTCCGCCGCACCGGTTCACCGGCTTGTCATCACCACTGCTCGAAGACCGCCTCGGGAACGACCCGGACGGCGACGATGGCGCTCTCGTCCGGCGGCTCGGGGAAGGACTCGCGATAGGGCATCCCCCGGTATTTCAGGGAGAATTCATCGAAGAAGGCGCCGGGGTCCGGCACATCCATGAAGTGCGCGGTGCCCCGGATCGCGGCATAGGTGTAAGGGGCGTCCGCCGGGTGGAGCAGCACGCTCACGCGCGCGTCGTTCAGGATGTTCTTCTCCTTGCGGCTGCCGCGCAGAATCGTGAACAGTACGTCGGAGCCCTCACGCCGGACCCACACGACGGACTGGTGCGGACGGCCGTCGGGGCCGACAGTCGCCACGACGCCGAACACGAGGGAATCCAGGGCCTTCTTCAACGGCTCGGACAGCTCGATCGACATAGAAACACCACTCCCCTCCCGAATCGAAACACTCTACTTTCTCCTGAACTTGTCGGCATCACCAGTCACTTGACGCCATCGGCCCCATGCGAAAGGTTCCCTCCAGTGAGTCATCCCGTCGTCCGAGCCGAGGGTCACATCTGGCTCACCGCGCGGCTGCTGGAACAGCGCCGCTTCGCCCACCATTTCCGCACACCCGACCCCGACGGGGTGGAGGCGGCGCTGAGGGGCTATCAGCGGCCCGACGGAGGCTTCGGCTTCGCGCTGGAACCGGATCTGCGCGGACCGGGCCCGCAGCCCCTGCACGCGGCCTTCGCGCTGCGGGTGCTGGACGAGATCGGCCGCTGCGACGAGACCCGAACGGCGGGTCTCCTGCGGCATTTCGAGGCCATCAGCGCGCCCGACGGAGCCCTGCCGGCCATCCATCCCTCGCTCCGCGGCTACCCCTCGGCATCCGTCCTGCCCCTGCGGGACGATCCCCCGGGCGCGCTGCTGTCCACCGGTCCCGTCGTCGGGCTGCTGCTGCGCAACGGCATCCGCCATCCATGGGTGGAGCGCGCCGCGGAATTCTGCTGGGCGGCCGCCGGCGCGCTGGACGCCACCCACCCCTACGAGGTGGAGGCCGCGGTCGACTTCCTCGACGGCGTGCCCGACCGCGACCGGGCGCTGCCGGTGGCCCTCCGGCTGGGGGACATGACGCGCGGGCGGCGGATGTATGTGACCGATCCGGAGCGTGCGGAGGAGTTCCCTGTGCCGCCGGGGTACGCGCCGGGCGAGCACCACTTTCCCTACGACGTCGCCCACTCCCCCGCCTCCCTGGCCAGGCAGTGGTTCACCGGCCGGGAGATGGAGGACTGCCTGGACTTCCTCGCGGCCCGGCAGGAGGAGGACGGCGGGTGGCCGATCCTGTGGCGCGCGTGGGCACCCGGGTCACGGCTGGAGTGGCGCCCGGTCGTCACCCTCGCCGCCCTGCGCACCTTGCGCGCCTACGGCCGCCTGTGAACCCTGTCAGTCGCCCTCCCGCGGCATCGCCGCGAGCGTGCGCAGGACGACGTCCTCCGGGATCCCGGGCACCAGTTCCACGCCGGACGGCCCGTCGAGCACGAAGGCCAGTCCGGACGTGGCCTTCTTGTCGTGCCGCATCAGGGCGACGAGCTCGGTGATGTCGGTGCCCGCCGGAAGGGCTTCCGGGAGTCCGTAGTGGCGGACGACCTCGGTGTGCTCGCGCGCGCGGTCGGCGCCGATGCGGCCCAGCGCCTCGGCGAGCCGGCCCGCGAAGACCGTCCCGATCGCCACGCCCAGGCCGTGCCGGAGGGCGAAGTCCGTGGCGGTCTCCAGCGCGTGGCCCAGCGTGTGGCCGTAGTTGAGGATGTGCCGCAGGCCGGAGTCCCGCTCGTCGGCCGCGACGACGGACGCCTTCAGCCGCAGGCTCGCGGTGACCTGTTCGTGGACGGCGAGGCCGCGGAGGTCGCCCGCGCCGATGAAGTGGCAGCGCGCTATCTCGCCGTAGCCGTTGGTCCACTCCTCGGCGGGCAGCGTCCGCAGGTACGAGGTGTCGCACAGCACGGCCTTGGGCTGCCAGTAGGCGCCCACGAGGTTCTTGCCCTCGGGCAGGTTGACCGCGGTCTTGCCGCCGACGCTCGCGTCCACCTGCGCCAGGAGGGTGGTCGGCAGGTGCACCACCGGCACACCCCGGTGGTGCAGCGCCGCCGCCAGGCCGACGGTGTCGGTGGTCGAGCCTCCTCCGCAGGAGACGACGACGTCGTGGCGCGTGATGCCGAAGGTGGTGAACTTCCGGCACAGGTCCTCGACGGTCGCGAGCGTCTTGTGCCGCTCGCCGTCCCGCGCCCGGACGATCAGCGCGGGCACCCCGGGATCGGGCACCAGGTCGGGGGGCCGGGCGGTCACCACGGCGGCCCGGCGCGCGCCGAGGGAGGCGACGATGCCGGGGAGGAGGTGGCGGACCCCCGGTCCGACGTGCACGGGATAGGACCTCTCGCCCAACTCGACGTCGATGCGGCTGTGCTGGGGCTGCGGCACTTCGGGCTCCTCACTCGTAAGGGCGTCCGGTGCGGACACGCGGCCGCGCTCGGCGCTCAGTCCCCTTCCCCGCCTTCCCCGCTTTCCGCGCTCTCCAGGACGTAGCCACGCCCCCGGACGGTGCGCACCCTCAGGCCCAGCGCGGCGAGACGCCGCCGGATCCGCATGATGTGCAGGTCGAGGGCGTTGCGGCTCGGCACGGTACGCCCCTGCGGCAGACGGAGCAGATCGTCGCGGGTGACGACCTCGGCGTAGGACTCGGTGAGCCGGGCGACGAGCCGGGCCTCGGTGGGCGAGAGCAGGGCGGAGCGCCACCGGAAGCGCAGCACTCCGTTCGGGTCGACCTCGGGCCGGGACTCGGCGGCGGCTGCCCTGATCCGCAGCGCCTCGGCGCGGGCCCGCAGATCGTCGGCGCTGACGGGAGCGCGGACCCAGTCCTCCTTGAGGTCGACGCACAAGGGCGCCTCGGCCCCGGCCTCCAGCACCAGGATCCGCATGACGCCCCGGTCGCGGCAGCGCTCCCTCCGGTCGGACTCCACCGGCCAGCGGATCAGCTCCACCCTCTCCACCGCTGATGCTCGCAACTGGCGCCCCCTCCACGGCAACTGGTCTCTGCGCGACCGGACTTCACTCAATCACACAGAAGCGCACGGGCGCACCAGTGCCCACAGGAGCGGCGTAGAGGAACAGGTTTCCGTGGCCTCCCGGGAAGAGACCCCCTCGAAGAGGCTCCTCCCGGGAGAGGCCACGGAAGGTCAGACGGCCTGCGCGAAGGAGAACAGCCGGTGCGGGTCGTAGGCCGCCTTGACGGCGGCCAGGCGGCCGTAGTTCTCGGCGTAGTAGGCCGACTTCCAGTCGCCGAGCTCCGGGTCGATGAAGTTCTGGTAGCTCTCGCCGTTGGAGTACGGCCCCAGCGTGCGCAGCCCCCGCGCGGCCCAGGCGCGGCCGAGCCGCTCGTCCTCCTCCGTGTACTTCGGGTCGTTCAGACCGACCGAGAACCCGAGGTAGAACTCGGTGTCGCGGTGGACGTACGCGGTGGCGGCGCGGTCAAGGCGGTTGGCGGCCCCGCCGAGGGCGAAGAAGCTCAGGAAGCGGAACTGCCCGGCGCGCGGGTCGGCGGCGTACGCCTCCAGGATCCGCTCGACGCCTTCTTCCCCGATGGCCCGGGAGAAGAGCCGGTTGCGGTCCATGGAGAAATTCTGCCGGGGCAGTGCGGCCTCGGGCGAGTAGCCGACCGTGTGGCACTGCTCGGGAGTGAGGTCGGCGCAGCCGTACTGGGCCATCATCGCGTCGTGCTGGGAGAGCGTCTTGGCGGAGCGGGTGGCGGGCGTGCCGCCCACCGAGGCCACCAGGGAGTCCAGCAGGGGGGCGAGCGCGTCCGGCGCGCCCAGCCAGGCGCCGGTGACGACCACGACCGGCGCGCCGGTGCCGGCGTCCGGCCACTGCACGGCCAGCGCGGCGCCGAGGTCCCGGGGGCCGTCGATGATCCAGTGCTGCCACGCCTCGATGACCCGCCGCGCCGACTCCCACGGCCAGGTGAGGTTGTAGCTGACGACGCAGGGCACGTCCGTGGGGCGCAGCTCGAAGCTGGTGACGACGCCGAAGTTGCCGCCGCCCCCGCCGCGCATCGCCCAGAACAGGTCGGGGTGTTCGGTGGCGGAGGCCGTCACGGCACGGCCGTCGGCGAGCACGACCCGGGCGGAGACCAGCCGGTCGCACGCCATGCCGAACTTGCGGCTCTGCCAGCCCAGGCCGCCGCCCTGGACGAAGCCGCCGGGACAGACGCCCGGGCAGTTGCCGCTCGCCACGGCGACGCCGCGCGGCGACAGGGCGGTGAGGGCGTCCACCTGCTGGGTGCCCGCGCCCATGACGACGGTGTTCCGGGTGAAGCTGACCGCGTGGAACTCGGAGACGTCCAGGACGATCCCGTCGGTCGTGGAGTAGCCGCCGAAGCTATGCCCACTGCTGCGCGGGGTGAGGGGCAGCGCGTTGTCCTGGGCGAACGCGAGGGTCGTCCGTACGTCCTCCTCGGTGCGGCAGTACGCGACGGCCTGCGGGCGGATGCCGTCGAACTGGCCGCTGTAGATCTTCCTGGCCCGCTCGTAGCCGATGTCCGACGGCAGGACGAGATCGCCCGACAGATGACGGCGTAAGGAGGCCCAGTCGGTCCCGCGCGCCGCCGCGCGTCCTCGTCCGCCCGGCAGGCCCACGGCCGCCGCACCGGTGGCGGCCGTACCGGCCACGGCGGCGGCCGCCGCCACCCCGGCGCCGGCGCGAATGACGGTCCGTCTGTCGAGCATGACGCTGGCTCCTTCTGCCGGCCCCGAGCGCACGAGGCATGGTGAACATGCGCGAAATCACCTGTGATTGTGCTCAATCGGACCGGTGAGCGGCCCTACCTGTCACCCCGCCGAAAGAAACCGCCGAAAGAGACGGTCGCCGTCCAGGGGCCGGGCTCCCTGCCCGTGCGCCTCCGTTGCGAGCAGGACCGCGCCGTGCAGGGACGACCGCCCGCCGAGCACCGCCGGCCGCACCCGCACCGGATCCGTTCCGGGGCGCGCCAGCCGCTCGGCGTGTGCCGCCACCGAGGCCACGTATCCCGGCATGCCCGCCGCGAACCCGCCGCCGACGAGGACGAGTTCGGGGTGTGCCAGCTCGCAGATGCCGGTCACGGCGGCGGCGACCGCCCCGGCGCTCTCGTCGACCGCCGTCAGCGCCCACGGCGCGTGAAGGTTCGCCCCCGCCGCCAGTTCGGCGAAGCCGGTCTCCTGGCCGCGCAGCTCGGCGGCGCGGCGGAGGGTGGCCGGTCCCGACGCGATCGCCTGGACGCACCCGGCGCGCCCGCAGTCGCAGCGGGGGCCCGAGCGGTCGACGACGACATGGCCGACCTCGCACGAGCCGCGGCCGGGACCCGGCCAGGAGCGGCCTTCGTGGACGATGCCGCCGCCGATGCCCGTGCCGACCCCCACGTACAGCAGGTGCCGGCAGTCGGCGGCACGGGACTCGGCCAGTGCGGCGAGATCACCGTCGTCGGCACAGGCGACCGGGATACCGGGCAGCAACTGCCGGAAGGCGGCCGCCAGATCGAGGCCCGCCCAGCTCGGCCGGCCCGGCCACGTACGCACCCTGCCGGCCGCGTCGCAGATCGCGGGCAGAGCCACGCCGGCCCCGGCGAGGGGCCCCTCGCCGCCTTCCAGGAGGCCGCGGACGCGCGCGGCGAGCAGGTCCAGGTCCGCGGTGACGTCACTCGCGGCGGGCCAGCGGAACGTCTCCTCGGTGCGGCGGCCGCCCGGCTCGCCGCCGGTGTCCTCTGTCACCCGCAGGGCGACCTTCGAACCTCCGATGTCGATTCCCAGGTATCTGATCGCCTCGTCCCTCCGTCGGGAGCGGTCGGGAGCAACTGCCGGGACGACAACGGCGCGTCAGGGCAACGCCGGGTTGTGCCGAGCGGCAGTCACGGCAAAGCTGTGGAGCATCTCCAGCACCGTAGGACAACATCCGAGCGGGGTACAGAGAGGATCCGCTGATGGAATCCCTTGGGCCGGTGGCCGGCGTCTCGGGCACCACGCGGCTGTACGCGGTGCTGGGCGACCCCGTCGCCCAGGTCAAGGCGCCCGGCCTGCTCAACCCCCTGCTGAGCGGACTCGGTCTGGACGCCGTGGTGGTGCCGGTGCACGCCCGGGCACGGGATCTCACCGAGGTGGTCAAGGGGCTCAAGCGGATCGGCAATCTGGACGGCCTGCTGGTCACCGTTCCGCACAAGGCGGCCCTGTGCGCGCTCGCGGACGGCCTCGGACCGGCGGCCGCCCTCATCGGGACGGCCAACGCGATGCGGCGCGACCCCGACGGCCGCTGGCTCGCCGAGAACTTCGACGGGCACGGATTCGTCCAGGGGCTCCGGACGGCCGGGCACACGGTGCGCGACAGCCACGTGGCGCTGGTCGGCGCCGGAGGGGCGGGCAGCGCGATCGCCACGGCGTTGCTGATGACCGGCGCCGCGCGGGTGTCCGTGCACGACACCGACCGCGACCGGCTCGACGCGCTGCTCCTGCGGCTCGGTTCCCGCTGGCCGGACGGGATCCGGGCGCTCGGGCCCGGTGACCTGGAGGCGGCCGGCTTCGCCGTCAACGCGACGCCGCTGGGCATGCGCCCCGAGGACCCGCTGCCCTTCGACCCCACGAGGGTGCGACCGGACGCCGTGGTGGTCGACGTCGTCATGAAGCCGCACGAGACGGCACTGCTGAGCGCGGCCGGCGCCGCCGGGCGCCGCGTGCACCACGGCATCCACATGCTGGAGCAGCAGGTGCCGTGCTATCGCGCGTTCTTCGGGTGGCCGTGACCTCCGGCCCGGCCCGCATTCGGCATGCGCCGGGGCCGGCGACCGAACTCAGGTGAGCCTGGCCGGAACACCGGCAATCCCTGAGCGCGAACTCCACGACTTCCGGGCGGTGCCGGGAATTGGCCCGTGGCCGCCTGCCAGGAAAATACGGGGCTGAAATTCGCCCCCAACTCCGGCCTGCTCATACGATGTTCGCCCACTCGTCCGGGTGAAGCACTCGCGAGACCTCTGGCCAGCATTGACGCATTGCGCTGTCCTGGAATTCCGCCTCTCCGGTCCCACGGACCCGCGGACCCACCGGAGAGAAGCCCCTCACTTTCTTGTCGACTTTCTTTTCCACGCGTCCTCTTCACGCCTCTACGAAGCGTTGGATGCACCCGGCAACCAACCCCATCGGGAAGGAAAGAAAGATGAGCAGAAGCAGGTTCACCACGACCGTGTCAGCTCTCGCGCTGACCGTGTCGGGGCTCCTGGTGGCCACCACCGGAACGGCCCAGGCGGCGGCCTACGACGACATCAATATGCAGAAACAGGAAAAGACCCAGTGGTGCTGGGACGCCTCGGGCAACACCATCGCGAGCTGGTGGGGCTACAACTACAGCCAGACCGACTTCTGCGATCTCGCGCACAACGCGACCGGCGTCAGCTGCGACAACCAGCCGGCCACCCTCGGGGACATGGCGGGCGCCTGGCAAGGCATGGGCTTCGGCAACACCGGCCAGGGAGTGAGCAGCCCGCTGTCGTTCAGCGAGACCTCCAGCGAGGTCAACGCGGGCCGGCCCATGGCGGTGCGCATCGGATGGACGTCCGGCGGTGGCCATATGAACGTCATCTACGGCTACGACGAGTCGAACAACACGATCGGCGTGGGCGACCCGTGGCCGGACACCCAGACCTACACCTGGTGGAACTACAACGACTACGTCAGCAACAGCTCGTTCAAGTGGACGCACAGCCGTGAGCGGATCCAGGGTTAGGGAGGGCACCATGCGTGACAACAGAAGCTCCGGGACCACTCACCTCGCGCGCCTGTCCCTCGGCCTCGCGCTGGGCGCGTCGGCGGTGCTGACCGCGGCGACCGGAACGGCGCACGCCGTCGACGGCCCGCTCGACATCCCCGACTACCAGGCCGCGCTGGACGCGGTGAAGTCGACGGCCGTCCACAACTCCGTCTGCCGGTTCCTCAGCGTTCCGGTGCCGCACGGCGGCGCCCGGGGGCCGCAGACGATTCCCGCCAAGACTGACCCGTGCCAGGGCGTGCCGTCCTTCACCATCAAGGACCCGGTGGCGCTGTACGAGGTCACCCCGGACTTCGTGGCCGGCAAGGCCAAACCCGTCCTCACCGAGGCCCTCCGGCTCACCTACGCGGTGTCCTCGGTCAGCGCCGGCGACGGCCGCGGCGCGACCGCCATGCTCGCCGCCACCCAGGGCGGCGGCTGGCACCTGGCCGCCGTGCGCGAGGGCGACAGCGACGCCGCCTACCCCACGAAGGGGGATCTGGGGGCCTCGGTGTTCTCCACGCCGCAGGACCACGCCTGGTACCAGCTGAAGCTCGACACCGTGGAGCCCCTCAACGACGCGGCCAAGACCGCCCTCGGCGGCAAGGCGTCGGTGTCCCTGGCCGATTACCAGACCCTGCTCAAGGGCCGTCTCGCCGACAAGCTGCCGGGCTCGGACTACGACACGAAGGGCTACTCCAGCGGCTACCGGGCCACGGCCCCGGCACACCGCTCCTCGTCCCCGGCCCCGCTGGTCATTGGCGGTTCGGGCGCGGCGCTGGCGTTCGCCGGCGGCGTCTTCGCTGTCCGCCGCAGGCGCGCGGCCAGGACCGGCTGACCCGCTTCGCGACACGTCGTTTCCTTCGCCCCGGTGCCCGGCCGTCCGGCCGGGCACCGGGGCGAAGCCGTGACAGGAGTCAGCTCACGGCGTTGTACCGCTGGAGGTACCCGGAGAAGCGCTCCAGATCCTCGTCGCCCCACTCCGTGAAGCGCTCCTCGAAGGTCACTCTGCGCTGCCGGTGCGCTTCCTCCAGGAGCCGCAGGCCGTCCTCGGACGGCCGCAGGATCTGGCCCCGGCGGTCGTCGGGGTCGGGCTCGCGGACGATCAGGCCCAGGCGTTCCAGCACGGCGGTCTGCCGGCTGACCGTGGACTTGTCCAGCAGGAAGTGCTCGGCCAGATCCGTGCCGCGGCAGCCGCCGGTCTCCTTCATGTGATCGAGCATGGTGTAGGTGACCAAGGACAGCTCGGGGTGGATCTGAGCGGCCTTGTGGCGTGCCCGGCGGGCGAAAGCGGTCAGCTCGCGCTGGATGGTGCCGATGGTCACATCGCGGTCGGGCATACGTCCTCCTCCATGTTCGTTGCATAATACATCTGACATTGGTTGCATTTACCAACCTATCCAGAGGAGCCGCCCCCATGACCACAGCCGCGCACGGACCACGCCACGCCACGCACGGGCCGCGCCATCACGCCAAGCACGTCACGCTGCACCTGCTGACCCCGCTGCTGATGTGCCTCGGCATGGGCCTCGCCTACCTGGGCGCGTTCCACTCGCCCGAACCGCACGAGATGAAGATCGCGGTCGTCGGCACCTCGGCCAAGGCGGACACGCTCGCCCGGACCCTCCAGAGCAAGGCGGGCGACACGCTGGACGTCACCACCGTCGCGGACCGCGAGACCGCCGTCGCGCGCCTGGAGGACCGCGACCTGGCCGGCGCGTACGTACCGGACGCCGCGCACCCCGAGGCGCTGGTCGCCAAGGCCAACTCCGACACCACCGCCGTGGCGGCCACGACCGTCTTCCGCACCGTCGCGGACCGGCAGGGCGTACCACTGACGGTCACCGACCTCACCACGCTCTCCAAGGGCGACCCGACCGGGCAGGGCATCTTCTTCCTGCTGGTCGCGCTGAGCATCGGCTCGTACGGCAGCGTGGCCGCCATCGGGGCCGCCGGCGCGGCCTTCAAGCTGTGGACCCGGGCGGCGATCGGCCTGGCCACCTCCGTCGTGGTGAGCGTCATCGGCATCGCGCTCGCCGGCCCGGTCTTCCACATCGTCGACCACGACTACGCGACCGTGTGGGCCATGGGCTGGCTCTACTCCGCGGGCGTCATCACCATAGGCATCGGCCTGCACACCTTTCTCAAGCGCTGGACGACGCTGGCGCTGATGGTGCTGTTCGTGATGCTGAACTTCACCTCGTCGGGCGGCGTCTTCCGGCCGGAGCTGCAGAACGGGTTCTTCGGCTCGCTGCACGCCTTCTGGAACGGCGCGGGCTTCGTCGAGGGCGCCCGCAGCCTGCTCTACTTCGACGGCGGCGCGGGCTTCGACGGCCGCGTCGTCTCGCTGGTGTGCTGGCTGGCCGCCGGCGTGGCACTGCTCGCGGTCTCGGCCGCGACCGAGAGCCGCCGGGCACGGCGGACGCCGTCGGCCGCCCCGGCCGTTGCTTGACATCCTGAAACATTGGCATTTACATCGAAGCAGGTACTTGAGGACCTCAAACACCCGCTGCCGAGCCCCACCGGCGAGGCACCCCGCACCCACGATCGAGGCACCATGCACCACCCCGCTCCCGAGCAGCCCGCCGACGTCGTCGCCCGGCTGCGCGCCACCTTCCGCACCGGCCGCACCAAGCCCGTCGCCTGGCGCACCACCCAGCTGCGCGGCCTGCGCACCATGCTCACCGAGGAGGGCGCGGCGCTCGCCGCCGCCCTCCACGAGGACCTCGGCAAGAGCGCGTACGAGGCGTACCGCACCGAGATCGACTTCACGATCCGCGAGATCGACCACACCCTCGACCACCTCGACGCCTGGCTGCGGCCCGAGCCGGCCCCGGTGCCCGCGCACCTCGACGGGGCCACGGCCTGGACGCAGTACGACCCGCTGGGCGTCGTCCTGGTGATCGCGCCCTGGAACTACCCGGCGCAACTGCTGCTCGCCCCCGTGGTGGGCGCGCTGGCCGCGGGCAACGCCGTGGTGGCCAAGCCCAGTGAGCTGGCTCCGGCCACCTCCGCAGCCCTGGCCCGGCTCCTGCCCCGGTATCTCGACGCCGACGCGGTGGCCGTCGTGACCGGCGGCATCCCGGAGACCACGGCCCTGCTGGAGCAGCGGTTCGACCACATCTTCTACACCGGCAACGGCACCGTCGGCCGCATCGTCATGACCGCGGCGGCCAGGCACCTCACCCCGGTCACCCTCGAACTCGGCGGCAAGTCACCGGTGTTCGTCGACAAGGGCACCGACCTCACGGTCGTGGCGGCGCGGCTGGCGGCCGGCAAATTCCTCAACGCCGGCCAGACGTGCGTGGCGCCCGACTACGTCCTCACCGACCCGGAGACCGCCCGCGCGCTGGAACCGGCCCTGGCCCGGGCCGTCGAGGAGCTCTACGGATCCGACCCCGCGACGTCCGAGACGTACGGGCGGATCATCAACGAGCGCCACTTCGACCGGCTGTCCGCCCTGCTCGGGTCCGGACGCGTGGTGACCGGCGGCGGCACCGACCGCGCCACGAAATACATCGCCCCCACCGTCCTGGCCGACGTCGATCCGGAGGCGCCGGTCATGCGGGAGGAGATCTTCGGTCCCCTCCTGCCCGTCGTCACGGTCGCCGGCCTGGACGAGGCCATCGCCTTCATCAACGACCGCGACAAGCCGCTGGCGCTCTACGCCTTCACGGAGTCCGAGGCGACCCGGCGGCGCCTCGCGGCCGAAACCTCCTCAGGAGGGCTCGGGTTCGGCCTTCCGCTGGCCCATCTGACGGTCTCCGACCTGCCGTTCGGCGGGGTCGGCGAGAGCGGCATGGGCAACTACCACGGCCGCTACTCCATCGAGACGTTCAGCCACCGCAAGGCCGTGCTGGAGAAGCCGCTGGCCTGAGGGGCCGTCGTGCGGGAGGCCGCGTCCGGTGCGCCGGGCGCGGCCTCCCGCCATGGCCGGATGTGACAGAGGCCCGTCATTGCGGTCATGCCGGCCGGCGGCGACGATGGACACATGTCCGCCGCCCACCGCGTCGTCATCGCGGTCTTCCCCGATGTCGATCTCCTCGACGTCACCGGCCCGGCCGAGGTCTTCGCGCTCGCCAACCGGGAGACCGGTGGCCGTGCGGGCTACCGCGTCCGCCTGGCGGGCCCGGAGCGCGGGGAGGTCACCACGTCGGCCGGTGTGCGCCTGCTCGCCGACCTGTCCTTCGGTGAGGTCGGCGCGGCGGTGGACACCCTCCTCGTCCCCGGCGCGGTGGACCTGCGCCCTGACGGCCCGGTGGCCCGGATCGACCAGGCGGTCGTGGACTGGGTGCGGGACACCGCCCCGCACGCGCGGCGGGTCGCCTCGGTGTGCGTGGGCGCGCACGTGCTGGCCGCCGCCGGGCTGCTCGACGGGCGGACGGCGACCACGCACTGGTCGACCGCGGCCCAGCTCGCCGCCGTACACCCCCGGGTGACGGTGGACCCGGATCCGATCTTCGTCCGCTCGGGACGGGTGTGGACCGGGGCCGGGATCAGTGCCTGCCTGGACCTCGCGCTGGCCCTGGTGGCCGAGGACCACGGCGAGGACCTCGCGCTGGCGGTGGCCCGGCAGCTGGTGATGTACCTCAAACGCCAGGGAGGCCAGAGCCAGTTCAGCGTCCCGCTCAGCCGTCCCGCCGCCTCCCGGCGCGACATCGACGAGCTGCGGCTCCACATCGCCGACCACCCGGACGGCGACCTCTCCGCGGCCGCGCTGGCCGGGCGGATGAACCTCAGCGAGCGGCATTTCGCCCGGGTCTTCCGCAAGGAGACCGGCACCACTCCGGCCGACTATGTCGAGGCGTCCCGTGTGGAGGCCGCGCGCCGGCTGCTGGAGAGCACCGACGAACCGCTGGAGAAGGTCGCGAAGGCCAGCGGTCTGCGCTCGGTGGAGACACTGCACCGGGCCTTCCGCAAGCAGCTCGGCACGACCCCGGCGGCCTACCGCCGCGGCTTCCGCACGACCGCCTGAAGCATCCCCTCCTCCGGCAGGGCGAGCGCCGCGGCTTCGCCATGCCCGTATCCCTCCTGGACCCGTATCCCTCCTGGAAAGGACCCCTTCCGATGACCGCTTCCACGACCCTGCGCGACGTGATCGGCCTCGACGGCCGGCTGCCCCGGCTGCCCGGCACGGCACTGATCATGATCGACTTCCAGAACACCTACCGCACCGGCGTGATGACGCTGGACGGTGCCGAGGCGGCCCTGGCCGCCGGTGCCCGCCTGCTCGCGGCGGCCCGCGCGGCGGGCACCCCGGTCGTGCACATCGTCAACGACAGCGGTGCGGGCACCCCTTACGACATCCGCGCCCGGATCGGCGCCATCAGCGACGAGGTCGCCCCGGCCGAGGGCGAGCCCGTCGTGGTCAAGCGCTTCCCCGACGCCTTCCACGACACCGGTCTGGAGCAGACGCTGCGTGACCTCGGGGCGGGCCCCGACCTGGTCCTGGCCGGATTCATGACCCATATGTGCGTCACCTTCACCGCCCAGGGCGCCTTCAACCGCGGCTACCGCCCCACCGTCGTCGCCGAGGCCACGGCCACCCGCCCGCTCACCGCCCCCGACGGCACCCCCGTGCCCACCGCCGCCCTCCAGGCGGCGAGCCTGACCACCGTCACCGACCTGTTCGGCACCGTGGCCCTCACGGTGGACGACCTGCTCGGGAGCTGACAGCCCAGGGCCGCTGCCGCCGGAGGGACCGGCGGCAGCGGCCCTGTGGGTCACTGCGCCATCTCGTACGCGCCGGACAGCGCCTCGACGCGCTCCCAGACGCGCGCGGAGCGGGCCTCGTCGACGACCGGGCGGCGGACCGCGCCCAGCGCCCAGCTCTGCTGCTCCTCGGTGGCGGAGTCCTTGCCGTGCAGCTCGACGGCGTGCGCGGAGAAGTCGCGGACGAGGACGGCGAACAGCTCGTCGAGCACATCCTCCTCCAGACCGGTCAGCCGCGCCTGCTCCAGGATCAGCTGGCCGTGCACGACAAGCGCGAACAACTGGCCGACGGCGAGCAGGAGATCGAGGTCGCGGCTCTGCTCCTCGTCGGGGGCGGCGGTGGTGACGAACGCGCACAGGGCGTCCGCCTGCTCCCGGAAGCGGCCGACGTTGGGCACGGCGGCGTACGCGTCGTACGCGGTGCGCCAGTCGTGGAAGCGGACGGAGCCGAGGCCGCGGGCCGGTCCCTGGCGGAAGAGGAACGCGTCGTCGGCCGCGTCGAGGCGGGTCGGCACGGGCGCGTAGTCGGCCGGGTCCAGCAGGTGGTTGCGCATGAACTTGAGGATGAGCGCGAGGTTGACGTGGACCGTGCCCTCCAGCTTCGGCAGCCCGCGGATCTCGGTGGCGGCCTGGGCGAAGTAGGTGTCCTTCTCGAAGCCCTTGGCCGCGATGACGTCCCACATCAGGTCGATGACCTTCTCGCCCTCCGTGGTCACCTTCATCTTCGTCATGGGGTTGAAGAGCAGGTAGCGGCGGTCGTCGGGCCCGGCGGAACGGAAGTAGTCGACGGCGCGGTCGCTGAACAGCTTCATCCCGACGAGACGGACGTACGCGTCGGTCAGCTCGCGGCGCACGTGCGGGAAGGCGGTGACGGGACGGCCGTAGAGGACGCGGTTGTGCGCGTGGGTGACGGCTTCGTACATCGCGTGCTCGCAGATGCCGATCGAGGCCGTGCAGAGGTTGAACTTGCCGACGTTGACGGTGTTGAGGGCCGCGTCGAACGCGGCGCGGCCGGTGTGCAGCACATCCTCGGGGCCGACCGGGTAGTTCTCCAGGCGGAACTCGCTGACGTACTTCGAGGAGTCGACGACGTTCTTCACGAGGTGGTACGCCGAGTGACGGCTGTCGGCCGCGAAGAAGACGTAGCCGTCGGGGCCCTCGACGTCGGTGCGGCGGCCGAAGACGGAGACGAGCCCGGCGGCGTTGCCGTTGCCTATGTAGTACTTCGAGCCACTGGCCCGGAAGCCGCCGTCGCCGTCGGGCTCCAGCAGCATGTCGGTGGAGTAGATGTCGGCGCCGTGGGCCTTCTCGGACAGGCCGAAGGCGAACACCTCGCCCTGGGTGAGGAGTTCCGCGGCGCGGGCGCGGGCGGCGGCGTTGTCGCTCTGCCAGACCGGGCCGAGGCCGAGGATGGTGACCTGCCAGGCGTACCAGTAGTCGAGCCCGTAGAAGCCGAAGATCTCGTTGAGCGCCGCGATCCGGGCGGTGTCCCAGCGCGCGTCGTCCCGCCCGGCGGCGGCCGGGGTGAGGAAGGTCGCGAACAGCCCTTCCTTGGCGGAGAACGCGAGGAAGTCCGCCAGCCAGGCGCGGGAGCGGTAGTCCTCGATCAGCTTGCGCTTGCCGCGCTCCTCGAACCAGTCGACGGTGGCGCGCAGCAGCCTGCGGGTCTCGGGGTCGAAGTGCGCCGGGTCGTAGGTGCGCGGGTTGAACAGAAGCTGGTCGGCCATGGAGGTTCGCCTTTCCGGCTTGACGGTTGAGGATGAGGAAGATGATGAAGAAGTCGGGGTTCAGCGCTGGGGACGGAGCCGCTGGAGAGTGGCGAGCACGTCGTCGAGCCAGGCGATCGTCATCCGCTCGTACGCGATGCCGCCGCGCAGCACGACGTGTTGCAGCTCCTGCCCGGCATCGAGCGTGCCGGGTGCTTCGGTGCCGGTGAAGTCGCGCAGCTCGCCCGCGAGATAGTGCGCGAGCCGCTCGGTGTGCGCCCGGTGGTGCCGCTCGACCTCACGGATCAGCGCGGCGGGGTCGTCGAAGGCCGCGCCGCGGATCTTCACGGCGAGGTCGTGGCGGACGCTCTCGGGCTCGATCGGTTCGTGCAGCCACTGCGAGAGGGCGGCCCGGCCGGGGCCGGCGACGGAGTACTCCTTCTTGTCCGGCCGGCCCTGCTGCGGCACGTCCCGGACGTCGAGCCGGCCGTCGCCCTCCATCCGCTTGAGGACGCGGTAGATCTGCTGGTGGGTGGCGGTCCAGAAATAGCCGATGGACCGCTCGAACCGCCGGGCCAGCTCATAGCCGGAGCCCGGCTTCTCCAGCAGGGAGACGAGGATCGCGTGCTCGAGCGCCATGCCCGGATCCTGCTATGCAACTCGTTTCATATACAAGCGGCGCCACCCAGGTGAGACACGGCTCACCCGAGGCGTGTCCGAGGATGGCCACGATCGGCCCCCTGTGATCGCCACGCCTCCGGTGCCTCTCCCGCACGGCACTTCCCCGGTGTCATCCTGGACGCATCTGCGGGACATCTGCGGGGAGCGCCCCGCGGGAAGGGGCCCACCGTGCTTCGCGTCGCAGTCGTCGGGTCGGGACCGAGCGGGGTCTACACCGCCCAGGCACTGGTGCAGCAGCAGGACGTCCCCGGAGTCACGGTGGACGTCCTGGACCGGCTGCCCTGTCCGTACGGGCTGGTGCGCTACGGAGTGGCGCCCGACCACGAGAAGATCAAGTCGCTCCAGGGCACCCTGCGCACCGCGCTGGAGCACCCGGCCATCGCCTTCCTGGGCAATGTCCCGGTCGGTGACGGGCCGGGCGGCCTGACACCTCGTCGGCTCCTGGAGCTCTATCACGCGGTGGTCTACTGCGTCGGCGCCGCGACCGACCGGAGGCTCGGCATTCCCGGTGAGGACCTGCCCGGCAGCTTCTCGGCCACGGAGTTCGTCTCCTGGTACAGCGCCCACCCGGACGCCGCGCCCGGCGGCTTCGTCCTCGGCGCGCGCTCCGCGGTGGTCATCGGGGTCGGCAATGTGGCGGTCGACGTGGCCCGGGTGCTGGGCCGCGGCGCGGACGAGCTGCGGCCCACGGACGTGCCGGACGCGGCCCTGGCCGCGCTCGCCGCCAGTCGCGTGCGGGACGTCCACATGGTGGGCCGGCGCGGGCCCTCCCAGGCGAAGTTCACCACCAAGGAGCTGCGCGAGCTGGGCGCGCTGCCGGGCGCCGGGGTTCTCGTACGGGCCGGGGAGGCGGCGCTGGATCCGGCCTGGACGGACCCGTCGGGGCTGCCGTCGGCGAGCAGACGGAACGTCGACGTCCTGCGGAGCTGGGCGCAGGCGCCGGGGGAGGCCCGGGCGCGCCGGATCCACCTGCGGTTCTTCCTGTGCCCTGTCGCCCTGCTGGGGGACGGCGCGGTGCGCGCGGTGCGCTTCGAGCGGACCGCGCCGGACGGGCACGGCGGCGTGACCGGCACCGGCCTGTTCGAGGAGATCGAGGCGCAGCTGGTGCTGCGGTCGGTGGGTTACCGCGGGGTGCCGATCCCGGGGCTGCCCTTCGACGGCGAGCACGGGACCGTGCCGCACGCGCGGGGCAGGGTGCTGCGTGGCGGGGTCCCGTCGCCCGGTGAGTACGTCGCGGGGTGGATCAAGCGCGGGCCGACCGGGGTGATCGGCACCAACCGTTCGTGTGCCAAGGAGACGGTCGGCTCACTGCTGGCCGACGCCGAGGCACTGAAGGCGCGCCGCCCCGTCGAGGACGCGCGTTCCGCGCTGCGCTCGGCCGTCCGGGAGGTGGTGGAGTGGCCTGGCTGGCTCGGGATCGAGGCGGCGGAGTCCGCGCTCGGCCGCCGCCTGGGCCGGGGGCCGGTGAAGATCCCGGACTGGGACGGGCTGCTGACGGCGGCCCGCGCCCGGCGCTGAGGACGCCGGCGGCCGGGCGGTTCAGCCGCGCGCGAGCCGCTCGGCCTGGTGCGCGGCCGAGGTGAGCAGGGCGTCGAGCAGCCCGGGGAAGAGGGCTTCGAGGTCGTCGCGGCGCAGGGCGTTCATCTTCGCGGTGCCGCGGTAGATCTGCTGGATCACGCCGCTCTCGCGCAGGACGCGGAAGTGGTGCGTGGTGGTGGACTTGCTGACCGGCAGCTCGAACACCGAACAGGACAGCTCGCCTTCCGCGCAGGCGAGGCTGCGGAAGATCTTCAGCCGCATGGGGTCGGAGAGCGCGTGCAGCACACTTTCGAGACGGATCTCGTCCCGTTCGGGGTGCTCCAGCGAACGGCCCGGGGACGGGGGCCGGGTCTGCGTCGTCACGGCTGCTCCTTCAGGTCGGCAAGGCTTCGGAGGGCCCGTGAGGACGGCACGGGGAGCCGGTGTACGAGATCCATCGTACTTCGATGCCCGCTTACTACGAGAGGCATCGTACGAGTTTCGGCCACGACGGCGGCCAAAAGCGGTCAGCCGCACAAATGTTTCCATTTTTCGCGCAACCGCACATGCGTGTCGATCATCTGTAGAAGTGTGGCGGGGGGTGTTGTCGACCGGTTCGGGCGACGCGGCCGTGACCGCCGCTTGCTCTGCTGGTACGAGAAAGGTCGACTCACGTGCACGTCGGATCGGGCCGTCGCTCCGTCCTGTTGGCATCCGCCCTCATGGGTTCCCTGGCGCTCAGCGCCTGTTCCGGGGGGTCCGGTGGCTCCGGCGCCGATGCCGGGTCCGAGGCCCGGATCAGCGTCACCCCGGGCGAGGGCAAGGAGGTCGCGCTCGGCTCCCCGATATCGGTGAAGGCCGAGAACGGCCGGCTCACGGGCGTGGAGGTCAAGGACGACAAGGGGCAGAAGGTCGCCGGGCAGTTGGCCGACGACGGCTCCTCCTGGACCTCGGAGGGCAAGGTCGGCCCGCGGACCACCTACACCGTGCGCTCCACGGCGAAGGGCGGCAAGGACGGCAAGGGCAAGGAGTCCTCCTCCACGGCGACCTTCACCACGCAGGAGGCGCCGAAGGTCAACAAGCTCACCAACACCCCGGGCAACGGGCAGACCGTCGGCACGGGCATGCCCGTCTCGATCCTTTTCGACAACCCGGTGGACAAGAGCAAGCGCGCCGAGATCGAGAAGTCCCTGAAGGTCACCACCCAGCCGAAGGTGGAGGGCGCCTGGGGCTGGGTGAAGGACTGGTCGGGCCAGGACCGCATCGACTGGCGCCCCAAGGACTACTGGCCGTCCGGGACCAAGGTCTCCGTCAACGGCAACCTCGCGGGCGTGGACTCCGGTGAGGGCGGCTGGTTCGCGAAGAACTACCAGTTCGGCTTCTCCATAGGCGCCGACCACAAGGCCGTCATCGACGTGCCCAGCCACACGCTGACGATGTACGAGAACGGCAAGCCCGTCGGGGACATCAAGGGCTCCGCCGGCTCGCCCGTGGACCCCACGCGCGGTGGCGTCCACACCGTGCGCAGCAAGAACGCCGCCGAGACCATGGACTCGTCCACCATCGGCCACGGCAACGAGTGGATGCTGGACTCGAAGTGGGTGACCCACCTGACCGCGTCCGGGACCTTCCTGCACTCGGCGCCCTGGAACCAGTCGCTCGGCGTGGAGAACAACAGCCACGGCTGCTTCGGCATGACCACCAGCGACGCCAAGCGGGTCTACGACTTCCTGCCCATCGGCTCGACCGTCGAGGTCAAGAACACCAGCAGCACCAAGGTGACCGACGTCGGCAACGGCCTCGAGGTCTGGCAGGAGTCCTGGGACCAGTGGCAGAAGCGCAGCGCGCTGAAGTAGCCGTTCGCCCGTAGTGATGTGGGCCGGGGGCCACGGGAGTCGCTCCCGTGGCCCCCGGGCCGTCAGGCGGCCCAGCCGTACTGCGCGGGGCGGCGCGGCGGCAGCCCCAGGCCGGTGGCCGCCCGCAGCGGCCAGTAGGGGTCGCGGAGCAGTTCACGGCCGAGGAGCACCGCGTCCGCACGGCCCGACGACACGATCTCCTCGGCCTGCGCGGGGTCGGTGATCAGGCCGACGGCGGCCACGGCCAGGCCCGCCTCCTCGCGCACCCTGGCGGCGAAGGGCACCTGGTAGCCGGGCCCGGTGGGGATGGTGGCGTCGGGGGTGTTGCCGCCGGTGGAGGTATCGAGCAGGTCCACGCCGTGCGCGGCGAGGTCCTTCGCGAACCGCACGGTGTCGTCGGCGGTCCAGCCTTCCCGGCCGTCCTCGGGGTTCTCCGTGAGCCAGTCCGTGGCGGAGATCCGGAAGAGGACGGGCAGTTCCTCGGGCCACACCGCGCGCACCGCGTCCACGACCTCCAGCGCGAACCGGGTGCGGTTCTCGAAGGAGCCGCCGTACTCGTCGGTGCGGCGGTTGCTGTGCGGGGACAGGAACTCGTTGATCAGATAGCCGTGGGCGCCGTGGATCTCGACGACCTTGAAGCCGGCCGCGAGCGCCCGCCGCGCGGCGGCCGCGAAGTCGGCGACCACCTGGGCGATGCCGTCCTTGGTCAGCTCGCGCGGCGTGGGGTAGCCCTCCGCGAACGGCAGCGGGGAGGGGGCGACGGTCGTCCAGCCGTGCGCCTCGGGGCCGGCGGGACCGCCGCCGCGCCACGGCCGCTCGGTCGACGCCTTCCGTCCGGCGTGCCCGAGCTGGACGCCCGGCACCGCGCCATGGGCCTCCAGGAAGGAGGTGATGCGCCGGAACGCCTCCGCCTGGCGGTCGTTCCACAGCCCCAGATCGGCGGGCGATATGCGTCCCTCGGGAGAGACGGCCGTGGCCTCGGTGAGGATCAGGCCCGCGCCGCCGACGGCCCGCGCGGCGAGGTGGGCGAAGTGCCAGTCGTGCGGCATACCCATGTCGGGGCCGTGGTCGTCCGCGCTGTACTGGCACATCGGAGCCATCCAGACCCGGTGGGGGATGGTCAGCGAGCGCAGGGTGAAGGGCTCGAAGAGGGCACTCATCAAAGACTCCGTTTCCGCCGGTGCGACCGAGGCGCCGCGAGTGGTACGAGAAACACCGTACTACGAGGATCCTCGAATTACGACACCCTTCGTACAAGGCGCCTGACTCTCGTTCGGGGGACACCGGCCCCGGCCGGAACGGGCCCATGGGCCGGACGCGTTCGTGCGGGCACGCGCTGAGCCAGTAGAGTGACGCCCCGTGGCTGCACGACCTTTGAACGAGATCGTCGAGAACGGCTGGGCCAAGGCACTGGAACCGGTGGCCGGGCGCATCGCGTCGATGGGTGACTTCCTGCGCGCCGAGATCGCCGCGGGCCGTACCTATCTGCCCTCCGGCGCGAATGTGCTGCGCGCTTTCCAGCAACCCTTCGACGACGTAAGGGTGCTGATCGTCGGTCAGGACCCGTATCCGACACCCGGTCATGCCGTGGGCCTGAGCTTCTCGGTCGCGCCCGAGGTGCGTCCGCTGCCCGGCAGCCTGGAGAACATATACCGGGAGATGCACACCGACCTGGGCCTCCCCCGCCCGTCCAACGGCGACCTCACGCCGTGGACCCGGCAGGGCGTCCTGCTCCTCAACAGGGCCCTGACCACCGCCCCGCGCAAGCCCGCGGCGCACCGGGGCAAGGGCTGGGAAGAGGTCACCGAGCAGGCGATCCGCGCGCTCGTCGCCCGCGGCGGCCCGCTGGTGGCGATCCTGTGGGGCCGCGACGCGCGCAATCTGCGGCCACTGCTGGGCAGCGTGCCGTCCGTCGAGTCCGCGCACCCCTCCCCCATGTCCGCCGACCGCGGCTTCTTCGGCTCCCGGCCGTTCAGCCGGGCCAACGAGCTGCTGGCCCGCCAGGGGGCCGCCCCGGTGAACTGGCAGCTGCCGTGAGACGGCCGGGCCGGTGACACGCGCGGCGGGTCATGTCCTGGGGGTCGACTCGGGCGGTTCGGGCATCCGGATCGCCCTGGCCCCCGCGGACGGCAGCGACCCGCCGCTGACCTGGACCTCCCCGGCTCCGGCGGGGGTGGATGCCCGGCGGCTCCTCGACCACGTCCTGCCCGCCGCCCGGGACCTGCTCACCCGCGCCGGAGCCGGGACCTGCGAAGCCGCCTGTGTGGGCGCCGCGGGGATGGTGGCCCTGGGCGACGAGCTCCGCGCCGTCCTGCCCGGCGCACTGCGCGAGGCCCTCGGGGTGCGCCGCCTCGCCCTCGCCTCGGACGCGGTCACCGCGTACGCGGGAGCGCTCGGGCAGCGCCCCGGCGCGGTGGTGGCCGGGGGCACCGGGATGATCGCACTCGGCACCGACCTGACCCCGCAGGGCGGTTGGCGCCGCGCGGACGGCTGGGGCCACCTGCTGGGCGACTGCGGCGGCGGCGCCTGGATCGGCCGCGCCGGGCTCGAGGCGGCGCTGCGCGCGTACGACGGGCGGGCCGGCGGGTCGGAGGCGCTGCTGGCACGGATGACCGCCGTCCTCGGCCCGGCGCCGGAGGTGCCCGGCGCGCTCTACCCGCGGGCGGACCGGCCCGCGGTCCTCGCCTCCTTCGCGCCCGAGGTGGCCCGGTGCGCTCCGGAGGATCCCGTCGCCGCCCGGATCCTCCACGAGGCGGCCCGGCACATCGCCGGGGCCGCCGCCGCTGTATGCCCGCACCGACGGCCGGTTTCCGGCCGATCGGCGCGCGCGGCGGCGGAAACGGCCGCTCCGGGAGCGGCTGGTGTGACACATGAAGTCGCACTCACGGGCGGGCTGTTTCGCATGGGTGAACCGCTGCTCGCACCACTGCACGAAGAATTGCAATCGCAACTACCTCACGCGCAACTCGTCCCCGCCCAGGGCACACCGCTCGACGGCGCATTGCGCGTGGCAGGAGCCTTGGTGACGGACAGTCTGCGCTTGCCGACGGACCCTGTGATGTTGCGTATCATTTGCTGAACAGCTCTGCGACGACCGTATGTCTGGACGAATAAATCCGGACAGACGACGCTGTATCGCCCCCGCCCGAACGGCCTGGTGCGATGAACGGCTAACATGCGGCGCCATGAGTTCCCCCACAGGGCCCGCGCCTGGCCTGCCTGTACGAATGCCGCGTCCCCGCCAGCCCGGACGGCACCGGCGGCCGGAACCGGCGGCCGCGCCGACGGGCGCGCCGCCGCTCGTCCTCGCCGTGCCGGGGGCGCCCGACCTCGCCACTCGCCGGCTCGCCGAGGAGACCCTCAGCATCGCCCGCTCCGAGCTCCCCGGGCTCGACGCGCGCATCGGCTATGTGGACGCCGACGGCGGCGACGTGGGGTATCCGTCGCTGGAGTCGGTCCTGGCCCACGCGGCCGCCCAGCGGGCCGCTCGCGCCGGCGAAGCCCAGGACGGCCCCGAGGGGGACGGAGCCGACTCCTGGGACCGCTTCCCGACCGCCGTGGCCGTGCCGCTGCTCGCGGGACCCGACAGCTCACAGCTGCGCCGCATACGCCAAGCGGTGATGAACAGCGGTTCCGTCACCGAGCTCACCGACACGCTGGGCCCGCACCCGCTGCTCGCCGAGGCTCTGCACGTGCGCCTCTCGGAGGCCGGGCTGGCCCGTGCCGACCGCGCCCGACTGTTCACAGTTGCAACTGCCGCGGACGGCATCGTCCTGGCGACCGTCGGCGGCGAGGAGGCCGTGCAGGCGGCGGGCATCACCGGCATGCTGTTGTCGGCCCGCCTGGCCGTGCCGGTGCTCGCGGCGGCGCTGGACGAGGAAGGCGCCATCGCCCGCGCCGCGGAGCAGCTGCGCTCCTCCGGCTCCCGGAATCTGGCTCTCGCGCCGTGCATCATCGGTCCCGAGGTGGCCGAGGGTCTCGCTGCCGAGGCGGCGCGCGAGGTGTCCTGCGCCGCGGCCGAGCCGCTCGGTGCCTACCCGGCGATCGGCAAGCTGGCCCTGGCGAAGTACGCGGCCGTGCTGGGCCTGACGACCCAGCCGTCGCTCCAGGGAGCCCCGGTCCGCTGACGGTCCATCCTGTACGACCGCGCGTGACCGGCAGGGCGAACGCTGCCGCCACGTGCCGCACGACCTTGACGGCACGGCCGCGGAGACGCGGGCCGGAGCGGTCCGGAGAGGGGCTCCCGCGTCGCGGGGGCCCCTCCGGCCTTGTCCGGTCGTCCGCGTTTCCTCAGGAGAAGATCACGCAGGAGGCGGCGGGCACGGCGAGCGACCCGGCGGGGCTCGGTATGCCCGTGTCGGGGTCGATCGCGAACCAGGTGACATCCCCCGACCGCTCGTTGGCGGCGTAGAGATACCGCCCGCCGGGGTGGAGCGTCAGATCGCGGGGCCAGTGGCCCCCGCAGGGGGTCGAGGCGCGAATTCCGAGGATGTCGCCCGCTGTGTCGAGGGCGAGGGTGGTGATGCTGTCGTGCCCCCGGACGGCGAGCCACAGGAACCGCCCGTCCTCGGAGACGACGGGCTCCGACGGATAGTCGACGGTGCCCGTGCCCGGGAGGAGGGCGCGCGTCTCCCCGGTCGGCACCAGGGAGCCTTCCGCCGCGTCCCAGCGGCACACCGTGACGGTCGGGTCCAGCTCGTTGAGGACGTAGGCCCGGTCGCCTTTGGGGTGGAAGGCCAGGTGCCGGGGCCCCGTCCCGGAACGGAGCCGCGTCTCGTGGTGCGGGCGCGGCAGGCCGGTCACCGGATCGAGGGCGTAGATCCACACCGAGTCCGTGCCGAGGTCCACCGCGAGCAGCAGGCGTCCGGAGGGGTCGGGCACCACGGCATGCGCGTGCGGACCACGCTGCCGGTCGGCCACGGGGCCGGAACCGCGGTGCGGCAGAACGGCCGACGGCGCTGCGAGTGCTCCGCCCGTCCGGACCGGCAGTGCGCTGACGCTGCCCGAGCGGTAATTGGCGGTGAACAGGTGCGTACCCGCGAAGGCGAGGTGCGTCGGCCCCTCACCACGTACGAGGACCGGCTCACCGAGCGGTTCGGGCCGGGCGGGATCGGCCAGCGAGAAGGCCGCGGCGGCGCCCTCGTCCGTCTCGCTGACCGCGTAGAGCACATCCGCTCCGGGGGACAGCGCGAGGAAGGACGGGTTGGCCACGGCATCGGTGGAATACACCGGTGTGAGCGCGCCCGTGCGGCTGTCGACCTCGGCGACCGTCACACCGGGCCCGCCCGCCGCCGTGAACGAGCCGATGTACGCGAACCGCCCCCGCCGGCTGTGCTGGTCACTGCTGATCACCGTGCCGCCTCCCCCGCCGAATCACTCTGTGCACCTGACGCTACACGGAGCCACTGACAAGCCCGAGGTCAGGGCGGTGGCGAGGCTTCGGGAACCGGGACCGGCCTCCGCCCCTCGGGGCTGCCATTGGCCCCTCCACGGCCGGACAGTACGCTGGGTAACCATGCCATTGGCACAGCTATCTCTGCTCCTCTTGAGCCAACAGCCGGATAGATGGTCTGATGGGGGCGTCGATGGCGCTGCGGAGATCCGTGGCGCCTTTTTCATGTCCGTGCGTCGAAGGGGCGGGAAGCAGTGCTGAAGAGGGCGTTCATGGCACCGGATCCGGGCCGGGCGAGGCTGCGGGTCGCCGTCCGGGCCGTCATGGGCGTAGCCGCCGCTGTCGCCGTGGTCCAGTTGTCGGGCCTGCCCCTGACCGCTTCCATCACCGGCGGGCTCACGGCCCTGCTCGCGCTGTTCACGGTCGCCGACCCGACCGTACGCCGCCAGGCGATCACCACCGCCCTGCTGCCGGTCGTCGGCTTCCCCGTGCTCGCGCTGGCCGCGGCGCTGCACGGCATGCCACTGGTGCGTGACGCGGCCTTCCTGGCCGTCGTCTTCTGCGGGGTGTACGCCCGCCGGTGGGGGGCGCGGGGCAACGCGCTCGGGATCTTCGGCTTCATGATGTTCTTCGCGACGCAGTTCCTGCACGCCGTGCCCGCCCAGCTGCCGCACCTGTACGCGGCCGTGATCATGGCACTGGCCGCGGCCGGTCTCGTCCGCTTCGGGCTCTGGCGCATCGAGCGGCGCACCCCGCCGCCCGCGGGCCCGGCGCCCCTGACCGGCGGCGGGCTGGCGCGCGTCACGACCCGGCAGGCGTTCCAGGCCGCCTTCGCCTGCGGCCTGGCGCTCGCCGTCGGGCAGATGGTCTCCGACGCGCGCTGGTACTGGGCCGTCGGCACCGCCTGGTGGATCTTCGTCAACACCGCCTCGCGCGGCGAGACCCTCGTACGCGGCTTCCGGCGGGTCCTGGGCACGGTGCTCGGTATCGCCACGGGAATCCTCGTGGCCATTCCCCTGCACGGGGCCCCCGTGCCCACCGCGGCCCTGGTCGCCGTCTGCGTCTTCGGGATCTTCTACACGTCCGCTGTCTCGTACACGTGGATGATGTTCGCCGTGACCATGATGGCCGGACTGCTGTACGGGCTCCTCGGGGTGCTGGACGCGGATCTGCTGGTCCTCCGGCTGGCCCAGACCGGCGTCGGTGCGGCCGGTGCGGCGATCGCCGTCCTCGTCGTCCTGCCCGTGACCACGCACGCCGCGACCGACGCGTGGATCCAGCGCGCCCTGCGCTGCGTGCACACCTGCGCGGCCGAAGCCGCCGCACGGCTCGCCGGTTCCGGGACGGCCGACCCCGCCCCACGGGTCGCCGAACTGGAGCTCCTGCTC
Source organism: Streptomyces sp. NPDC020379 (assembly GCF_044387105.1). Classification (NCBI taxonomy): domain Bacteria; kingdom Bacillati; phylum Actinomycetota; class Actinomycetes; order Kitasatosporales; family Streptomycetaceae; genus Streptomyces; species Streptomyces sp. NPDC020379. The sequence goes on from NZ_JBIRVR010000007.1 coordinate 232,193, forward strand.
GGCCGGGTGCGGCTCTCGCTCGCCCCGCTCGTCCATCCACTGAACCCGTTCCGCGCCCGCGAGGAGAAGGCCCGCCGGGTGCTGGCCCTCCTCGACGACTGCGCCCGCGAGGTCCGGGGGCTGGCGTCCGTCGCCGCGGACCCCGAGGCATCGCACGACGACCGCCTCGCCGCTGCCTGCTGGCGCGTGGAGGCCGCGGTGGAGGCGCTGACCGCACCGGGCAAGGCGCGCGACGCGGTGGGGTCCACGGCAGCGGTACCCGAGCACTGGCTGGCCGAACCGGCGCTCGCGCACCTGCACAGCCTGGAGCGGGCCCTGGCCGAACTCGCGGTGCCCCTGCACAGCTCGCGGCCGTCACCGCTGCTCGGCGCCTGACCGGAAACCCCGGCACGGCGCGGTGGACGGCGCGTACCGCAACTGGCCGACGCCGACCGCGCATTCGGGGACGAGGCCGGCCCGTCTCCTCGTCGACAACGTTCCTCGCACGGCGCTCCCCGCCGGACATCGAAGGTCCTCCGGCAGCCGGCCGGCCGGCGCTGAGACGCGTGAGCGGCGGGAAGGCCACGGGCACCTGACGGCGTGTGAGGCTGCGCCATTGGTACTGTTGCCGGCCTGGAAGTACGACCACCGGGAGGCCGTCGGCCCATGGCCGTGGACACGCTGGACGCGAAGATCCTGCGGCTGCTGCTGGAGCAGCCGCGTACGAGCGTGCGGGAGTACGCGCGTGTGCTGGGTATCGCGCGCGGCACGCTCCAGGCGCGGCTCGACCGGCTGGAGCGCGACGGCGTGATCACCGCCACCGGACCGCGGCTGTCCCCCGCCGCGCTCGGCCACCCCGTGCTGGCCTTCGTCCATATCGAGGTCACCCAGGGGCACCTGGACACGGTCTCCACCGCGCTCGCGGACGTGCCGGAGATCATCGAGGCGTTCTCGATCACCGGCGGAGGTGATCTGATGGCGCGGGTCGTCGCCCGGGACGCCGGACATCTGGAGGACGTCATCCAGCGGCTGGTCCAGTTCCCGGGTGTGGTGCGCACGCGCACCGAGATGGTGCTGCGCGAGCGGGTGCCCTATCGCGTGGTGCCGCTGGTCGACGCGGTGGGGCGCGCGGCGGCTCAGCGGAGCTCGTGAACGGGCCTTCCCGGGCGCGGAACCGGCCCCGTTTCTCAGCGTGAAGCAGTAGGTGCGATTATCTGCACGCTCTACTCAACACGCGAGAAACAGAGGCATGTATGGAGCGATGTGAGGGAAGACCGGCACGCCGGTGGGGTGCCGCTCTGATCGCGTCGGCCGCGGCGGTCGCCGTCGCGGTGCCGGCGACGACCGCGCAGGCCGCGAGCGGCCCGGCGGTGACCGGCGCCAAGGGCGCGTTCCTGCTCGACAGCGGCAGCAACCGCCAGCTGTGGAGCAAGGACGCCGACACCAAGCGGCAGATGGCCAGCACCACCAAGGTCATGACCGCGACGGTCGTGCTGGACACCCCCGGGGTCGATCTGAACAAGCAGGTCACCATCAAGCAGTCCTACCGCGACTACGTGGAGCGGAACGGCGCGAGCACCGCCGATCTGCGCACGGGCGACAAGATGACGGTACGGCAGCTGCTGTACGGCCTCCTGCTGCCGTCGGGGTGCGACGCGGCGTACGCGCTGGCCGACACGTTTGGCAGCGGCAGCACCGAGAAGGCACGCACGAGCTCGTTCATCGCCAAGATGAACAAGAAGGCGTCCGACCTCGGCATGAAGAACACCAAGTACGACTCGTTCGACGGCATATCGCAGACCGGGGCCAACTACACGACCCCTCGTGACTCGGCGCAGCTCGCCCGGCACGCGATCGCCAACAGCACGTTCAGCACGGTCGTGAAGACGACCGGCACCCAGCAGAAGGCCGCGAACGTCAAGCGGACCTACTACTGGGACAACACGAACAAGCTGCTCGGCTCGTACAAGGGCGCGATCGGCATCAAGACCGGCACCGGCACCGCCGCCGGGCCGTGCCTGGTGTTCGCCGCCAAGCGCGACGGACGGACCGTCGTCGGCGTCATCCTCAATGACGCCACCTCCCGCTACCCGGACGCGGTGAAGATGCTGGACTGGGCCTACCGCACCAAGTCCAACGTCAAGCTGCGCCAGCTCCCGGAGTCGGCCCAGCGGGACTGATGCCCCGCTGAACGACCGCGGATGAGCCTTCCGGCCATGCGCCAAGGCCCTACCAGGAATGCCTGGTAGGGCCATAGTTGTGGGCGCACCGAGGGCCTCAGGGCGTGAGCTTCCGCGGACTCGGCGCAGCCCCACTCAGCCGAGAAACGACAGGCGGACTTTCCGGTCCGGGTTGTCCACGTTCGTGTCGACCAGGACGACCGACTGCCAGGTCCCCAGCTCCAGTTCGCCGTCCACCACGGGCAATGTGGCGTGCGGCGGGACCAGGGCGGGCAGGACGTGATCCCGGCCGTGCCCGGGAGTGCCGTGGCGATGGCGCCAGCGGTCATCGGCGGGGAGCAGGTCGCCGAGGGCCGCCAGCAGGTCGTGGTCGCTGCCCGAGCCGGTCTCGATGACCGCCAGCCCGGCGGTCGCGTGGGGCGTGAAGACGTTCAGCAGTCCGTCGCGCCCCGGGGCGACCTCACGGAGGAACGCCGCGCACTCCTCGGTGAGGTCGTACACGGTCTGCGTGGAACCGGTCGTGATGCCGATCGTGCGGGAGGTGAAGGTGGTATCAGCCATGCCTCACATTCAAGCGGAGTGGTGACGGCCCCCGGCGCCGACCCGTCCGCGCGGCCGGTCCTTCACAGCGGTCGCTCGCTGCGGCAGTATGAGGCGCCGGATGATCAGGGCGGGAAGAGGAGGGGGACATGCGCGTAGGACTGTTCGTCACCTGCGTCAACGACACTCTCTACCCCCGCACGGGCCGGGCGGTCGTCACCCTGCTGGAACGGCTCGGTGTGCGGGTGGACTTCCCGATGGAACAGAGCTGCTGCGGCCAGCCGTTGTTCAACACGGGATACCGCCATGAGACCGAGCCGCTGATGCGCCGTTACGCCGCCGCCTTCCGCGACCACGACTACGTCGTCACGCCCTCGGGCTCTTGTGCCGCCATGGTCCGTGACCATTACCCACGGATCGCGGCGAAGGCCGCCGCGGAGGGCCGGGGCGAGGAGCTGTCCACGGTGGCGGCCGAGGCGGTGGCCAAGACCTACGAGCTGACCGAGTTCCTCGTCGACGTCCTCGGCGTGACCGACGTCGGCGCCTCCTACCCGCATACCGTCACCTACCACCCCACCTGCCACGGACTCCGGGCGCTGGGCCTCGGCGACCGGCCCCGGCGCCTGCTGGAGCAGGTGAAGGGTCTGGAACTACGGGAGCTGGCAGGGGCGGAGGAGTGCTGCGGTTTCGGCGGCACCTTCGCGGTGAAGAACCCCGCCGTATCGACCGCGATGGGCACCGACAAGGCCCGCGCCGTCACCGCGACCGGCGCACAAGGCGTGTGTGCGGTCGACAACTCCTGTCTGATGCACATCGGCGGCATTCTCTCCCGCGCCGGCTCGGCCGTGCGTCCCGTCCATATCGCGGAGATCCTCGCCAGCAGGGAGGGCGACGTCCGGTGAACAGCGGTCGCAGGAGCGATCCCGTCAGCGGTCCGGCGGGCAGGAGGCCGGGCCCCGCCGACGGCGGCCCTCAGGACCGCGCCCGCGGTGCCACCTATCTGGGCATGCCGGCCTTCCCCCGGGCTGCCGCCGTCTCGACCCGTGACGGCCGCCTGCGCGCCAATCTCCGGCACGCGACACACACCATCCGCGCCAAGCGCGCCCAAGCGGTCGCGGAACTGGCGGACTGGGACCGACTGCGCGCCGCCGGGGCCGCGATCAAGGACCGGACCTTGCGTCATCTCGACGACTACCTCGTGCGACTGGAGGAGTCGGTGACCCGGGCCGGCGGCACGGTGCACTGGGCGGCCGACGCCGGGGAAGCCAACCGCATCGTCACCGACCTGGTGCGGGCGACCGGTGAGACCGAGGTAGTCAAGGTCAAGTCGATGACCACGCAGGAGATTGGCCTCAACGAGGCCCTTGAGGACGCCGGGATCCACGCCTACGAGACCGACCTCGCCGAACTGATCGTCCAGCTCGGCGACGACCTCCCCTCGCACATCCTCGTCCCCGCCATCCACCGCAATCGCGGCGAGATCCGTGACATCTTCCGCGACCGCATGGCGAGCTGGGGCCGCCCCGCCCCCGAGGGTCTGAGCGACCGGCCCGCCGACCTCGCCGAGGCGGCTCGGATACATCTGCGCGAGAAATTCCTGCGCGCCAAGGTCGGTATCTCCGGCGCGAACTTCATGGTCGCCGAGAGCGGCACCCTGGTGGTGGTCGAATCCGAAGGCAACGGCCGGATGTGCCTCACTCTCCCGGAAACACTGATCTCGGTCGTCGGTATCGAGAAGGTCGTGCCGACATGGCGGGATCTGGAAGTCTTCCTCCAACTCCTGCCACGCTCCTCGACCGCGGAGCGGATGAACCCGTACACGTCGATGTGGACAGGCACCACCGACGGCGACGGCCCGCGCTCCTTCCATCTGGTGCTTCTCGACAACGGGCGCACGGACACCCTCGCGGACCGGGTCGGCCGCCAAGCGCTGCGCTGCATCCGCTGCTCGGCCTGTCTGAACGTCTGTCCCGTGTACGAGAGGGCCGGCGGCCATGCGTACGGCTCGCCGTACCCGGGTCCGATCGGTGCGATCCTCACCCCGCAGTTGCGCGGCCTCACCTCCCCGCTGGAGGAGTCCCTCCCGTACGCCTCGTCGCTGTGCGGGGCTTGTTTCGAGGTGTGCCCGGTCGCCATCGACATCCCGGAAGTCCTGGTCCACCTGCGCGAGCGGGTCGTGGAAGGCGGCGAGGTGACCCTGCGCGGAACGCGCACCGTCATCAAGCCGGCCAGGAAACACCGGGCCGAGCGCGCCATGATGCGGGCCGCCCGCTGGACCTTCGACCACCCGGGCGCGCTGCGCCACGGCCAGCGGCTGCTCTCCCGCACCCGCCGCCTCCACCCCGGACGGCTCCCGGGCCCCGGCCGGGCCTGGACCGACACCCGGGAACTGCCCGATGTGCCGGCCGAATCCTTCCGGGACTGGTGGGCCCGTACGCGAGGGGACGCGACATGAGCACGTGGTCGAGTTCGGCATCGGGGGCGGGGTCGAGCAGGGAACGGGTCCTGGGGCGTATCCGGCGCGCACTGGCCGACGTGCCACGCGACGAGCACCCGGACGACCATCCCGTCGTGCGCGACTATCTCGCCACGCACGGGCAGCGCACGCCCGCCGAATCCGTCGATCTGCTCGCCCGGAACCTCTCCGACTACCGTGCCGTCGTCCACCGCTCGGACGCCGCCGGTCTGCCCACGCTCCTTTCCCGTCTGCTGGCCGCACGGGGCGCGCGACGCGTGGTCGTGCCGTCCGGGCTGCCAGGGACCTGGCTCGCCGAGGCGCGGGTGGACGTCGCCTTCGCCTCCGCCGCCTTGTCGCCGGGCGAACTGGACACGATGGACAGTGTCGTCACCGGCTGTGCCCTGGCGATCTCCGAGACCGGCACGATCGTCCTCGACGGGAGCCCGGGGCAAGGGCGCCGCATCATCTCGCTCGTGCCCGACCATCACCTGTGCGTGGTGCGGACCGCGGACCAGATCGTGGACTCCGTACCGCAAGCCCTCCCCCGCCTGGCCCCGGACCGTCCGCTGACCTGGATCTCCGGCCCTTCCGCCACCAGCGACATCGAGCTGGACCGGGTCGAAGGAGTCCATGGCCCACGCACCTTGGAAGTGATTCTCGTGGCGGGAGATCCACGGCCTGCCTCCGCGTACCCCTGAGACGTTCGGAGTCGACGCATGCGCGCACCACACCCGGACCCCCGCGCCGCCACCGTCACCGGTGCCTCCCCCGAGGTCTTCCAACTGAACCGGGAACCCGCTCGCAGCCCGCTCATCCCCTTCGCCGACGTGCCGTCCGCCCTTGCCCACCGCCCCGCCGAGTCGCCGTACTACCGCTCGCTCAACGGCGAGTGGCGCTTCGCCTGGTCCAGCAACCCGGCGGATCGCCCCCGAAACTTCCTCGACCACGACTTCGACGACGCCGACTGGGACCGCATCGAAGTGCCCGGCAACTGGGAAACGCAGGGCTACTCCGAGCCGGCCTACTTCAACGTCCGCTATCCCTGGACCGGATACGAACAGCCCACTCCCCCACACGCGCCGACCTCCTTCAACCCGGTGGGCTCCTATCGCCGCACCTTCACCATCCCCGACGGCTGGCGGGGTCGCCGGACACTGATCTCCTTCCAGGGCGTCAAGTCGGCGTTCTTCGTCTGGGTCAACGGCGAGCTGGTCGGCTACAGCGAGGACAGCTACTCCCCCGCGGAATTCGACCTCAGCCCCTATCTGCGCGACGACCGTGGGGCGGAGGAGAACAGTCTCGCGGTCGAGGTCTACCGCTGGTCCAACGGCAGCTGGCTGGAGGACCAGGACATGATCGATCTGTCCGGGATCTTCCGCGACGTCCATCTCATCTCCGTGCCCCAGGTCCATGTGCACGACCTCTTCGTCCGCACCGACCTCGGCCCCGACTTCCGCGACGCCGATCTGATAGCACAGGTGACCCTGCGGTCCGACCCGACAGCCGGCCCTGCCGACCACCTCGTCCGGGCCGTCCTGCACACCGCCGACGGAGCCCCTGTTCTCTCCCGCACCGGCAACGCCCGCTTCGACGCCGCCACCGGGGAGGCGATCGTCGAGCTCAGTGCCCATGTGCCGAGGCCACTGCTGTGGTCCGCCGAGGCGCCGAACCTCTACGACCTCACGGTCGAACTTGCCGACCCCGAGGGCCGCACGCTCGAAGTCCAGCACACTCGCGTCGGCTTCCGCGGCATCTCCTGCGCACGGGGAAGACTCACCATCAACGGCGAGCCCCTCGTCTTCCGCGGGGTGAACCGGCACGAATCCGATCCGGACCACGGGCAGGCGGTCCCGCTGGATCGCATGGTGCGGGACATCCGCATCATGAAGCAGCACAACATCAACGCCGTCCGTACCTCCCATTACCCCAATCACCCACGCTGGCTCGAACTGTGCGACCAATACGGCCTCTACGTGATCGACGAGGCCAACCTGGAGACGCACGACGTGCGGGACACACTGCCGGGAAACCGCCCCGAGTGGGCCCCCGCCTGCCTCGACCGGATCCGCAGCCTCGTCGAACGGGACAAGAACCACCCCTGCGTCGTGGTCTGGTCGCTGGGCAACGAAGCCGGCCGGGGGGACACCTTCCGCGCGATGGCCGACTGGGTCCACGACCGCGATCCGTCCCGCCCTGTGCACTACGAGGGCATGAACGAAGTCGCCGACATCGAGTCGCAGATGTATGCCACGCCCGACGCCGTGGAGGCATACGGACGATCCAGCGCGACCAAGCCGTACATCCTTTGCGAGTACGCCCACTCGATGGGCAACAGCACGGGCAACCTCAAGGACTACTGGGACATCATCGAGACCTATCCCCTGCTTCACGGCGGATTCATCTGGGACTTCGCCGACCAGGCAGTCCGTCTCCCGCTCCCGGACGGTCTCGACGGCACCTACCTTTCGTACGGTGGCGACTGGAAGCCCGGCCACCCCTCCGACGGCAACTTCTGCTGCAACGGTCTCGTCGACGCCGACCGCACCCCGCGGCCCGCTCTCCTGGAGGTCAAGAAGATCTATCAGCCGGTACGGGTGTCCAGTGTGGATCTCGGCGCCGGGACCGTACGGGTCACCAACTGCCAGCTCTTCACCGGTCTCCAGGGATACGAGCTGCTGTGGGAGGTCACCCGCGACGGAGCCCGTATCCAGCACGGCTCCCTTGCCTCGCCACAGGCCGGGCCAGGTGAATCCGCGACCGTGCAGTTGCCGTTGAAGCCACCGGACAAGCCGGTACCCGGCGCCGAGTACTGGCTGAACATCTCCTTCACTCTTCGCGGCGCAGCGTCCTGGGCCGAAGCGGGCCATGCCGTCGCCGCCGAGCAGTTCGCCCTCCCCTGGCGCGCCCCGGCATCCACACCCGTCTCCGCGGCTGCCCTTCCGGCAGTCTCGGTCACAGAGACCACACGCACCATCACGGTCACGGGCCCGGAACTCGACCTGGTCCTCGACCGGTTCACCGGAACGTTCACCACCTACCGCTATGCCGGGCGGACGCTCTTGGCGGGTGGTCCGGTGCCCAACTTCTGGCGTGCGCCTACCGATAACGACATCGGGCGTGGCGCCCAGGTCATCTCGCGCACCTGGCGCGACGCGGGCGCCGACCGCACCGTCACCGGCGTCGAGGTCACACGGACCGCGGCGGGAGAAGTCATCCTCACCGTCGCTGCCACCCTCCCGACGTCTCCCGCCGTCTCCCCGTGGACGACCGTCTTCACCGTACGCGGGGACGGCGAGATCCTCGTACGCCATACTCTCCTCCCTGGCCGGGGCCTCCCTGACCTGCCGCTGGTGGGTGTCCTGCTGACCGTGCCGGACGACTATCAGGTGCTCAGCTGGTACGGAAGAGGACCGCAGGAGAACTATCGGGACCGGTGCACCGGCTCCTTCGTCGGTCGTTACGACCGTTCCCTGGCGACAGCCGCCATGCCGTACGCCCGTCCGCAGGAGAGCGGTAACGTGACGGACGTCCGCAGCGTCTCGCTGACAGGGCAGGGTGGTGTCGGGCTGACCGTGCTGGCCGAACCGGGAGAAGCCGCCGGGTGGTTGGAGGTGAGCGCTCTCCCTTGGACACCCTTCGACCTGGACGGGCCCCGCCATCCGCACGAGCTCCAGCCACGTGGCCAGACATTCCTGGGCATCAATCACCGGCAGACTGGCGTCGGCGGCAACGACTCCTGGGGAGCGGCGCCGCTGGAGCGCTATCTGCTGCATGCCGACCGCGAGTACAGCTACTCCTACCGGCTGCGGCCCGCCCCCTGGCGACCGCCCGTGGAAATTCTCGACCCTGTACCGCTCTCCGATGTCCATGGCACGAGACTAGGGATGGAGTGATCGGAGCGTGACGGGCTGTCCACAGCCCCAGTCATATGATCCCACCCAGCGAGGAGCCGAGTTGAGCCTTCCCTTGCATGACATCACTGTCGTCGCCCTGGAACAGGCCGTCGCCGCACCGTTCGCCACTCGCCAGCTGGCAGATCTCGGCGCGCGCGTCATCAAGGTCGAGCGGCCGGACCGCGGCGATTTCGCCCGTGACTACGATCGCAGCGTCAAGGGCCTGTCCGCCAATTTCGTCTGGGTCAATCGGGGCAAGGAGAGCATCGTCCTCGATCTCAAATCCGGCCCGGACCGCTCACTGCTGGATCGCATACTCACTCGGGCCGATGTGTTCATACAGAACCTGGGTCCCGGAGCCGCCGAACGGCTCGGTCTCGGCAGCGCGGAGTTGCGCGCCCGGCACCCTCGCCTGATTACTTGTGATGTCTCCGGCTACGGCACCTCAGGTCCGTACCGTGACAAGAAAGCCTACGACCTGCTGGTGCAGTGCGAGGCGGGGCTGGTGTCGATCACCGGTGACACCGACTCGCCGGCCCGGCCCGGCATCTCCATCGCGGACATCGCCGGAGGCATGTACGCCTACACGGGCATTCTCAGCGCGCTGTACGAGCGTGAGCGCACGGGCGAGGGGTCACAACTGTCCGTCTCCCTCTTCGACGCTCTCGCGGAGTGGATGGGGCATCCGTACTTCGCCGAGACGTATGGCGGCCCGCCCATTTCCCGCAGTGGCGCCCGGCACCCTTCCATCTCTCCTTACGGCCACTACCGTTGCGGGGACGGCGCCAGTGTCTTCCTCAGCGTGCAGAACGAGCGCGAGTGGCAGGCACTGTGCGAAAAGGTTCTCCGGCAGCCCGCTTTGATCCGTGATCCCCGCTTCGCGGACAACCCCGTGCGACGGGCACACGACGACGAGCTGACAGCCGTGATCGAGAAGCAATTCCACCCGCATACGGCGGACGAGGCTGTTGCCTTGCTCGAAGGAGCGGGAATCGCCCATGCGCGGCTTCGGACAGTCGCCGAATTCGCGGCCCATCCGCAGTTGACGGCGCGTGATCGGTGGCGCGACTTCGATTCGCCGACGGGCCCATTGCGCGGTCTCCTGCCACCGGTCGAAGTCCACGGCCGGGAGCCGGTGATGGGTGCGGTGCCCGCACTCGGCGCCCATACTACGGCGATTCGCGCGGAGTTCTCGGAACCTGGCACGCGTTAGCACCGCGACCTCCTATGGCTATACGGGGAAGGCATGGTCGATGAAGCGGTACGTGGTCGTCGGAGCCGTGCCCTGAATCGCTGATGGTCTTGGGGCCCACCACTAAACCTGGCGGGGCCGGGCGCCAATCGGCGCCTCCTGGCCTGTGCCTCGGTGGCCGGCCCGGCGCCCGACCCATCTCAAATGCCAGGGACACAACCCCCGGACACCGGTGCCGTATCAGCGATCGAGCGGGCGTTTCGCGGTCTCCGGAAGCAGCAGATAGACACAGGCCGAGACCACGCAGAGCGCCGCGACGTACCAGGGGAAGGCACTCGGGTGACCCGACTGCTTGAACCAGGTGCCGACATAAGGCGCGGTGCCGCCGAAGAGCGCGACCGTCAGGGAATAGGGGAAGCCGATTCCAGCGGCCCGTACGCGGGCGGGGAACACCTCGGCGTTCACAGCCGCCGCCACGGAGGTGTATCCCGTAAGCAGTACCATCCCGGCGCACTGCACCAGCAGCAGCGAGGTGAAGGATCCGTCGATCGCGTGCAGCAGCGGCACCGCGAGGGCGGCGAATCCCACTGCGAAGCCGATCAGCAGGGGCTTGCGCCCGATGTGGTCCGACAACATGCCGCCGAGCGGCTGGAGTACGGCGAAGAAGGCCAGGGAGATCGTCCCCGCGAGCAATGCGTCGCCTTTGCTGATATTGGCGTTGACCTGGGCGTATGTCGGCAGGTAGGTGGTCCAGGTGTAGTAGGCGAGGGTGCCGCCCGCCGTGATCCCGCAAATCAGGAGTGACTGGCGGGGGTAGCGGCGCATGCCTTCGAACAGCGACGGTCGCGCGGCTGCCTCTCGCACCACCTCATGTGTCTCGTGTGCTCCCTGCCGGATCCAGAATCCGACGAGGCTGATGAGGGCTCCGAAAAGAAAGGGAACGCGCCAGCCCCAGTCGCCCATCTGCTCATCCGTGAGGAGGTGGGCCAGGAAGGCCGCGCTGCCGGACGCGAGGAGCTGTCCGAATGTCGTGGACACGTACTGGAAGCTGGAGAACAGCCCCCTTCGGCCGGGACCGGCCGATTCGATGAGGAAGGTCGTCGAGGCCGCGAATTCCCCTCCCACGGAGAGCCCTTGGACCAAGCGGGCAATGACGAGCACCACCGGCGCGAGGACACCCACGGAGGCATAGGTGGGCGTGAGTGCCACCAGCAAGCTGCCGCCGCCCATGAGCAGAATGGTGACGGTCAGCGCGGCCCGTCGGCCTCGGCGGTCGGCGACGGCCCCCATCAGGAGACCTCCGACCGGACGCATGAAGAAGCCGACAGCGAAGACGGCGAAGCTGGACAGCAGGGGCACCAGGGAGTTTCCTGAGCCCTTGGGGAAGATCTGGTCTGCGAAGTAGGTCGCGAGGAACGAATAGGCGTACCAGTCGTACCATTCGGCGGCGTTGCCGACCGATGCCGCAGCGAGCTGGCGGACAGAGGACCGGGAGCGGAAGCCTGCCGCCTTCACCGGATTCGGAGGGCCGGCGGCTCCGCCACCATCGACAGGCAGGGACTCGGATTGCGTCATGATCCATTGAATCCCCTGCCCCTTCGCCTCGCACACCCGTCCGATGTGGCTTCTCCCCGACCCTGGCTGTCCGGCCCCTCTCCCTCAGACGCTCGCCGCGAGGTGGGCGTCACGGCGCACAAGGGCGGCGTAGTGGCCGTCGTCCGCGAGGAGTTCCTCATGGGTGCCGCGCTCGGCGATGCGTCCCCTGTCGAGCACGACGATTTGATGGGCGTCGCGGACGGTGGAGAGCCGGTGCGCGATGGTGATCGTCGTGCGGCCTGCGGAAAGGGCATCGATGGCTTGCTGCACCGCGTGCTCCGTGCGAGTGTCCAGGGCACTGGTCGCTTCATCAAGGATGAGGACGGGCGGATCGCGGAGAATCGTGCGGGCGATGGCCAGCCGCTGCTTCTCGCCTCCGGAGAAGCGGTAGCCGCGCTCACCGACGAGGGTGTCATAGCCGTCGGGCAGGGAAGCGATGTGCTCGTGGATCTGCGCGGCCTTGGCTGCCTCCACCATCTCCTCGTCCGTGGCATCCGGTTTGGCGAACCGAAGATTGTCGGCGACCGAGGCATGAAAGAGATACGTCTCCTGCGAGACCACTCCGACCGCGCGGGCGAGCGTATCGAAATCGAGGTCACGGACGTCGACCCCGTCCAGAAGCACCCGGCCGCCGATGACGTCGTACAGCCGCGGCACCAGATAGCTGAGGGTGCTCTTGCCCGAGCCGGTCGGGCCGACGACGGCCAGGCTGCCACCGGCCGGAACCTCCAGGTCGATGCCGCTGAGCGCTTGTCTCGGCGGCTCTCCGGAACCCTGCGCCTCGTAGGAGAACGTGACGTCCTCGAAGCGGACTTCACCGCTCACCTTCTCCAGCCGCACCGGCTCTTCCGGCTCGGCGATGTCCACCGGCAGGTCGAGGTATTCGAAGATCCGCTGGAAGAGAGCGAGGGAGGTCTGCATCTGCACGCCCGTGGTCAGCAGGCTGATCGCCGGCCGGAAAAGGGCCTGCTGGAGCGAGACGAAGGCGACGAGGGTGCCGAGGGAAATGCCGGGGCCGCCTGCTTGCAGCGCGATACCGGCCGCCCAGTAGACGAGAGCGGGCATGGCCGCCATGACCACGCCGATGGTGGACATCCTCCAGCGCCCGGCCATGTTCGCGCGGACCTCGAGCCCGACGAGTCGTTCGGATTCCTGGGAGAACGCGTGGGTGAGGGAGTCGGAGCGGCCCATGGTACGGCCGAGGAGGATGCCGCTCACCGACAGCGACTCGGTGACCATGGCCGCCATGGCGGCCATCTGCTTCTGCCGCTGAGAGGTGATCTTCTTGCGCTCGCGGCCGACGCGACGGCTGATCCATACGAAGACCGGCAGGAGCAGCAGGGAGACGACCGTGAGCCGCCAGTCCAGGGCCAGCATCGCCACCACCGTGGCGACGACACTGGTGAGATTGGAGACCAGCGAGGTAGCGGTCGAGGTCACCGTGGCCTGCATGCCGCCGATGTCGTTGGCGATGCGGGACTGCACCTCACCCGTGCGGGTCCGGGTGAAGAAGGCGAGGGGCATGCGCTGGAGCCGGTCGTAGACCGCGGTGCGCAGGTCGTGCATCACCCGCTGGCCGACCGTGGTGGAGATCAGCGTCTGCGACACGCCGAAGATGCCGTTCACGACCGCGGCCGCGATCATGCCGAGCGCCAGCAGGCTGAGAAGGCCCGTACGGCCTTGCGGGATGGCTACGTCGAGCACCTCGCGCAGCAGGAAGGGCGAGGCGACCGACACCAGTGAGGAGGCGGCGACGAGGAGCCCGACGAGGGCGAGTCTGCCGCGGTAGGGACGGAAGAGCCCGAGGATCCTGCGCACTTGCGCGGGTTGCTCGGGGTCTGCGGGCGGGGGTGTCCAGTCAGGTTGGTCGTGACGCATGGGCTCCTGATTCTCTGATCACGAAGGGTGTGCGAGAGAGGTGCGAACGAGACCGGCAACCTACCGGCCCACGATGCCGGCGAGGCTCGCAAGGCCGGCGAAGCCGGCGATGGAGATCCGATCACCAGCGAGCATAGCTCATTGTTACCTATACTCACAATGCACTGAGTCCTGTAATCTCTGATCATGACCGCTTCCGATTCGTCCGCCCAGCTCGCCGAACAGCTGCTGCGTCTCACCCGCAGGCTCCACCGGGCGCAGAGGCTCTATCTGGGACCGGTTGGCATCACGCCCGCTCAGGCCCGCCTGCTGCGCACCGTCGCGCACTGCGAGGAGCCGCCGCGTATGGCTGATCTCGCCCAGCGGCTCGAGGTCGTGCCGCGCGCCGTGACCACGTTGGTCGACGCCCTGGAGGAGCACGGTTCCGTGCGCCGGGTCCCGGATCCGTCCAACCGGCGGGTCATCCGGATCGAGCTCACCGATCACGGTCGCTCCACCCTGCGCGCTCTGCGTGAAGCCCGGCGGACCGCCGTCGAGGACACCCTCGCCCCGCTCTCCGCCGAGCGGCGTGAACTGCTCGGCGGCCTGCTGGCCGAGTTGCTGAACGGCCCGGACCAGCACTGCTGACGCCGCTGCCCGCCGGAAGGCGGGACCTCGGGGCAGCGTTCCCCGGGGTCCCGCTCGACCGCGCCGGTCAGCAGCGCTGCCGGTCCTCCGTCAGATGGCCCTGGGCCGTCGCCAGCGTCCGGTCGTAGCAACCGCCGGGGCCTTCGAGGCGGTACCGCTCACGCGAAACGCCGGTCGCGTGCCGCTGGTCGCGCGATACGTTCTGGTTGTACGCGGCATCACCCTTATAGGTGTCGTCGAAACTCGACCAGGTGAGACGTTTGCCTGCACGCAGGGTGACGCTGTCCGCCCGGTCCCCCATCGCCATGACCGTGCGCAGACGGTCTCCGGTCGAGACCGTCGTCGCCCCGTCCATGGTGTAGGTCCGGTGGGTCCGGGTCGTGGTGGCGGGTCCGTGCCCGGCTGTCGTGATCATCTCGTCGTCGTTCCAACGCGCCTGGAGCGCGTCCGTCGTCTCGCTCTCGTTCCAGCGGTGGTCTGAGTGACCTGTGAGGTTCCGTGTGACGGTCGTCGCCACACGGCCATGCGAGGTGTCGAGGTATCCGGCAACGGTCAGGGAGTGCCCACCGTCGGCTCGCAAATGCCGCTCAGCACCGGGCTCGTAGGCGGTGGTGTTGCGGGGGTCCCCCGCGTCGTGGGTGGTCAACGCGCCGGTGACCACGGCCGACTTGGCGTCCTGCCAGACGAGGATGTTGGTGGGCGTGCTCCAGCCGCTCTGCCCGTCGGGCAGTCCCGCCACGGAGACCGTGACCCGGTGCGGCTTGCCGTCGTTCAGCTGCCCGGCGAAGGGCGTGAGGTCGTACTCGACAGGTCGCACGTCGAAAGCGCGCGGGCCCGGAATCACATACCACAGGAAGGGGTTGGACCAGCCTCCGGTCCACACCGTCGGGAACGGCGCGGCGATGCCCGCCAGGCGGCCGTCCACCGCGACCTGGACCTCCCGATAGGGACCGTCCTTGGCCTTGCACGAGTACGGCGTGGAGTCGGGCACGGTGAGGTACCAGAACTCCTCGCAACCGCCACCCGAGCCCGTCGCGTAGACCTCGGCCACGATCCGCTCGCTGTTGCGCGGCGTGGTCAGCTGACCCTCGTAGGCCGATCCCACGCTGTGCGCCCCGTCGAGGCTGAGGACCTTGTCCGGAGTGGACGCGGCCTTCCCCGGCCCTTCGGCGGCATAGAAGGTCAACGTGACCTTGACCTTGATGACGCCGGTGTACGTGCCGTCCACGGTGTTGCCGATGAGCATCTCGACAGGCTGCTCGTTCCGCAGCGTGGCGGCATAGCGGGTGACGTCCTTCTCCACGTTCCAGGCGATGCCCTGGGGTGACGGCTCGGGTGTGGAGGTGCGCAAGACCTCGACACCGCCGATGTGCAGATAGCCCAGGCGATCGAATTGCCTTCCGGCGACGGCCCCTTCGAGCCGTAGGACCACCTTGCTCCAGTGGTCACCACAGCCCTTGGGCGGCGTGTATGTGTTCTTGTAGGGCGTGTAGTCGCGGAATTCCGTGTCGGCGACGGTCACCTTGCAGGACCGGGTGTCCGGGGTGGCTATCGGCGGGGCGGCGGTGACCGGGTCGTGCCAGTCGGTGCCGAACTCGGTCCGCGGGCCCGCGGCCGTCGCCGGGGTCACGCCCAGCGACAGCCCGATGGCCGCGGCGCACAGCGCGAGAAGCAGTCGTCTCATGGGGCAGGAGTGAAGCGCGTCGTGGAGCGGCGCGCCAGAGCCCCTTTGGCCTCATGTGTCGTCGCTGCGGGAAAACCAGTTGAACCCAGCATCCCGGTGGCGCGAACCTTTCAGTATTCCCACCCTTCACTCGAACCCGGGATGACATGCAGATTCGCGATCTCCCCTATCCCGACCCCGGCCGGCCCGACGTCCGGTCCGGACCTCATCTGCTGCTGTGGCTGGGGCGGAACCAACTGGTGGGTCAGGTCAAGGCCATGCTGTGGGGCACCCTGCACATGGTGTCCGTGGCCCTGCTGCCGGTGACCATGGGCGTCGCCGTACAGGCAGTCGTCGACCGGTCGGGCATACGGCTGGTGCTGGCGGGTGGCCTGATGGTGCTGCTCGGCATCCTCATCGCCCTGGGCGACACGATGCTGCACCGTACTGCCGTCACCAACTGGATCACGGCGGCGGCCCGGGTGCAGCAGCTTCTGGCACGCAAGACAGCCGAGTTGGGAGCCACTTTGACCCGGCGTGTCGCGGCGGGTGAAGTGGTCGCCGTCTCGACCGGTGATGTGGAGAAGATCGGCTGGTTCGTGGAGGCACTGTCGCGCTTCGCCTCGGCCGCGTTCACCACCGTGGCAGTGTGTGTGGCCCTGGTGATCTACCAGCCCGCGCTGGGTGTCGTGGTGGCGATCGGCGTGCCTGTGCTGGTGCTGGCCGTGCTGCCGCTGCTGCCCCGTGCGACGAAGCGTGCGGACGAGCAGCGCGAGAAGGCGGGCCGGGCGACGGAGTTGGCCTCGGACACAGTGGCCGGGCTGCGTGTGCTGCGGGGCATCGGCGGCGAGGAGCTGTTCCTGGCCCGCTATCGGCGGGCGTCGCAGGAGGTCCGCAAGGCTGCCGTGTACAGCGCCCGGATGTGGGCGCTGATCGCCGCGGTGCAGGTGGCCCTGCCGGGGCTGCTGCTGATCGCAGTGGTCTGGTACGGCGTCGGGCTGGTCCAGGACGGGCGCATCGGCGTCGGCGAACTGGTCACCGTCTACGGCATGGTCACCTTCCTGCTCTTCCCGCTGCGCCAGTTCGAGGAGATCGCCATGGCGTACTCCTTCTCCCGTCCGTCCGCGGCGCGCGCGGCCAGGGTGCTCGCGCTCCGGCGCACCGTACCGGCGGCGGACCACGTGGACCGCGGGCCGGCACCGTCAGGCGATCTCCACGATCCGGCGAGCGGTGTGCTCGCGCCTGCCGGCCGGCTGACCGCGGTGGTGTGCGGTGACCCGGACGCCGCAGGAAGGCTGGCCGACCGGCTGGGCGGGCATGCGCCGGGCGACACCACCGGAGTGGCCTCGGCCCGGCTCGGCGGTGTGGCACTGGATGAGCTCCCACTGGACACGGCCCGCGCCACGGTGCTCGTCCAGGACAAGGATCCGGTGCTGCTTTCGGGGACACTCGCGGAGCTGCTGGACGTGCCCGCTTCGGGGGCCGTGGGCACCGAGGCGGCTCTGGCCGCCGCGCAGTGCGGTGATGTGCTGACCGCGCTGGCACAGGCGTCGGCGGACGACTCCGGTGATCCGATGCGGACCCGGATCACCGAGCGCGGCCGTTCGCTCTCGGGAGGGCAGCGCCAGCGGCTGGCACTGGCGCGGTCGCTGGTGACCGATCCGCAGGTGCTGGTGCTCGACGAGCCGACCTCCGCCGTGGACTCGCATACGGAGGCGCGGGTCGCGGACGGGGTGAAGGCTCTGCGAAAGGGCCGCACCACCGTGGTGTTCTCCTCCAGTCCGCTGCTGCTCGACCGGGCCGACCGCGTGGTGTTCGTGCAGCAAGGCGCTGTCGCGGCCGAAGGAACGCACCGTGAGCTGCTGCGTCATCCCGTTTATCGCGCTGTCGTCACACGGGAGTCGGACGCGGAGACCGACAAGGAGAAGACAGGGGGAGCCGCGGAACTGGAATCGGAGCTCACCGAGCTCAAGGAGATCGAGCCCATCGAGGAGTCGGCATGATCGGCGTGGCGCCACCGGCCTACGACCCGGCGGCACCGGAGTCGGCGACCACCTTGCCCGTGGCCGCACCGGCGACCGTACGGGCCTACGTCCGCGGGCTGTTCCGCCGGCACCGGAGGGCCTTCGCCCTGCTGGTGACGGTGAACGCGCTGGCCGTGACCGCGTCCGTGGTCGGCCCGTATCTGCTCGGCGGCTTGGTCGAGGACCTGTCGGCGGGGGCGCGTGACCTCCATCTGGGGCGCACGATCTCGCTGTTCGCGGTCGCCCTGGCCGCACAGACCCTGTTCGTACGGCTGGTGCGGCTGCGTGGGGCGGTGCTCGGCGAGGAGATGCTGGCGGATCTGCGCGAGGACTTCCTCGTGCGGTCGGTGGCACTGCCTCCAGGCGTCCTGGAGCGGGCGGGCACGGGCGACCTGCTTTCCCGTATCACCACGGACATCGACCGGCTGGCGAACGCCATGCGCGAGGCCGTGCCGCAACTGGCCATCGGCTTCGTATGGGTGGCGCTGCTCCTGGGCGCCCTGACGCTGACGGCGCCGCCGCTGGCGCTGTGCGTACTGGTGGCGCTGCCGGTGCTGGTGGTCGGCTGCCGCTGGTACTTCAAGCGGGCGCCGAGTGCCTATCGGTCCGAGGCCGCGGGGTATGCCGCGGTGGCGGCGTCCCTGACGGAGACGGTGGACGCGGGGCGGACCGTCGAGGCCCACCGGCTGGGCGCGCGCCGGGTCGCGCTGTCCGACCGGCGGATCTCGGAGTGGACCCAGTGGGAGCGCTACACCCTGTGGCTGCGCTCGGTGCTGTTCCCGGTGATCAACGTGACGCACACGCTGGTGTTCGGTGCGGTGCTGATCATCGGTGGCGCCTTCGTCCTCCAGGGGTGGGTCTCGGTCGGTCAGCTGACGACGGGCGCGCTCTTCGCGCAGATGCTCATCGAACCGGTCGGGCTGATCCTGCGCTGGTACGACGAGCTCCAGGTCGCTCAGGTCTCGCTGGCTCGGCTGGTGGGGGTCCGCGAGATCGAGCCCGACGACGGGGTCGAGGGCACGGAACCGAAGGGCCGGAACGTACGGGCCGACGAGGTCAGGTTCGGCTATCGCGCGGGCAGCGATGTGCTGCATGGGGTGTCGCTGGAGGTCAGGCCGGGGAGCCGGGTGGCCCTCGTCGGGCCGTCCGGCGCGGGCAAGTCGACGCTTGGGCGGCTGCTGGCGGGCATCTACGCCCCGCGCTCCGGCGCGGTGACGCTCGGCGGCGCCGAGCTGGCCCGGATGCCCGTGGAGCGGGTGCGGCGGCATGTGGCCCTGGTGAATCAGGAGCATCACGTCTTCGTGGGCTCCCTGCGCGACAATCTGCTGCTCGCCCGAACGACCGCCGATGACGACGAGCTCTGGACCGCTCTCGGCGCCGTGGACGCGGATGCCTGGGTGCGAGCCCTTGAGCGGGGTCTCGACACGGAGGTCGGGTCCGGTGCGCTGTCGCTCACCCCTGCCCAGGCCCAGCAGATCGCACTGGCGCGGCTCGTCCTCGCCGACCCGCACACGCTGGTGCTGGACGAGGCGACATCGCTGCTGGATCCGCGGGCGGCCCGGCACCTGGAGCGCTCACTGGCGAGGGTCCTGGAGGGACGTACGGTCGTGGCGATCGCGCACCGGCTGCACACGGCCCATGACGCGGATGTGATCGCGGTCGCGGAAGAGGGCCGCATCACCGAGCTGGGCAGTCACGATGAGCTGGTCGCGGCGGACGGGGCGTACGCGGCGCTGTGGCGCTCCTGGCACCGGTAGGCCGGTGGTGGGCCGGGGCCCTGGGGATCAGATGATATCCAGGGCTCCGAGCCCGCCCGCCCCTCCGAGCAGGATGAACACCGGCGTCAGGACCTTCAGCTCCACCCAGCTGCCCGCCCGGAAGCGCAGGGCCTTCGGCGGGCCCACCGGATACCAGCGCTTGCGGCCGATCGGGATGGGCCACAGGATCGGGCAGCCGGAGACGGTGAGCGCGTCACCGATGTCGTGCACGAGCGCCCCGAGGATGATGGGCAGGCCGAGCCACATGTACTCCTGGCCCGGGTCGTCGAACAGCCAGTGGGAGCCGTTGCCCGGCTGGTTCAGGACGCCGGCGAGTATCCAGGCGCTGGTGGCGCCGAGCAGCCACACCAGGACATCACTGGACGTCCTGGCCATCCGCCACAGGAGCCCCTCGACGGCGAGCACGAGGTGGACGAAGAGGATGCCGAGCACCGCCCAGCGACCACCGGTCATCGCGAGCACCGAAGCGCCGACCCCTATCAGGACCGCCCACAGCCAGGTGTGGGTGAGGGTGCGGTGGCCGCCGTTGCGCCGCGGATCGCCGTGGCCTCGGGTGGCCTTGTAGACGGCGTGCGAGAGCTTGTCGATGATCTCGCACAGTGAGCGGGATATCGGCCCGAAGGCTCGCGATATCGTCGCCGACTTGTGGTCGAGGTCGGGCGCGAGTGCCGCGCCGGCGCAGATCAGGGCACCGACGATCAGCACCGGCCACGGCATCGGGTGGCCCGCGGCGGCGACCGCGGCCCCCACCCCCAGCCAGGCGGCGGCGCCCGAGAGCGAGTGCGCCGGTCCCATCATGGTCGTTTCACCCCTTTTGTTGGCCGACGTCGTGCATTCCTGACGCCAGGTCGGCGACTCAGCGTAGCGTCCGATGATCTTCATCCGGCCGCCCGGTTCTCTGATACGGCCCGGGGCCAGGCAGTATGGAGGGGTGACCCTTATCGATCAGATGCCGAGCCATGCCGACCCCGATGCCCTCTTCGAAGCTTTTTCGACCTGGGCCGAGGAGCGGGGTATCACGCTGTACCCCGCGCAGGAGGAGGCACTGATCGAGGTTGTCTCCGGAGCGAACGTGATCCTCTCGACGCCGACTGGCTCGGGGAAGAGCCTCGTCGCGGCCGGAGCGCACTTCACCGCGCTCGCCAACGACCAGGTGACGTTCTACACCGCGCCCATCAAGGCGCTGGTCTCGGAGAAGTTCTTCGACCTGTGCAAGATCTTCGGCACGGAGAACGTCGGCATGCTCACGGGTGACGCGTCGGTCAACGCCGACGCGCCCATCATCTGCTGCACGGCCGAGGTCCTCGCCTCCATCGCGCTGCGGGACGGCAAGGACGCCGACATCGGCCAGGTCGTCATGGACGAGTTCCACTTCTACGCGGAACCCGACCGGGGCTGGGCCTGGCAGATCCCGCTGCTCGAACTGCCGCAGGCGCAGTTCGTCCTGATGTCGGCGACGCTGGGTGACGTCTCCAAATTCGAGGGGGATCTCACCCGACGCACGGGCCGGCCCACCGCCGTGGTCCGGTCGGCGACCCGGCCCGTCCCCCTCTCCTACGAATACCGCGCGACGCCGCTGACCGAGACCCTGACCGAACTGCTGCAGACGCATCAGGCGCCGGTCTACATCGTCCACTTCACCCAGGCCGCCGCCGTGGAGCGGGCGCAGGCGCTGATGAGCATCAACATGTGCTCGCGCGAGGAGAAGGAGGAGATCGCCAAGCTGATCGGCAATTTCCGCTTCACCACCAAGTTCGGCCGGAACCTCTCGCGCTATGTGCGCCACGGCATCGGCGTCCACCACGCCGGCATGCTGCCCAAGTACCGCCGGCTCGTGGAGCGGCTGGCGCAGGCGGGCCTGCTGAAGGTCATCTGCGGTACGGACACGCTGGGCGTCGGCGTCAACGTGCCGATCCGTACGGTGCTGTTCACCGCCCTCACCAAGTACGACGGCCAGCGAGTGCGGACGCTGCGCGCCCGGGAGTTCCACCAGATCGCCGGCCGGGCCGGCCGGGCCGGGTTCGACACGGCGGGCTTCGTCGTCGCCCAGGCGCCCGAGCACGTCGTGGAGAACGAGAAGGCGCTGGCGAAGGCGGGCGACGACCCCAAGAAGCGCCGCAAGGTGGTCCGCAAGAAGGCTCCCGAGGGCTTCGTCAACTGGGGCGAGAACACCTTCGAGAAGCTCATCGCCTCCGAGCCCGAGCAGCTCACCTCCCGCTTCCGGGTCACCCACGCGATGCTGCTGGCGGTCATCGCGCGCCCGGGCAACGCCTTCGAGGCGATGCGCCGTCTGCTGGAGGACAACCACGAGCCGCGCCGGAACCAGCTGCGGCACATCCGCCGCGCCATCGCCATCTACCGCTCGCTGCTCGACGGCGGTGTGGTGGAGCAGCTCGACAAGCCCGACGCCGAGGGCCGGATCGTACGGCTGACGGTCGACCTCCAGTCCGACTTCGCGCTCAACCAGCCGCTCTCGACCTTCGCGCTCGCCTCCTTCGAGCTCCTGGACCCGGAGTCCCCGTCCTATGCGCTGGACATGGTCTCGGTGGTCGAGTCGACGCTGGACGACCCACGGCAGATCCTGGCCGCCCAGCAGAACAAGGCACGGGGCGAGGCCGTGGCGGCGATGAAGGCGGACGGCGTCGAGTACGAGGACCGCATGGAGCGCCTCATGGACGTCACCTACCCCAAGCCGCTGGAGGAGCTGCTCACCCACGCCTACGGCCTCTACCGCAAGAGCCACCCCTGGGTCGGCGACCACCCGCTGTCCCCGAAGTCGGTCATCCGCGATATGTACGAGCGGGCCATGACCTTCACGGAGTTCACCTCCTTCTACGACCTCGCGCGGACCGAGGGCATCGTGCTGCGCTACCTCGCCGGGGCGTACAAGGCGCTGGACCACACCGTTCCCGACGACCTGAAGTCCGACGACTTCGAGGACCTGATCGCCTGGCTCGGTGAAATGGTCCGGCAGGTCGACTCCAGCCTGCTGGACGAGTGGGAGCAGCTGGCCAACCCCGAGGAGGAGACGGCGGAGGAGGCACGGGAGCGCGCCGACCAGGTCAAGCCCGTCACCTCGAACGCCCGCGCCTTCCGGGTGCTGGTGCGTAACGCGCTGTTCCGCCGGGTCGAGCTCGCCGCGCT
This sequence comes from Streptomyces sp. NPDC020379, assembly GCF_044387105.1. Taxonomy (NCBI): domain Bacteria; kingdom Bacillati; phylum Actinomycetota; class Actinomycetes; order Kitasatosporales; family Streptomycetaceae; genus Streptomyces; species Streptomyces sp. NPDC020379. Next base: position 255,145 of record NZ_JBIRVR010000007.1, read on the forward strand.
CGACAAGGTCGGCGAGCTCGGCGAGATGGACGCCGAGGCCGGGTGGGACGAGGACCGCTGGGCCGAGGCCATGGACGCGTACTGGGACGAGTACGAGGAGCTGGGCACCGGCCCCGACGCCCGCGGGCCGAAGCTGCTGCGCATCGAGGAGAAGCCGGAGGACGGTCTGTGGCGGGTCCGGCAGACCTTCGCCGACCCGAACGGCGACCACGACTGGGGCATCTCCGCCGAGGTGGATCTCGCGGCTTCCGACGAGGAAGGCCGCGCGGTGGTGCGCGTCATGGACGTGGGCCAGCTGTAGCCTCCGAGGCGCCGCCCGCGCGCGGCGCCGCACCAGCAGAGGAGTACCGATGGCCAGTCCGACCGACCGTCTGGTGGGTCTGCTCGACCTGGAGCAGATCGATCTGAACATCTTCCGGGGCCGCAGCCCGGACGAGTCCCTCCAGCGGGTCTTCGGCGGACAGGTCGCCGGCCAGGCGCTGGTCGCGGCCGGGCGGACCACCGACGGTGGCCGCCCGGTCCACTCGCTGCACGCGTACTTCCTGCGCCCGGGACGGCCGGGCGTGCCGATCGTGTACCAGGTGGAGCGGGTCCGCGACGGGCGGTCCTTCACCACGCGGCGGGTGGTGGCCGTCCAGCAGGGGCGAACGATCTTCAATCTCACCGCTTCCTTCCATCAGCCCGAGCCGGGCTTCGAGCACCAGGTGGCGGTGCCCGACGTGCCGGGCCCGGATGAACTGCCGCGGCTCGCGGACGAGATCCGCGAGCACCTCGGCGGAGAGCTGCCGAACGCTCTGCGGCACATGGAGCGCCGGCTCGCCTTCGACATCCGTTACGTGGACCGGCTGCGCTGGACGGCGCAGGAACTGGCCGGCGCGGAACCGCGCAGCGCGGTGTGGATGCGCGCCCTGGGGCCGCTCGGTGACGATCCGCTGGTGCACACCTGTGCCCTCACCTACGCCAGCGACATGACGCTCCTCGACGCGGTGCGCATCCCGGTGGAACCGCTGTGGGGTCCGCGCGGTTTCGACCTGGCGTCCCTGGATCACGCGATGTGGTTCCACCGGCCCATCCGTGCCGACGAGTGGTTCCTCTACCAACAGGAGTCGCCCATCGCGACGGGCGCCAGGGGCCTGGCGCGCGGCCAGATCTTCGACCGCGAAGGCAGACTTCTGGTGTCCGTGATGCAGGAGGGGCTGTTCCGCAAGGTGCCGTGAGAGCGGCTTCAGTCGCGGGCGAGCGGCGCTCTCCTGCGGCGCAGCCAGCTCCAGAGCGCACGGAACCCCGACGGTGTCGCCTGACGCACACCCGGTGATCCACCGGTCCCCGTCGTGGGCGCCCCCGACGTGGCAGCCATCGGCTCTCCTGCCATCAGGGCGGGAACGACCTGCGAACCGGCGACCGGTGGCCCCTTGGGCATCGGCGCCTGCCGGATCACACGAGCTTCGGCCAGCGCGACGGTGAGCCTGCGCCGATACCGCTCGATCTCGTCCGGCGCGGCCGCCAGGGTCACCCTGTCGATGACCTCGCGCCCGGCCGGGGCATTCGACCGCCCATAGGCGAGCTCCGGGCGCAGCGCGCTCACATAGGCGCGTTCGCAGGGGTCGGGGACGGCATCGGCCAACTGCTCGGGGCCGAGCACCGATGCCATGACCGCGGCCCGCTCCCACGGGTCCTCGGCCAGGGCCAGTAGTTGGTCGATCCGCCGGGCGCGCCAGGTCCGGGCCCGCCTGTCCTCTCTCTCCGCCAGGGCGGTGCGCAGCGCGGGAGGAGTGCGACCGGTGAGCAGGTCGGGGCTGGCGTCGGCGAACTCCACGAGATCGGCCGCGAGATAGTGCCAGACCACCGCACGGTACCTGTTGACGTAGAACCTCACGGGCGCGAAGCAGCCGGCTCTCGCGAGGCGGCCGAACCGGGCCGGGCTGATGCCCATCAGCTCGGCTCCCTCGGCGGTGCCGACCACCCACACCCGGGTGCGGAGCGTATCGGGGAACCCGGGCCGGGCCGTATGCCTCTCGATCTCCTCGCGTGGGACTCTCCGACGCCCGCCGGGCCCCGCCGCGACCGTCCGTACATGCCCCAGTTGCACGGCGAGTTCGAACTCGCGTGGCTTGAGCTCCAGCTCCCGGGCCGCTCTCCCGAACGGAACCCCGGCCACCGCCGTGCCCGGCTCATGGCACTGCTGCACCGTCATGACATCCTCCCCGCTACAGGTCGATCACTGACAGTAACGACTGTAGCGGTGGGAGACGACAGCGCGTTCACCCTGTGGATAACTCCGGTCAGAGCTCGCGGTCGGTGTCCCCACGGGGCGCGCCCTGTTGCCGCGCCTCCACGCTCAAGTGCTCGCCGACCCGGTTGACCAAGAGGGTCATTTCATAGGCGACATGGCCGATATCGGCGTCGGGTCCGCCCAGGACACAGAGGCAGCTGCCTTCGCCCGCGGCCGTCACGAAGAGGACACCCTCGTCGAATTCGACCATCGTCTGCCGTACTCCGCCGGCCCGGAATTGCCGACCCGTGCCCTTGGCGAGGCTGTGCAGCCCCGAGGCGACCGCGGCCAGGTGCTCGGCGTCCTCTCTTTCGAGGCTCGCGCTGGCGCCCGTCACCAATCCGTCGTTGGAGAGCACCAGCGCGTGGCGTATCTGCTCGACGCGCTCGGTCAGGTCGTTCAGCATCCAGTCGAGTCCCTTGCTGAGTGCCATGTCCCGCCTCCCCGTTCCGCCGTTCCCCGTAACTGCCGTGCCAGCCTTGCTCACCCGCGCGCTGTCGGCAACCCGCCCGGCCTGTCGGCACGCGTCTGTGCGCCAGTTGGCACAGGATGGGGACATGGCAGAGAAAATGAACAAGGACGAGTGGCGCGCCTTTCTTTCCATGGGAACGCGCACCGGAAAGCTTTCGACGGTACGCGCCGACGGAAGCCCGCACATCGCGCCCATCTGGTTTGTGCTCGATGGTGACGACCTGGTCTTCAACACCGGCGCGGATACGGTCAAGGGCCGCAATCTCGCCCGCGACAACCGGATCGCGCTCTGTGTGGACGACGACCGGCCCCCGTTCTCGTTCGTCACCGTCCAAGGGCGCGCCGAGTTGAGTGACGACCTCGATGAGGTGCGCGCGTGGGCGACCAGAATCGCCGGGCGCTATATGGGCGACGAACGCGCCGAGGAGTACGGGGCACGGAACGGCGTCCCCGGCGAGCTGGTGGTCCGCGTCCGGATCGACAAGGTCGTGGCCCTGGCCTCGGTCACGGACTGATCCTCGCCGACGCGGTCTGAGGGCGGCCCGTTCGGCGGCGACTGCCCGCCCGGGAGAGGGCGGGCAGCCCGGAGTCACGAGGCCGGGGCGGGCTGCTCGGTGATCGCGGCGGCGAAAGCGGCTGGGGTGTCGAACATGATGTGGTGCCCGGCGTCGGCCACGGGCACCACGGCCACGCCGGAGGCGACCAGTCCGGCACGGTCCTGGAGTTCACCGCCTGCGCTCCCCCATCAGGTAGGTGCGCGGAACGGTCGGGCTCATCAGCCAGTGGCGCATCGTCGGGCCGGTGCCGCGGACCAGCCCGACCGCCGTACGGTGCAGGGCCGTCGGGTCGGCCCACCGCGTCATCGCCCGCCAGCCGGGACCGACCCGTTCCAGCGTCTCCGCGAAGCCACCGCCCCGCACGAACTCCTCCGCGCAGGCCGCGATGCCGCTGCTCCGTCCGTGGCGGGTCCGGGTCGAGGTTCGCCTCGGCAAGGAGGACGCGGTACACGCGCCCTCGTGTCCCGACTTCCGCCTGCCGCACGCCTTCTGCTCATCGAACACACCGATATCTCCGGCGAGTCCGGTAAACCCCCGCGGCGGGAGGTTGTCGGCTCACTGCGCCGCGGCGTCCGGGCGCGGGCGTCCATGAGGGACCGGGCAGGTGGGGGCGTTCGCACCGGCCCCGCGGGCGGGGAATGTGCCGAGTGCCGCGATGTCGTAGCCGTTCGGATAGCCCTTGATCTCGGGGTTCTGGCGGACGTAGTGAGGAGTCCGGCGTGGCGGCAGCAGCCGGATGGCCTTCGCCCGGGCGCGCAGAGCGCCGTGCGCCAGCGCACGGGCGGCAGGGTGCGGCTGTTCGTAGCGGAACGCGCGCAGCAGCGGGTCGTCCAGGAGGGCCCTGCCCGCCCCGCGCACCAGCGGGGCGAAGGCACGCGGATACCAGGACGCCATCAGATCGAGGGTGGCGTCCGCGACTCTCCGCCCGCCTTCGTCCCAGCCGAAGTGGGCGTCTTCGTATTCGTCGAGGAAGCGCTGGAAGCCGGCGTACGACCGGGGGATGTCCTGGATGCCCATGTGCTCGCCGAGGGTGCGGTAGTACGTGGCGAGCGCGTGCCGTTCGTGCTCGGAGAGGCGACGCCAGCCGTACATGTCGATCCACCTCGCGGGGACGACGACGAAGGTGCTGAGGACGTACCGCATGTCGTCATTGCTGATGTCGTAACCGCGGTGCATCTGATTGATACGGCGGATCGCCGACCGGCCGCTCTCGTGGTCGAAGCCGTGCTCGACGACCGCGTCCAGCAACAGCGCCGTGTCGTCGTAGCGCTTCTGCGTGCGGTCGGGGAACTCTCCGGTCGCGGCGAGGAGGCTGCCGATGCTGGGCACGGCGTACGTCCGGTAGAGCGCGAGCTCAAGGGCGCGGGTCATGTCCCAGGGGAACTCGAGGGTGGCGGTGATCCGGTAGATCCGCAGGAAGTCCTTCTCCGGGTCCAGCCGCCGGATCTCCCTGAGCCAGTCGAAACGCTTCACTCGGCGGTTACCCCTTCGTTCGTCGGAGGTTCAACTCTACGGACGCCGGGCACACTTGAACGACCGCAGGGCATTCGGCTCACGGGGGCAGGTGATCGACGTGTTCGACAGGCTCCGCAAGCGCATCGAAGTGGCCTGGCAGCCGCCTGTGCCGCCGCCGTCCACGGGGCGCCGGAGCAACCTCTTCGAGGCGGCGGCGACCTATGTGGCGGCCTGTGCCGAGGACGATCACGAGACCAGCGCGGAGGCCGCCCGCTGGGTCTCACCGGAGGCACTCTGCTTCGGCGTGAACGAGCTCGCCTGCCGTGCGGTCATCGCGCTGGCCCGCGAGCACGGCCAGACACCGCAGCACGTGGCCCGGTCGCTGCTGGGCCTGCCCGCCGCCTGACCCACCCGAGCGCGCCGCCCAGCTCCGGGGCGGCCTAGACGCGTTCCAGCGGAAGGTGCGGCTCGGGCGGAAGTTCGGCGCGTATGGAGTCGCCGGGTCTGACCTCGCCACCGGTCAGGACAATGCCCATGACGCCTCCCTTGCGGACCACCGCGCCGTGCTCGTCGCGGCCGGCGACCTGCTTGAGCAGCCCCTTCTGGAACGCCTCGATCTGGAGGCAGGGATTGCGCAGTCCGGTCACCCCCACGACGGCCCGGTCACCGAGGCGCAGCCGCGTCCCACGCGGCAGTCCGAGCAGGTCGATGCCGCTCGTGGTGACATTCTCCCCCAGCTCCCCGGCCCGCACCGTGAAGCCCGCCTCACCGACCTCGTCGAACAACTCCTCGTGGATCAGGTGGACCTGACGGAGGTTGGGCCGGCCGGGATCCCGAGCGACTCGCGAACGGTGTTGCACCGTCACCCCCAAGTGGGCGTCCCCCTCCACACCCAGCCCCTCCAGCAGCACGATGCTCTCCCGTACGGGCTTGCTGAACTCGTGCTCCGCGCCGCGGCACACGGCCTTGACCGTTCCCGACATCATTCGTTCCCCCTTGTGGCCACCCCGCTGCCGCGCCCCGTTCACGCGCGACGTCGACGATCCGACTCTAACCGCCGGCACTGACAGTCACGGGTCGCGCTCCGCTCGGCCACTGTTCCCGCCCCCGTCACCTGGAAGGCGTGTACATGTCATTCTCAACGCTCTACGCTGCCAGCGAACCCGCAGGCCCCACCCCCCGATTCCACACGTCCACTTCGCCTGTGCGCTGACTCCCACCCCGTACGGAGGACCCGTGCCCGCCGCAGCCAGCCAGTCCCGCGCCCCGCGCCTTCCCCGCCGCCCTGACCACAGCCTTCGGACTCGCCGCCGCGTCCCTCGGACTGTGGGCCACGGACTCCTCGGCCGCGACGGCGGTGCCCACGCCGGACCACGTCGTGGTCGTCGTCTTCGAGAACCACGCCTACGACCAGGTCATCGGCAGCTCCAGCGCCCCGTACATCAACTCCCTGGTCTCCGGGGGCGCCAGCCTGACCGCTTCGTACGCCGAGACTCACCCCAGCCAGCCGAACTACTACGCGCTGTTCTCCGGGGACACCCAGGGCGTCACCGACGACAGCTGTGTCACCCCCGGATTCAGCGACGCGCCGAACCTCGCCTCCGAGCTCCTGGCCACGGGCAAGACCTGGGCCAGCTACAACGAGTCCCTGCCGGCCGAGGGTTCGACCACGTGCAAGAGCGGCAAGTACGCCCAGAAGCACAACCCCTGGTTCGGCTTCGACAACGTCCCCACCAGCACGGCGCACACCATGACGGCCTTCCCCGGCGACTTCGGCAAGCTGCCGACGGTCTCCTTCGTCGTCCCGAATCTGTGCAACGACATGCACGACTGCTCCGTGGGCACCGGTGACACCTGGCTGCAGAAGAACCTCAAGAGCTATGCCGACTGGGCCAAGACCCACAACAGCCTGCTGCTGATCACCTTCGACGAGGACAACCGGCTGAGCGGCAACCGCATCCCGACGGTCCTCTACGGACAGCCCGTGCAGGCCGGTTCGACCTCCGACGTCACCTACAACCACTACGACCTCCTGCGCACGGTCGAGGACATGTACGGCACCTCGCACGCCGGCAACGCCGCGGACGGCAAGGACATCACCGGCATCTGGAACAACTGACCGTGTATCTCGCGGACAGCCGCACCACCCCGGAGCCTTCCGGAACCGCCGGCCGGCACTCCCTCCCCGGCCGGCGGGCCGCACTGGTGCCCGGAGCCGTGCTCGCTCTGGGCAGCGTCAGCCTGATCACCGACATCTCCTCGGAGATGGTCACCGCCGTCCTGCCGCTCTACCTCGTCGCGGGGCTCGGCCTGTCCCCGCTCGGCTTCGGCCTCCTGGACGGCGTCTACAACGGCGTCAGCGCGCTCGTACGGCTCATCGGCGGCAGGGTCTCCGACCGGGGCGGCGGGAGCCACAAGGCGGTCGCCGCGGTCGGCTACGGCCTTTCCGCCTTCTGCAAGCCCCTCCTGCTGGTGGCGCACAGTGTGCCGCTGATCGGCGCGGTTCTCGCGGCGGACCGTACGGGTAAGGGGCTGCGCACCGCGCCACGCGACGCCATGATCTCCCTGGCCTGCGAACCGGGCACCCGGGGGCGGGCGTTCGGCGTGCACCGCGCGATGGATACCGCCGGGGCCCTGCTCGGCCCGCTCCTCGCCTTCGTGATCCTGCGGGCGGCGGCCGACGGCTACGACGCCGTCTTCACCGTCAGCGGCTGCATCGCGGCGCTGGGCGTCCTCGTGCTCCTGCTGTTCGTCCCGGGGCACCGGGCCGCTCCCGCGCCGGCCGAACCAGCCGTCGGCCGCGCGCCCCTACGGGCCGTTCTGCGTCGGCCGTCGGTGCGCCGGCTCACCTGCTGTGCCGCGTTGCTGGGGCTGACGACCGTCAGCGACTCGTTCCTCTACCTCACCCTCCAGCGGCGCCTGGATCTCTCCGAGACGTGGTTCCCGCTGCTGCCGCTGGGAACAGCCGCGGCGTTCCTCCTGCTGGCCGTGCCCTTCGGGGCCATCGCCGACCGGGTGGGCCGCCGCAGGCTGTTCCTCTGCGGTCACCTGGCACTGCTCACCGCGTACGGCCTGCTGGTCGCCCCGCTCGGCGACTCGACGACGCTCGCCTTCGTCGTGCTCGCGCTGCACGGGAGCTTCTACGCGGCGACCGACGGAGTGCTGGCCGCCGTCACCGCCGACGCCGTGCCCGCGTCGATCCGCGGCACGGGGCTCGCGGTGGTCCAGACAGGTCAGGCGGCCGCCCGTTTCGCGTGTTCGATCGCCTTCGGGGTGGCCTGGACCACCTGGGGCGACCACGTGGCGCTGGGCGCGGCGGCGACCGGTCTCACCGTCTCCGTCGCCGTCAGCGCCCTGCTGCTGCGCCCTTCGCCCGACGCCCTACCGGAGCCTGTCCGTTGAACCGCAAGAACCGCATCCTGGCCCTGCTCGCCGCCGTACTGATCCTGGGCGGTGTCGCCGTGGGCGCCACCTTGCACGCCGCCGGACGGTCGGCCGAGAAGGACCGCGCGCAACCGGGCGGACCGCGCGTACGCGCCGGGAAGGTCGCCCTGGACGCTCCGGGGCTCAGCGTCTTCCGCAACATGGCCTGGGGCCCGCACCGCGACGAGATCTCCACGGTCTCCGCGGACGACCCGGCCGGGCAGCGCACCTCCTCCGGAGTGCGCTGCCTGCGTTTCCACGCGGCCGCGGGCACCGGCATCTGCCTCCAAGCGGTGCACGGCAGGCTCCGCGACAGCTACCGCGCCGTGGTGCTCGACGCGCACCTGCGCGAACTGCGCCACTACGATCTGGCGGGCATCCCCACCCGGGCCCGGGTATCCCCGAGCGGCCGGAGCGTGGCCTGGACGGTCTTCGTCAGCGGCGACTCCTACGCGGGCACGGCCTTCTCCACCCGCACCTCCGTGCTCGACATCCGCGCCTGGAGCCTGGACCGCGACCTCGAGGAGTACCGGTTCTTCCTGGACGGCCGCCTCCACCGGGCATCCGATCTCAACGTCTGGGGTGTCACCTTCGCCGACGACACCCGGTTCTACGCGACCGTCGCCACCGGCGGGCGGACCTATCTCGTACGCGGCGACCGCTCCGACCGGACGCTGCGCACCCTGCACACCAACGTCGAGTGCCCCTCCCTCTCACCCGACGGAACGCGTATCGCCTATAAGAAGCGCGTCGAGGGCGCCTCCTCCGACGCGCCCTGGCGGTTGTACGTCCTGGATCTGCGCACCTTGCGCGAGAGTGCCACGGCCGAACGCCGGAACGTCGACGACCAGGCGGTCTGGCGGGACGGGCACACCCTCGTCTACTCCCTGCCCGGGGACTACGGCTCCGACCTGTGGACCGTCCCGGCGGACGGCTCCGGGAGCCCCCGGCTCGCCATGACCGCCGCCCTCGCCCCGGCCTTCACCGGCTAGCGCCCCAGTTGCTTGCGGGACACCCTGCGGAGCCTCTTGCGCTGTGCGGGGTCCAGCAGCAGATAGGCGGCGGCCGGCACCGCCAGCAGCACCAGCAGGCCCACCCAGGGGTGCAGCCACAGCAGGATCACTCCCGCCACCACACCGGCGACGGCGACCTTGGCCCTGTTGCTCATGTCCGTGCCTCCTTCGCGACGGCTGCCGCTTGTCCTGGAGAACGCCCCGGGGTTCCGTTCGGTTCCTCACCCGGTCCGGAGCGGGGCACCGACCTCGTGCATGTGGCCCAGCGCCTGCCGGTAGGAATCGACCAGTCCGGTCTCGGTGTAGGGCAGCCCGACCGCGCGGCAGTGCGCGCGGACGAGGGGCCGGGCGAGCCGCAGGTGGGGCCTGGGCATGCTGGGGAAGAGGTGGTGCTCGATCTGATAGTTCAGTCCGCCCATGAACCAGTCGGTCAGCGCGCCGCCCCGCACGTTCCGCGAGGTGACGACCTGGCGGCGCAGATGCCCCCAGCGCTCCCCGTCCGGGTCCGGCATGTCCATCCCCTTGTGGTTGGGCGCGAAGACCATCCCGAGATGGAGGCCGAACAGCGCGTGGTGGACCAGCGCGAAGACCAGCGCCTTGCCGGGTGACAGTGCGGACAGCAGGAGTGTCGCGTAGCCCACCGCATGGAAGGTGAGGAGTGCCGCTTCGATCCGCCGATCGCGTGCTTCCTGCCTTTTGAGGTCACGCACACTCGAAACCTTCAGGGCGATGCCTTCGAGCAGGAGCATGGGGAAGAAGAGCCGGGCCTGGTGGCGGGTGAGCCAGCGGGTGAACCCCCGCCGCTGCGCAGCCTGTCGCTGCGTCCACACGAGCGCGCCGACGCCGACGTCCGGATCCTTGTCGATGTGGTTGGGGTTGGCGTGGTGACGGATGTGCTTGTCGTTCCACCAGGCATAGCTCATGCCCAGCAGGAGGTTCGCGTGCAGGAGGCCGAGTACGCGGTTGGCGCGCCGGGTGGCGGCTATCTGCGCGTGCCCGCTGTCGTGGCCGACGAAGGCGATCCGGGCGCAGAAGACGGCGGCGGGCACGGCCAGCAGGACGGCCCACCAGGTGTCCCCCGCGAGCGCGGTGCCGACGGCCGTGGCGGCGAGTGCGAGCAGGTCGGCGGCGATGGTGAGCGCGTACCTGCCCCTGCGCCGGTCGAGGAGTCCTTCCTCCCGGACCAGGCGCAGGAGCGGCGCGAAATCGCTGCCCGCGGCGCGTTCCGCGAGCGGGGTGGTGGCCTGGCGCATGTGGTCTCCGGGGAGTTCGGACCGGCGGGCTGACCTCACAGAACGTACGGATCCGGGGCGTCCGGCAGCCATGGCGGCACCACCCGGAACCGCCGGGGGCATTCCCCCCTGCCCGCGGGGGGCTGGGTGCACCCCGGCGAGACCACGAGGCGGCACGTGTCGCGCGTCACACCCGGAGGAGGCGCTTCCGGCAGGGCTTCCCTGTATCCTCGGCCGCTCCGAGCTCCACTAGTCAAATTTGAGGAATGCTCAGCCCAGTGACACCACCCCCTGCCGCAACGCCCTCCGAGATCTCCCTGCTCGCACAGTGCTCGGCGGTCTTCCTCCCCGGCGACCCGGCACGCACCGGCCGCGTGGCCTTCTGGCGGATGGACGAGGACCCGCCCGCCGCACCGGGCGGCGTCGAGGAACTGACCGTCGCCGTCGACGACGGCACCGGCGTCTCCACCACGACGGTCCGGGCCGTGGTGATGCCCGTGCGTGAAGCCGTGCCGGTCCTCACCCGCGCCCGCGCGGCACGCGCCGACGAGGCGGCCGCCTTCTGGGGTGCGGCGGCAGTTCTCGCCCTGCAACTGGCCGCCCGCGGCCGCCTGCTCCCCGGACTGACGGCGACGGATCATGACGCCTGGCGCGTCGGACCGCTGGCCCCCGAGGACATGACCCGGATCCGGGAGCTGGCGGCCGCCATGCCGCCCTCCGCGCACTGCGTGCCGCTCCCGCACAACGACGGTGGCGCCCTGCTGCTCCCCGAGCCCGAACGGCTCGTACGCGCCTTCCTGGACGCCGTGGCCGACGGCCTGCCACGCACTCCCGCCGCCGCGGTCGCGGCGGGCGGCCCCGCCTTCGCCGCCGCCGAGCCCCGGCGGATGCCCGAACAGCGCGCGTGGGCGGACAGCGTGGCGGCCGGGCACGACGCCGGCGTACGGCTGTCCCTCCGCGTCGAGGTGCTGGGGCTCACCGACACGGAGGACGCCTCTCCGCGGTTCCGCGCCGTGCTCCAACTGCACAGCCTCGCCGACCCGGCGCTCGTCGCGGACGCGGCCGACGTATGGTCCGGCGCCTCACCCCTCACGGCCTCGCTCGGCAAGGGAGCACGCATGAACGCGCTGCTCGCCCTGCGCCGCGCCGCCCACGCCTGGCCCGCTCTCGCTCCCCTGCTGTCGGCCCCGGCCCCCGACGCCATCGACCTCGCAGACGACGAGGTCGGCGAACTGCTCGGCGCGGCCTCCGAGGCGCTGGACGCCGCCGGCGTCCAGGTGCACTGGCCGAAGGAAATGGCCCGCAAGCTCACCTCGTACGCCGTCGTCGGCCCGCAGGACGACACCGGCCACGGCCGGAACGACGACCGTTCGGCGATGCCCTCCCTGCTGTCGGCCGACGCACTGCTCACCTTCAGCTGGCGATTCGCCGTGGGCGACGAGGAGTTGACGCAGGCCGAACTGGACCGGCTCGCGGAGGCCAGCCGCCCGGCCGTGCGCCTGCGCGACCAGTGGGTGCTCCTCGACCCGGAATCCGTACGCCGCGCCCAGGGGCGGCAGGACCGCAAGCTCACCCCCGTGGAAGCACTCGGCGCGGCCCTGACGGGACATACGCAGACGGAAGGCCCCAAAGGCGCCGAAGAGTTCGTGGATGTCCGGGCTAGCGGCTGGCTGGCGGCGCTGCGCGACCGTATCGCCGAACCGGAGAGCGCCCAGGAGCCCCTCGCGCAGCCCCCCGCGCTCGCCGCCACCCTGCGCGACTACCAGCTGCGAGGACTCAACTGGCTGCACCGCATGACCTCGCTGGGGCTGGGCGGCTGCCTCGCCGACGACATGGGTCTCGGCAAGACCATCACGGTCATCGCCCTGCATCTGCACCGCGGGACGCTGCGGGACGCGGCCGGACCGACCCTGGTCGTCTGCCCGACCTCCCTGATGGGCAACTGGCAGCGCGAGATCGAGAAGTTCGCCCCCGGTACGCCCGTGCGCCGTTTCCACGGCCCCGCGCGGAGTCTGGACGGCCTGGCGGACGGCGAGTTCGTCCTCACCACGTACGGAACGATGCGGCTGGACGCGCGGCGGCTGGGAGGGGCCGACTGGGGCCTGGTCGTCGCCGACGAGGCCCAGCACGTCAAGAACCCGCACTCCGACACCGCGAAGCAGCTGCGCACCATCGGCGGCAAGGCCCGCGTCGCGCTGTCCGGCACTCCGGTGGAGAACAACCTCTCCGAGCTGTGGGCCATCCTCGACTGGACGACGCCCGGCATCCTGGGCTCCCTCGGCGGCTTCCGCCGGCGCTACGCGCAGGCCGTCGAGGGCGGTGTGGATCCGGGCGCGGCCGAGCGCCTCGCCGCGCTCATCCGCCCGTTCCTGCTGCGCCGGCGCAAGTCGGACCCGGGCATCGCCCCCGAGCTGCCGCCCAAGACCGAGACCGATCACACGGTCGCGCTCACCAAGGAACAGACGGCTCTCTACGAGGCCGTGGTGCGGGAGATGCTCGCCGAGGTGGAGGCCACGGACGGCTTCGAGCGGCGTGGCCTGATCGTCAAGCTGCTCACCGGCCTGAAGCAGATCTGCAACCACCCTGCACAGTTCCTCAAGGAAGACGGCCTCCAGGAGGGCCCCCCGCGCATCCAGGGCCGCTCGGGCAAGGTCGAGCTGCTCGACGAACTGCTGGACACGATTCTGGCCGAAGGAGCAAGCGTCCTGGTCTTCACGCAGTACGTCCGGATGGCCAGGCTGCTGGAGCGGCACCTGACGTCCCGGGGTGTGCCCACGCAGCTGCTCCACGGCGGTACACCGGTGCCGCGGCGCGAGGAGATGGTCCGGCGCTTCCAGGACGGTGAAGTGCCGGTCTTCCTGCTGTCGTTGAAGGCGGCCGGGACGGGGCTGAACCTCACCCGGGCGGGCCATGTGGTGCACTTCGACCGCTGGTGGAACCCCGCGGTGGAAGCGCAGGCGACCGACCGCGCGTACCGCATCGGCCAGACCCAGCCCGTGCAGGTGCACCGGCTGATCGCCGAGGGGACGATCGAGGACCGGATCGCGGAGATGCTCGCGCGCAAGCAGGCCCTCGCGGACTCCGTCCTGGGCTCCTCCGCGGAGGCCGCCCTGACCGAACTCACCGTCGCCGAACTCACCGAACTCGTCGCACTGAGGGGGACCGGCCGATGACCGGACACGACATCACCGGCGGCACCGAACTCACCTTTCCCGCCCTGCCTCCCGAGCCCGGGCAGAGCTTCGCCCGGAGCTGGTGGGGACGGGCCTGGCTCAAGGCCCTGGAGGACGCCGCTCTGGACGGCCGTCAGGTGAAGTCGGGGCGCAGGCACGCCCGTGCGGGGGCGGTGGGCGCGGTGTCGGTGCGGCCGGGCCGGATCACCGCGCTGGTCCGCGACCGTGACGGCACGCCGTACCGCTCCGATGTGGTGGTCCAGGAGCTCTCGGCGGCCGACTGGGACCGGCTGCTCGACCTGGTGGCCGACCGCGCCGGCCATATCGCGGCACTGCTCGACCACGACATACCGCCGCACCTCGCGGAGGACGCGCTGGCCGCCGGCGTGGAGCTGCTGCCCGGCATCGGCGACCTGGAGCCCGAGTGCGGCTGCGGGGCGTGGGACCACTGTCCGCACACAGTGGCCCTGTGCCACCAGGTGGCGCGGATCCTCGACCAGGACCCGTTCGTCCTGCTGCTGATCCGCGGGCGCGGGGAACACGAGCTGCTGGACGAGCTCCAGGCCCGCAACTCCGCGCGCACCACGGCGCACGCGCCGGAGCCGAGCGCCGGCGTCCCCTCGGGCGTTCCGGCCCGCGAGGTCTTCGAGGCGGGCTTCCTCGTACCGCCGCTGCCCGGTCCGCCGCCCCCGGTGGCGACCGCGGGCCACCCGCCCGTGCTGTCGGGCGACACCGCTCCAGCCCCGGGGCTGGATACCGAGGCGCTGGAGTTCCTGGTCGCGGACGCGGCAGCGCGGGCCCGGCTGCTGCTGGCCGAGGCCCTCGCGCCAGGCCACGAGCGGTCGCCCGCAGGAGCTGAACTGAGCCTGTGGCAGGACACCGTGCGCCTCGCCGCCTCCGGACCACCGGCCGGTGTCGCGGCACGGCTCGCGTCGGGCTGCGGCCGCGACCGCGCCGGGCTCGCCCAGGCCGTACGTGCGTGGGGCCACGGAGGGCCCGCCGCGCTGTCGGTCCTGGAGGACGCATGGACACCGGGAGCCGAGGATCTCGCACGCGCCGGCGCGCAACTGACTGCCGCTCGGGAAGCCGGGACGGTGCCGGTACTGCGCGCCTCGCGCAACCGCTGGACGGCGGTCGGCTCGGACGCACAGCTGCGTTACGGACGCGACGGCCGCTGGTGGCCGTACCGCAAGGAGAGCGGCCGCTGGCAGCCCGCCGGACCCTGCGAGGACGATCCCGCGTCCGCTCTCGCGGCACTGACGGAGCGTTCGCAGGAGGGCTGACAGAAGGCCACGCCCTGAGGGGCCTCCCCACCCTGGCCATAAATCAAAGGCAAGAGTGGGTGAAATTCACGCTTTCCCAGGAAGTTGTCAAAATTTTGCCTTTCAGCGCAGGAATATGGTGATCTACAGGTACATCACCTTCTGATCAGAGAAAGGCCCTTCGGGATGGTTTTCGCCCTGCTGCGCCGTCGTAAACGTTCCCTCCACCAGGAGGTCGCTCCGATTCCGCACGGCGCGGGGGCTCTCGACTGCCTGGTGCTCGATCCGGTCCAGCTACCGCTGCACAGAGCGGAAGTGTCCGTGCGGGATCTCAACGGTCAGGAAGTGGTCCACGGGCAGACCGATCCGCACGGCCGGTTCGCGGCGACCATGGCGCCCGGCGAGTACACCGTCGCCGTGACCGCCGAAGGATTCCAGCCCGTACGGCGCTCCTTCACGTCCACGGAGGGCACACGGACCTCCCTCGAACCGGTGGGCATGGAACCGGCGCCCGCTCCGGCCATGCCCGCTCCCGGCGCATGGCGCATCGATCCGGACCACACGGCCGTGCGCTTCATCTCCCGGCACATCGGGCTCGCCGAGGTGCACGGCCGGTTCAACCGGTTCGAGGGCACGCTGTGGATCGCCGAGAACATGGAACAGTCCCGCATCGATGTGGTGATCGAGACGGCGAGCATCGACACGGGGGTCAAGCAGCGTGACGAGCACCTGTGCTCGGCCGAGTTCCTGAACGTCGCCAAGTTCCCCTACATGCAGTTCACCAGTGAGCGGTTCGTGCACCGCGGCGGGTCCCGGTGGACGGTGCAGGGTGTGCTCAATCTGCACGGGGTGAGCCGCAACGTCGCGCTCGACACCCGCTACCTGGGCATCGGCACCGGCATCATGGGCGAGACCCGCACCGCCTGTTCGGCCTCGACCGAGCTGCACCGCGAGGACTTCACCCTGGACTGGCGCTCGATGCTCCAGCGCGGCATCGTCATGATCGGTGCGACGATCAAGATCGAGCTGGACATCCAGGCCGTACCGGCCCAGTGACGGCATCGGCCCGCACGGCGGCCCGGTTCCCGCGGTCGTCGACGGGCAACGGCGGCAACTCCGTGGGGAATCCGCTGGGCAGGCTCGTCGGAAGGCCGCTGGGCCATCCGGACGGCAGACTCGTCGGCAGCCGGCTGGGGAGGCGCGTCGGCAGCTCCGAGGGAAGTCCGCTGGGGAGGGTGAGCGAGGGCGACGGGCCGGCCGAGGGCCCATGGCCGGGCTCGTCGCCCTTCTTGCCCTTGTCCCCGATGATCAGCACCGCCCCCAGCGCGACCGCCGCGATCGCCACCAGCACGGTCACGGCGATCACCGTCCGCCGTCCGCCGCCGCCCGGCGGCGGCTCCGGTTCCCACGGCGGCTGACCCGGCCCGAACCCGCCCGGCGGCGGGGCGGAGGGCGGAGGCGGTGGGCTCGCGGGCGGGCCGTACGGCGGTCCCGGTGGAGTGGCCATACGGTCCAGCGTTCCCGGCCGTCGACCGTCGTCACCGCGCGGTGACGGTACCGCCACACGCTCCGCCCAGGACCGCGACATTCCAGGGTGGGAAAAACCCGCGCCCGCTCCGCGTGGCAGCCCCGAGGAAAACGGCCATAATCATACGATTTGCCGGTGCTTGTCGAACCCTACGCGGGTCGCTCAGCGGCGCGCGCGCAGGAATGCCTCAAGGCCGGCGAGGTCGTCCGTGTTGAGATAGTCCACACCCGCGGCGAGCAGTTCGTGCCACAGGGCGTCACGTGCCACGCCGGGCTGGTCCGGCGTGGCCCAGAAACGCACCTGCCGGTGTTCGGCGTGCGCGGTGGAGACGAGCCGCAGCAGCTTGGCACGTTCCCGCCCGGGCATCGGACCCACACCTTGCCAGGCGAAGTTGAGGTTCCAGTCGTCACTGACGAGCGGGGCGAAGGACGCGGGGGCACCGCTGCCGAGATCCGCGAGGCGGCCGTCGTAGAAGGCGTGCCGCACCCGCTCCTCCTCCATGGGGCCACGGGCGCCCCGGTCCCCCGAGATGACGGCGGTGATCGCGCCGCGCCGGATCCGGCCGCTGTCGCAGACGCTCAGCATCGAGCGGTAGCGCTGAAGATGCCGGGAGAGCTCCCGGTAGGCCGGACCGCCCGCGGTCTTGATGTCGATGAGCAGTTGCAAGGAGAAGTCGTACCCCGGATAGACCCGGCCGTGCCCGGATCTGACCCGGCGCAGCAGCGGTTCGAGGTAGAGCGACTCCAGGGTGCGCGTGGGGTCGAGCTCGGAGGCGTCGTGCGCGACCAGGAGCTTGTCGCCGACGAGCCAGATGTCGGCCTCGACGCTGCCGAAGCCGTGGGAGAGCGCGTCGGTGAGCGGGTGGAGGTGCTCATAGTCGTTGTGGGCGTGGGCACGGCGCAGCGGAGGCCTGCCCCGCGCGGCGCCCGCGCCGGGCGCCGCGTCCGCCGGCTGGGCGAAGGCGGGTCCCGCGACGCAGCCGGCGAGGGCGGCTCCCAGGGTGAGGACGGCTGCGCGGCGCGTACGAGGGGTCATGGCGACTCTCCCGGATCGGGGGCGTCCGCGGCGGTGGCGGCGGCCCGCACGAGCTGTCTTCTGCGAGTATCCGGGGCCACAGGGCCAAAGGGCAGGGAAGTGGCAAGAGTTGCCCGCGTCGACGTCGGCGCGTTCCCTGTCGTTCTTTCGGGGCATGGTGAACTCTCTTGCATCGTGCCAGAGTTGACGGGACCTCTGGGGAGACTGTGAGCAGATGCGGAAACCGCGTGCGCGCGGGGCTGACGGTTCTGGTGGCGTGGGCGGCGCTGGTAGCGGGAGGTACGGCCTGGGCGGACGCGGCGGACGCCGGCACACGGCAGGCACTACGGCTGGGCGCGTCGACCTCTGTGGCGCCCGGGGTCGAATACCGCGACTTCGCCTTGTCGGCCTCGCACGGGCCCACGTACGGGCATCTGCTGACCGTCGACCTCCGCGAACCGGGCGTCTCCCTGGACCTGCTCTACCCCGGATCGGTCGCCGCGCGGTCCACGGTGTCCCACATGGCCGACCGGAGCGGCGCGGTCGGCGGGGTCAACGGCGACTTCTTCAACATCACCGAGTCCCAGCACCCCGGGGTCGAGTCGACGGGCGCCCCGGTGGGGCCGTCCATCGCGAGGGGGCACCGGCTCGGCGCGGCGGTGCCCGACGGTCAGCGCTTCGGGCCGGCGATGCCGCCGGGCGCGTCGACCCGGGACGTCATCGGCGTCGGGACGGACGGCAAGGCCAGGCTGGACCGCCTGACCCTGGCGGGCACGGTGACGGCCAAGGGCAGGAAGCTGACGCTGCGCGGCTTGAACCAGTACGCCTTGCCGGTGGGCGGGATCGGGGCGTACACCCCGGACTGGGGCACGGCCTCGCGGCGCCGGGCGACGTGCGGGACGGACACCGACCGGTCGGCTCCGTGCAGTGCCAACACCTATGAACTGACCGTGCGGCACAACCGCGTGACGGAGGTGGCGAAGACCCCCGGGCGCGGTGGGATCCCCTCCGGGTCGACGGTCCTGGTGGGGCGCGAAGGGGGCGCGAAGGAGCTCCGCAAGCTACGGGTCGGCGACTCGGTGAAGGTCGAGGAACGGCTGGAGCCCAAGAAACGGGGAGCGCTCCGCTTCGCCATCGGCGGCTTCCCGGTACTGCGTGGTGGCAGACCGCTGGCGGGACTGAACCGTTCGACGGCGGCGGTGCGGACCTCGGCGGGCACGGGTGGGGGCGGCCGGCGGTTCCTCCTGCTCGCCCTGGACGGCGGCACCGAATACCGCTCGGGCATGACCGTCGCCGAACTGGCCGCCCTCATGCGGGACCTCGGAGCGGACGACGCGGTGAACCTGGATGGCGGCGGGTCGAGCACCCTGGTGACGCGCGACCCTGACGACGGGCGCACCACGGTCCGCAACCACCCGTCGGGCGGGGGTGAGCGGCCGGTCGCCAACGGAATCGGAATTTTTATCCGAACTTAATATCGTCGATCAATCCACCCATGTGAGTGACTGTGCCACGCGATTCCCGCTGCTAGCTTCGAAGGTGCACGAGCGAAAAATCAGCGGAAAAGAATCGTCGGGTCCGCAATGGGCATTTCGCAATGGATGGGTGGGCATTCGCATCATGACGACATCAGTGGAGACCGGCACCGCGGACAATAGCGGTACCGCCCCCCTGAGTTTGAGCACCGCGGCCGCGCGCAATCTGGCGACCACGACAAAAACCGTGCCGCAGATGCAGGGCGTCACCTCGCGGTGGCTGCTGCGCCTGCTGCCATGGGTTCACGTCCCCGGCGGTTCCTACCGGGTCAACCGCCGGCTGACTCACACGCTGGGCGACGGCCGGGTGGAGTTCGTCTCCACGGGCTCGGAGGTCCGGGTCATCCCGGCCGAGCTGGGCGAGCTGCCGCTGCTGCGGGGTTTCACGGACGCGGCGACGCTGGAGGCCCTGGCGGGCCGCTTCACCCAGCGCGAGTTCCAGCCCGGCGACGTGCTCGTGGAGGCCGGACAGCCGGCCGACCAGGTCGTCCTGATCGCCCACGGCAAGATCGACAAGGAGCGCGAGGGCGAGTACGGCGACACAGCCGTGCTCGACCTGCTGGCGGACGGCGGGTATTTCGGCGACGAGGCGGTCGCCGCGGAGGAGGAGCAGACCTGGGACTTCACCGCCAAGGCCGTCACCGCCTGCACGGTGCTGACCCTCCCCCGCCAGGCATTCCAGGAGCTACTCTCCGCGTCGGAAGAGCTCCGCGCCCATGTCGCGGCCTTCCATGCCACCGTCGGCCTCCCGCAGAACGAGCACGGCGAGTCGGCCATCGCCGTCGCGTCGGGCCACACCGGCGAGCCGTCGCTGCCGGGTGTCTTCGCCGACTACGAAGCTTCCCCGCGTGAGTACGAACTGAGCGTGGCCCAGACGGTCCTGCGGGTGCACACCCGCGTCGCGGACCTCTACAACGAGCCGATGAACCAGGTCGAGCAGCAGTTGCGCCTGACCATCGAAGCCCTGCGCGAGCGCCAGGAACACGAGATGGTCAACAACCGCGCCTTCGGGCTGCTCCACAACGCCGACCTCAAGCAGCGCATCCACACGCGCACCGGGCCGCCCACCCCCGACGACCTCGACGAGCTCCTGGCCACCGTGTGGAAGGACCCCGCGTTCCTCCTCGCGCACCCGCGCACGATCGCGGCGATCGCCCGCGAGTTCAACAGCAGGGGCATCTATCCCGACAGCGTGGACGTGAACGGGCACGCGGTGCCCGCCTGGCGCGGCGTCCCGATCTTCCCGTGCAACAAGATCCCCGTCACCGAAGCGGGCACCAGCTCCATCCTGGTGATGCGTACCGGGGAGGAATCCCAGGGCGTGGTCGGTCTGCACCGGACGGGAATTCCCGACGAATACCGCCCGAGCCTTTCGGTGCGGTTCATGGGAATCAGCGAGCAGGCCATCATCTCGTACCTCGTGAGCGCCTACTATTCGGCCGCCGTTCTCGTTCCCGACGCCCTGGGAATTCTCGAGAACGTGGAAATCGGGCACTGAGATCCGGACCGGGCCGGATTCCGATATCCCCGGCCCAGCGCACACGTATCGCGTCGGACAGCGCAAGCATCCAGATAATCGCAACAGATGGGTGATAACCAGTCATGACCACGTCAGTGGAGTCCGTGTCCGATGAGCAGCCGGGTCAGTCGCAGCTGAGCCTCGGCACTCCGGCGGCACGGCAGCTCGCCACCACGACGAAGTCCGTACCGCAGATGCAAGGGATCTCCTCCCGCTGGCTCCTGCGCGTGCTGCCCTGGGTCCAGGTGTCCGCGGGCACCTACCGGGTGAACAGGCGGTTGAGTTATACGGTCGGCGACGGCAGGGTCGAGTTCATCTCGACCGGGGCGGAAGTCCGGGTCATCCCCCCGGAGCTGGGCGAACTGCCCCTGCTGCGCGGCTTCGAGGACAACGCCGTGCTGGAGTCGCTGGCGGACGGGTTCGTCCAGCGTCAGTACGCGGCGGGCGACACCCTGGTCCAGGCCGGCGCCCCCGCCGACCAGGTCTTCCTGATCGCCCATGGCAAGCTCAACAAGACGGGCCCCGGTAAATACGGGGACGACACGGTGCTCGGAGTGCTGGCCGACGGCGACTACTTCGGCGAGCGCGTGCCGCTGGAGCCGGACGCCACCTGGCCGTTCACCGTCACGGCCGTCACGCGCTGCACGGTCCTGGCACTCCCCCTCCAGACCTTCCAGGAGCTGGCCGACCGCTCCGAGGCACTGCGCACCCACGTGGCGGGCTTCGCCTCCCGCCCCCGGCCGGCGCAGAACCACCGCGGTGAGGCCGACATCTCCGTGGCCTCCGGCCACAAGGGGGAGCCGGTCATCCCCGGCACCTTCGTCGACTACGAACTCTCCCCGCGCGAGTACGAACTGAGCGTGGCCCAGACGGTCCTGCGGGTGCACACCCGCGTCGCGGACCTCTACAACGACCCGATGAACCAGGTCGAGCAGCAGCTGCGCCTGACCATCGAAGCCCTGCGCGAGCGCCAGGAACACGAGATGGTCAACAACCCCGAGTTCGGGCTGCTCCACAACGCCGACCTCGGCCAGCGCATCCACACCCGCAGTGGCCCGCCCACCCCCGACGACCTCGACGAGCTCCTGGCCCGGCGCCGTAAGACGCAGTATCTGCTGGCGCATCCGCGCACCATCGCGGCCTTCGGCCGGGAGTGCAACAGCCGTGGCCTCTACCCGAAGAACATGGAGGTCCTGGGGTCGGCCGTCCGCTCCTGGCGCGGGGTGCCGCTGCTGCCGTGCAACAAGATCCCGGTCAGCGAGTCGGGGACCAGCTCGATCCTCGCGATGCGCACCGGTGAGGAGAACGAGGGTGTGGTGGGCCTCCACCAGACCGGCATCCCGGACGAATACCAGCCCAGCCTCAATGTGCGGTTCATGGGCATCAACGAGCAGGCCGTCTCGTCCTACTTGGTGAGCGCCTACTTCTCGGCGGCCATCCTCGTGCCGGATGCCCTGGGCGTGCTGGAGGACGTCGAGATCGGGCGGTAGCAGTACCCCGTGCCCTGGCCGGCCACAGCGCCGGCCAGGGCGTCAGGGCCGTACGCCGCTGACAAACGTGGTGGTGGCCGAGAGCCCGTGGGCCAGCGTCGGGGCGATGCTCGTGCTGGAGAGGAGGAATCCGAGCAGAACACAGACCAGCGCGTGGGAGACCCGCAGCGCGCCGCTGCGGAGAAACACCACCGCCATGATCAGAAGCAGTACGACCATGGAGATCGAAACGGCCACGGTGAGCCTCCTGAGGCGGAGTGGTTTTTCTGCCAGTCTGGCCCATCACACGCTCTGGACCTGCGAAGGGCGTGTACTCCAATCGGGTGGGAGTGCGCCCGGCCGGGAGCGCGGCGACGACCGCGCGGACAAGATCGGCGCAAGCGAAGTCGGCATCGGCGGATCGTCGGCCGGATGCCGGGAGGACGGCCTGGGATGAGCGGGATCGGGCTCGGGCCCCTCCGCAGCGGGACCGCGCCGACCCGGCGGCGAGGTCCGGAGCCCTGCGGCGGGGACGCGGTCGCGCTCCCGTACGGACGGGGCCGGTCGCCGGGAAGACCGGGGCGGGCGCTCGGCGGGCAGGCGGGCCGGGCCTTGCCTAGGCTGACGGAATGAGCCGTACAGCCCCGGACAGCCCACACGCGGCGGCGCCCCCCGCCACGGCGGGAGCCGGAGGCCGGGACAGCAGCGAGGGGCGGGGCTCCGCCTGGCAACGGCTGCTGCACCGGGTGCCCAACGGGTTCGCGGTCTTCTTCGGGCTGCTCGGAGTGTTCTGCGCCATCACCTCGCTGATCGTGCCGCTGCGGCGCGCGGCCCGCCCCCTGACCGACGCCCTGGACACGCTGACCGTGCCCACCGCGCCGAACCTCGCCTACGCCGTCTTCCTGCTGCTGCTCGCCACGGCGATGGCGGCCCGTAAGCGCGTCACCCTCTGGTTCGTCCTCGGCTATCTCTCCCTGCTGCTCATCGCGGACGCGCTGCTGCTGGCGGTGGGTTACTGGGACACGATCCCGTCCCTGGTGCTGTGTGCCGCCGCGATGACGCTGCTGATCCTGGCCCGGCGGGAGTTCTACGCGGCGTCGCGGCGCGGGGCGTTCCTGCGGGCGCTGCTGGTGCTGATCGCGGGGCTGGCCGTGGCCATTCTGGTGGGCTGGGGCCTGGTGGCGGCGTTCCCGGGTTCGCTGGAGCGCGGCGGCGGCAACCGGCTGCTGTTCGTGGCCAACAAGGTGTGCGGCGGCCTGGTCAGCGGCCGGCACTTCACCGGACACCCGCCGCACTGGCTGTATTTCCTGCTCGGGCTGCTCGGCGCGCTGGCGCTGCTCAACGCGGCCATGACGCTCTTCCGTTCACAGCGACTGGAGGCCGCGCTGCACGGCGACGAGGAGCCGCGCATCCGCGCGCTCCTCAGCCGCTACGGCGGCCTGGACTCCCTCGGGTATTTCGCGACCCGCCGCGACAAGGCCGTGGTCTTCTCCCCCAGTGGCAAGTCCGCCGTCACCTACCGGGTGGAGGCGGGCGTCTGTCTGGCCTCGGCGGACCCGCTCGGCGACCCGGAGGCGTGGACCCCGGCGATCGACGCCTGGCTGGAGCTCGCGGGGCGGTACGGCTGGCAGCCGGCTGTGATGGGGGCCAGCGAGGCAGGGGCCAAGGCGTACGCCCGCTCGGGGCTCGGTGCGCTGCAGCTGGGTGACGAGGCGATCCTTCAGGTGGCCGCGTTCGACCTCGACGGCCGGGAGATGCGGGTGACCCGGCAGGCGGTCAACCGCGTGGAGCGGACGGGCGCGACCACGCGGATCCGGCGGCACTCGGCGCTCTCCGACGAGGAGATGGGCGAGGTCATCAAGCGCGCGGACGCGTGGCGGGACACCGAGACCGAGCGGGGTTTCTCCATGGCGCTGGGGCGCCTGGGCGATCCCGCCGACGGTGACTGCCTGCTGGTCGAGGCGTTCGACAGCGAGGGGAAGATGATCGCGCTGCTGTCGTTCGTGCCGTGGGGCCGTGACGGTGTCTCGCTGGACGTGATGCGCCGCGACCGGGCGGCGCCCAACGGGGTCATGGAGTTCATGGTCGCCCAGCTGTGCGCGCAGGCGGGGCGGTTCGGTGTCAAGCACATCTCGTTGAACTTCGCGGTGTTCCGCTCCGCTTTCGAGGAGGGCGCGCGGATCGGCGCGGGGCCGGTGCTGCGGTTGTGGCGGAAGCTGCTGCTGTTTTTCTCCAAGTGGTGGCAGCTGGAGGCGCTCTACCGGTCGAACGTCAAATACAACCCGGAGTGGCATCCGCGGTTCCTCTGCTACGCCGACGCCGGTGCCCTCGCCCGGATCGGGCTGGCCTCCGGCATCGCCGAGGGCTTCGTGGCGGTGCCCAGCCTGGGCAAGCTGTGGGGCCGGGGCCGGGCACGGGGCATCACGAGCCCCGCCTCCACCGCGGGCCTGCCCTCGCTCTCCGAGCTCGGCTTCGCGGGCGGCGAGGGCCCCGGCGGCGAGGAGGGGCAGGACGAGCTCGCGGGCCTGCCCGAGCAGGTGCGGGTCAGGCGGCAGAAGCTGGACCGGCTGCGGGAGGCCGGGGTGGACCCGTATCCGGTCGACGCCCGCCGCACCCACACCCTCGCCGCCGTGCGGGCCGCGCACCCGGGGCTCGCGCCCTCGTCCCGCACGGGCGAGCGGGTGACCGTGGTCGGCCGGGTGCTGCTCGTGCGCAACCACGGCGGCATCGCCTTCGCCGTTCTCCGCGACTGGTCCGGTGATCTTCAACTGGCCTTCACCCGCGACGACTCGGGGGACGACTGCCTGCGCCGCTTCGCCACCCATGTCGATCTCGGCGACCACATCGAGGCCGAGGGCGAGGTGGGCACCACCGACCGCGGTGAGCTGACCGTCTTCGTGACCCGGAGCCGGATGATCGCCAAGTGCCTGCGCCCGCTGCCCGACAAGCGGCGGGGACTGAGCGATCCGGAGGCGCGGGTGCGGATGCGCTATGTGGATCTGGCCGTCTCGCCGGAGGCGCGGCAGACCGTGCGGGCTCGCAGCGCCACCGTGCAGGCGCTGCGCCAGGGGCTGCTCGACCGGGGCTATCTGGAGGTCGAGACGCCGATGCTCCAGCAGGTCCACGGGGGCGCGAACGCCCGGCCCTTCACCACCCACATCAACGCCTACGACCTCGACCTCTATCTGCGGATCGCGCCCGAGCTCTATCTGAAGCGGCTGTGCGTGGGCGGCATGGAGAAGGTCTTCGAGATGGGCCGCACCTTCCGCAACGAGGGTGTCTCGTACAAGCACAATCCCGAATTCACGATGCTGGAGGCGTATCAGGCGTTCGCCGATTACGACGTGATGCTGGACCTGACGCGCGAGCTGATCCAGGGTGCCGCCGTCGCCGCCCACGGCTCGGCGGTCATTCTGCGCGCGGACGGCGACGGGAAGCTCGTCGAGCACGACATCTCGGGTCTGTGGCCGGTGAAGACCGTCCACGGTGCGGTGGCGGAGGCGCTCGGCGAGGAGATCGACGCCGATACGCCCGTGGCGGTGCTGCGGCGGCACTGCGACGCCGCGGGGGTGCCGCACAAGCCTGACGACCGGCGGGGGGACATCCTGCTGGAGATGTACGAGCGGCTGGTGGAGGAGCGGACCGGGCCGCCGGTGTTCTACAAGGACTTTCCCACCGAGGTCTCGCCCCTGACCCGCCCGCACCGCGCCGATCCGCGCCTGGCCGAGCGCTGGGACCTGGTGGCCTTCGGCACCGAGCTGGGGACGGCGTATTCGGAGCTGATCGACCCCGTCGAGCAGCGCCGCAGGCTGACCGCGCAGTCACTGCTGGCCGCGGGCGGCGATCCCGAGGCGATGGAACTGGACGAGGATTTCCTGCGGGCCCTGGAATACGCGATGCCGCCGACGGGCGGGCTGGGGATCGGCGTGGACCGGCTGGTGATGTTCCTGACCGGGCTCTCGATCCGCGAGACCTTGCCCTTCCCGTTGGTCCGCAGGCGCTGAATTCCACACCCACTCAAAGACATTCTTTGAGATTCGAATAGAATTCATTATTTGCCTTATGGGTCGGGCGTTGTTAGTTTGGCAACTCAGTCCCTGACCGAGCTGGTGGTGTTTTCCATGACGACGGCACAGCGTACGGCGACCCCATGGCTTCCGATGGCGGCCACGGCGGCGCTGTGGGGGTCGGCGTTCACCGCGATACGTATCGCCCTGCCGGACTATTCGCCCACCACGATCGCGCTCCTGCGCATGGCCATCACCGTGGTGCTGCTCCTGCCGTGCCTGGCGCTCAAGCGCATCGGCCGCCTGGAGCGCGGGGACGTTCTGCGCATGGCGGCCTTCGGGCTCACCGGGATGACCGCGTACCAAGTGCTGCTGTGCGCGGGCGAGCAGAGCGTGGAAGCGGGCACCGCGGCCATGCTGATCGCCGCTTCCCCGGTCTTCACGACCCTGCTGGGCATGGCCTTCCTCGGCGACCGCCCCGGGCGGCGCGGGCTGGCCGGTCTCGGCCTCGCCCTGTGCGGTGCGCTGCTGGTCGCGGTCACATCGGGCTCCGGAAGCGGTTCCCTCATGGGGGCGCTGATGGTCCTCCTCGCGGCCGCCACCCAGGCCACGTCGTTCGCGCTCCAGAAGCCGCTGCTCAAGAAGTATTCGGGCGCGGAATGCGTCTTCTACGGCAGCCTGTTCGGCCTCGTCCCGCTGCTGGCGACGGCCCCGGACGCCGTCGGCCAGGTCGCGGCCGCCGACACCCACCGCACGCTGGCGGTCCTCTGGCTGGGCCTGGGCTGCACGGCCATGGCCTTCTGGACCTGGTCGCGCACGCTGCGCGCGACGACCGCGTCGACCGCCTCGCTCGTGCTGTACGCCGTGCCCGTCGCCGCGCTCGCCCTGGACGCCGCGTTCCTCGGCAACGTCCCCGCCCTCAGCGCGATGCTCGGCGGCCTGCTGGTCCTCACCGGCGTCGCCGTCGCCTCGGTGCGCCGCACGGCGCCCGCTCCGCGCCCGGCGGCCGGGGCCTCCGGAACGCACGAGCGGGAACTGACCGGCGCGGGCAGCCGGAAGTAGCCGTCAGCCGGCGGTGGGCGCCTCGGCGTCCACCAGTTCCTCCCACCGCACCGTACGGTCGCACCAGCGGCCGAGAAGCGTGCGGTCGTGGCCCACGGCCAGCAGGCCCGCGCCGGTCTCCGCGCGGTACTCCTCGACCACGGCCACCAGCGCGGCGGTCGTGGACGCGTCCAGCATCGCCGTCATCTCGTCGCAGATGAGCCAGCGCGGGCGCAGCACGAGCGCCCTGGCCAGGCAGGCGCGTTGCAACTGCCCGTCGCTGACCTCGTGCGGCCGCCGCAGCAGCAGGTCGGCGGAGAGGCCGACGCGCCCGGCGAGTTCGGCCGTCCTGCCGCCGGCCTCGGCGCGGCGCCCGGTGGCCCGCAGCGGTTCCGCGATCAGGTCGGCGAGCCGCAGCCGCGGGTCCGCCGAGAGGCGCGGCTGCTGGAAGACGACGCCGAAGGCGGTGCGCTGCTCGCGCGGGGCCCGGTGGCGCCAGCCGTGGGCGGGGGTGCCGTCGATGACGACCCTGCCGGAGTAGGGCCGGTGCAGCAGCGCGGCGACCCTGGCGAGGGTGGACTTGCCGCAGCCGCTGGGGCCGAGCAGTCCGACGGCCTCCCCCGCCGCGACGGTCAGCGAGACGTCCCGCACGACGGGGGCCCGTCGCTCGTAGCCCGCGGTGATCCGGCTCAGTTCAAGCACGTCAGCTCTCCTCCGGGTGGTGACAGGCGACGCCGTCGACGAGAGGCGGAACCGTTCCGCAGGCGTCCGTCGCCTTGACGCAGCGGGCGGCGAAGGCACAGCCGGGCGGCAGGTCGCCGAGTTCGGGCGGCATGCCGGGGATCGGGGTGAAGGCGCGCTCGGGCAGGGCGTCGAGCAGCCCGCGGGCATACGGGTGGCGGGGTCCTCCGGCGCCGAAGAACGTGGTGGCGCCGGTGATTTCGACGATGCGGCCCGCGTACATCACGGCGACGCGGTCGGCGATGCGCTCCGCCGCCGCGAGGTCGTGGGTGATCATCAGCAGGGCGTGCCCGGAGTCGGCGTGCCGGCGCAGTTCATCGGCCGTACGGTCCACGAGGTCGCGGTCGAGGCCGGTGGTCGGCTCGTCGGCGAGGAGCAGCGGGGCGTTTCCGACCAGGGCGAGGGCGGTGGCCGCGCGCTGGGCGAGGCCGCCGGAGAGCTCGTGGGGGTGGCGGTCGAGGTGGTCGGCGGGGAAGGCGGCGCGCGCGGCGGCGGCTTCACCGGCTTCCCGGAGGCCGTCCTTCCGGAGGGCGGTCGTTCCGGGGCCGGCTGCCGGAAGACCGTCCTCCGGGCGGGCGGCCCGGTGGAGAGCGTCCTTCCGGCGCCCGGTCTTCCGGATCCCGGTCAGCTCGCGCAGTGTCTCGTGGAGGTGCGAGCGCACGGTGCGTACGGGCGTGAGGTGCGCGGCCGGGCTCTGCGGCACGAGGCCGACGCGCCGGCCGCGTACGGTGCGGGCCAGCGTGCGCTCGTCGGCGGTGAGGAGGTCGAGCCCGCCGTCGGCCCCACCGGCGTCGCCGCCCCCGGCCCCCGCGAGCAGCGCCTGCCCCACCGTCCGGGCGTTGGCCGGCAGCAGTCCCAGCAGCGCGGAGGCAAGAACGGACTTGCCGCATCCGCTCTCGCCGATCAGCGCGAGGCACTCCCCCGGCCGCACGTCGAAGGTGGCGTCGGTGACGGCGGCGACGTCCCGGCCGGCGCGCATCCGGAAACGGACGGACAGGCCGCGTACGGACAGGACGGGCTCGCCCGCGTCCCGGCCGCCGGGCGTCGCGGCCTCTTCGGGGGCACTCGTGGTCACAGCGTCAGCTCCGATCGGCGGCGCGGGTTGAGCCGGTCCCGCCACGCGGCCGCGAGGCCCGCGATGGCCAGGGTGGGGACGATGATGCACAGGCCGGGGAAGAGGGTCGGCCACCAGTCACCGGCGAGCAGCGAACCCCGTGCGGCCTGGACCATGTTGCCGAGGCTCGCCTGGTGGGTGGGCAGCCCGAGGCCCAGGAAGGACAGCGCGGACTCGTGCCAGATCGCGTGCGGGACCATCAGCACCGCCGCGAGCCCGGCCTGCGGCAGCACGCCCGGCAGGAGGTGCCGCACGGTGACGCGCCACCGGGACGAGCCGCCTGCTACGGCCGCGTCGATGTACGGGCGGGAGCGCAGCGACAGCACCTCGGCCCGGACGATCCGGGCGGTCGACAGCCAGTGGGTGCAGGCGACCGAGACGATCACCGGCCAGACGCCCGGCCGGAACATCGCCACGATGAAGATGCCGAGCAGCAGATGCGGCACCGAGGAGCACAGGTCGACGACCCGCATCACGACGCGGTCCGCCCAGCCGCCGAGCGCGCCCGCCAGCGCGCCGACCGCCGTGCCGACGACCGTCGCCGTGAAGGCCGCGACCACGCCGACGAGGAGGGAGACACGCAGCCCGTAGACGCAGCGCAGCAGCAGGTCACGGCCGACCTCGTCGGTGCCGAAGGGGTGGGCCCAGGACGGCGGGCGGAGTTTCGCGCCGAGGTCGACGGCCTGCTCGTCCAGGGGGACCAGCGCGGGCACCAGCAGCGCGACGAGGACGACGGCCGCGACGAGCACGCCGGAGACGCTCGGGCGCGGCA
The DNA here is from genome assembly GCF_044387105.1 of Streptomyces sp. NPDC020379. Lineage (NCBI taxonomy): Bacteria > Bacillati > Actinomycetota > Actinomycetes > Kitasatosporales > Streptomycetaceae > Streptomyces > Streptomyces sp. NPDC020379. Next base: position 284,743 of record NZ_JBIRVR010000007.1, read on the forward strand.
CGCGCAGGGCCCGCCGGGCCGTGCCGCCGAGGGTGTCAGCCATCGAATCCCACCCTCGGGTCGGCCAGTCCGTACAGCAGGTCGGACAGCAGGTTGCCCGCCAGGACCGCGGCCGTGGCGAGCACGGTCAGGGCCGCGAGCAGCGGGAAGTCGACCTTGGTGGCCGCCTCCACGGTCGCGGACGCGATGCCGGGCCAGCTGAAGACCGTCTCCACCAGGAGCGCGCCGGTGATGAGTTCGGGGACACGCGAACCGATGAGCGTGAGGACGGGCAGCAGCCCGGAGCGCAGGGCGTGGTGGACGAGGACGGTCCGTTCGCGCAGGCCGCGCGCGCGTGCGCCGCGCACGGGGTCCTCCTCCAGCGCGTCGCCGACGCCCTGACGCACGTACAGCACGAACCACGGCAGCTGGGAGACGGCGAGCACCACCGCGGGCAGGACGACATGGGAGACGACCTGGCCGGGGGTGGCCGCGTCGCTGCCCGTGTCGGTGAGCCCGCCGGACGGCAGGGCGTCGAGCTTGAGGGCGAAGAACCAGATGGCGAGCAGCCCGAGCCAGAAGGGCGGCGCCGCTTCGAGCGCGTACGCCACGGAGGTCACGGCCCGGTCGAACAGGCCGCCCCGGCGCCGTGCCGCGAGGACGCCCAGCGCGGTGCCGGCGGTGACCGCCAGCGCGAACGCGACGGCGCACAGGAGCATGGACCAGCCGATGCGCTCGCCGATGACCTGGGCGACGGGCTGGCGCAGGGAGGTGGAGTCGCCGAGGTCGCCGGTGACGGCGGCGGTGATCCAGTCCCACCAGCGGACGGCGAACGGCCGGTCGGCGCCGAGGTTCTCGCGCAGCTGGTCGAGGACCCCCTGGCCCGCGCTCAGCCCGGCGGAGCCCGCGTACGCCTGGGCCGGGTCGAAGGGCGAGGCCGCGGCGATGGCGAAGACGCCGAAGGTGACGGCGGCGAGCACGGGGACGGCGGCCAGCAGCCGCCGTCCGGCCATGCGCGCCATCGGCCCCCAGGGGAGCCGGACGGCGGCGCGGGTCACTTCTTCGGCTGCCAGGACTCGACGTTCCACCACGGTCCGGCGCCCAGGCCGTGGTCGTGGGGCTCGACCTGGGTGGTGATGTCCTGCCACTCGTCGTTCATGACGTAGAGGTGGTCGACGTGAGTGAGGAAGGTGTAGCCGGGGTTGTCGGCGAGCCCACGCTGGACCTTCTCGTACGCGGCCTTGCGGGCCGCCTTGTCGCCGCTGCGGCGCCCTTCCTCCAGGGCCTTGTCGACCTCGGGGTCCGCGTAGGCGGCCATGTTGTTGAAGCCGTCGAGGGCGAGCGAGGAGTGGAGCAGGTTGTAGAGGTCGAAGTCGGGGTCGGCGGGGTTGCCGCCGCCGGCCAGGACCGCGTCGTTCTTCATCCGCGGTTCGATGACCTCCCAGGTGCCGCTCTGCACCTCGACCTTGAGGCCGGCCTTCTTGGCGTCGGAGGCGAAGGCCAGGGCGTGGTCCTGGCGGAGCTTGTCACCGGCGGGGAACCAGAGCGTGAACTCCGCGCGCTGTCCGTCCTTCTCGCGGATGCCGCCGTCGCCGGTCTTCCAGCCGGCGTCGTCGAGGAGCTTCTTCGCCTTGTCGAGGTCGTACGGGCGCTCGGTGCCCTTGGCGAACCACTCGCTGTCGGTGGGGACCGGGCCGTAGCCCGCCTTGCCCGCGCCTTCGAGGAGCTTGTCGACCATGGCCTTGCGGTCGACGGCGAGGTCGAGGGCGCGGCGGACGGCGATGTCACCGGTCACCTTGTTCGCCGTGGGCAGCGTGACGCCGCGGAAGTCGGTGGTCCGGGCGGTGACGGACAGCTTGGACTTGTCGCCCTTGAAGCTCTTGGCGAGGTTCGGCGGCAGGATGGCGCCGTCGAGGTCGCCGTTGCGCAGGCGGGTGGCGCGGATGTCGTCGTCCTTGACGATCGCCATGGTGAGCTTCTTGATCTTCGGCTCGCCGCCCCAGTAGTCGGGGTTGGCCTTGAAGCTGAGCTTCTCGCCCTTGCTCCAGCCGGTGAGGACGTACGGGCCGGTGCCGATCGGCGCCGTGTTGAACGAACCGGTGTTGACGTCCTGCCCCTTGGCCGCGTGCTCGGGGGCGATGGGCAGCACGGTGCGCTCGGCGAACGGCGCGTACGGGTACTTGAGCTTGAAGACGACGGTGTCGTCGCCCTCCGCGCGCACCCCGTCGATGGCGTCGAGCTCGCCCTTGGCGGCGTTGTTGGTCTTCTCGTCGAGGATGGTCCGGTAGGTGAAGACCACGTCCTTCGCGGTGAACGGCTCGCCGTCGCTGAACTTCACGCCGTGCCGGAGCTTGTACGTGTACGTCTTCCCGTCGTCGGCCATCGCGGGCAGCTCGGCGGCGAGGGCGGGCCGGAGCTTCATGTCCGCGTCGCGGCGCAGCAGCCCGTCGAAGATCTTGGAGTTGCCGTCCTTGCCGTAGCCGAGCAGCGGGCTGAGCGTCTCGGGCTCATTGGCGAGCCCGACGACGAGCGACTCCTTGTCCTTCCCCCCACCGGGCGTCGAACACGCCGCGGCACCTGCCGCAAGAACCCCTGCCATGGCCGCGGCGGCCACTCCCCGTACGGACCGGGCCGTCATGCCCCACACCCTCTTACTCATGTTTTTCTGCTATTGCGAACCAGTTGCAATTAAACAGTATGTAAAGGAGGGGTCATGGGGGTGGGGGTCCGGGCTCAGCCGCCGGGTCTCACGCCAGCACCGTCAGCAATTGCTTCGCGAAGTCCTCCGGGTGTTCCGTGCAGCCCAGGTGGCCGCCCTTGAATTCCACGAGGGTGGTGCCGAGCAGGTCGGACAGGCGGGCGGCCGGGCCGTAGAGGGGGGTCTGGGCGCGGGAGTCGCGGCCGGCGGCCAGGGTCAGGCGGTTCGAGGCGCGGTGGAGGGCGGCGATGTCCGGGGCCGTTCCCGAGAACGGGCACAGCATGTGCTTCAGGAAGACGGGGAAGTTGGCGTGCATCCGCGGGAGCATCTCCTGGATCTCGGGCGGCAGTTCCGTCGCCTCCTCCGCGGAGCGGTCGTCCCCCAGGCCCTCGCTGAAGCGGGCCATCGCGGCACCGAGGCCCTTCTCGCAGAAGAGTTCGCGCACCTCGGCGAAGAGCGCGCGGTACGGCGCGGGGTCCTCGAGGACCTCCAGGAGCGGCGGCTCGTGGGCGACCACGCGGCGCAGCCGCTCGGGGTTCCGGGCCAGGAGGTCGAGCGCGACGATGGCGCCCGAGCTGTTGCCCAGGACGTACGCCTCCCGGTCCGGGGAGAGCAGGTCGAGGAGCCGGCGCGCGTCGTCGCTCCAGACCTCCACCCGCTGGTCGGCGAGGGGACCGTCGAGGGGGCTGCGGGACAGGCCGCGCGGGTCGTAGGAGACCACGGTGCAGTGGGCGGCGAGGCGCGTCGCGATTCCCTCGTACATCCCGGCGTCACCGGCGCCGCCGGGGATCAGCAGCAGGACCGGGCCGCTGCCGCGCGTCTCGTAGTGCAGGGTGGCGCCGGGCACCGCGAGGGTGCCGGCCGTGGGCTTGGTCATCGTTCGCTCCCAGCGTGTCGGGACGGCCAGTTCTCCAGGAGGACGTGCAGGGCGTCGAGTGAGCGCGACCACGATGCGCGCACGTCGCGGGAGTGGCCGAAGCCACCGCCGAGTTCCAGGTGGATATAGCCGTGGAAGGTGCTGCGCAGGAGGCGGCCCGCGTCGGTCAGGTCGGGCTCGGTGAGGCCGTAGGCGCGCAGCATGCCGTAGGTCAGCTCGACGCTGCGGCGCAGGCCGACGGAGTCGGCGACCTCTTCGGGGTCGAGGCGCATCTGGGTCGCCGCGTAGCGGCCCGGGTGTTCGAGGGCGTAGTCGCGGTAGGCGTCGGCGAAGGCGACGAGCGCGTCCTTGCCGGCCCGGCCCGCCACGGCCGCCGCGATGCGGCCGGTCATCTCCTCCGAGGCCCGCAGCGCGACCCGCACCCGGAGGTCCCGCACGTTCTTGACGTGCGAGTACAGGCTCGCGTCCTTCACCCCGAAGCGCCGGGCGAGGGCGGAGAGCGTGACCTTGTCGATCCCGCTCTCGTCCGCGAGCTCCCCGGCCGCCTCCGTCAGCTTGGCCACGGTCAGTCCTGCGCGCACCATGCTGCCGCCTCCTGCACGTTCCTAGTGTGTACAGGCAAAAACCTAACACACCTAGGTTTGGTGGCCGGAGGCCGACACGGTCAGGAGCTCAGCAGCCGGCCGCGCAGCGCGGCCACCAGGTCGTCGTCGACGCCGAGCCGCTCCGCGGCATAGCCGCGCACCGATCCGTAACGGGCACCCAGATCGGCCAGGAAGAGGCGCATGACCTCCGCGGGGGCGCGTCCGTAGGCGGGCCAGGTGAGCGTGAGACGGGGGTAACTGGCGTGCCATTCGGCCACCAGGCGCTCGGTGGCGAGGCCGGTCAGGGTGAAGTCGGCGACGATGTCGTCCTCGTGCACTCCGAGCAGGGCGAGGACGAGCATGGCCAGCAGGCCGGTGCGGTCCTTGCCGGAGTGGCAGTGGAACACCAGCGGGGCGGTGTCGTCGGCTATGACCTCCAGCGCGCGCCGGATCTCCTTGACGCCGTCGTGGGCGACCTCGGCGTACTTGCCGGCGAGGAAGCGCGCGGGCTCGACGTCCGGGGCCAGGCCCGCCTGGTCGTACGGCCGGTGCTCGATGCTCAGGTTGTGGTAGGCCAGCCCCTCGTGGCACGGGACGCGTCCGCCGCGCTCGACCTCCCAGGGGTACCGCAGATCGATCACGGTGCGGACCCCCAGGGCGAGGAAGCGGTCCCAGTCATCGCCCCGCAGCTTGCCCAGCGAGTCGGAGCGGAACAGCCGGCCCCAGCCGACGGTGCGGCCGTCGGCGGCCCGGTAGCCGCCCAGATCCCGGAAGTTGTGCAGACGCTCGAACGCGATATGTCTCTTCACTCAGGTCACACTAGCCACACCGGCCCTGGGCCGGTCCGGGAACTGGCGGCCCGGTCATGCCAGTTGCGCATCAGTCACGTGAGTTGCCGAAGAAGATGCGGTATCCGATCAGCAGGACGAGCGAGCCGGCGATCGCGGAGCCCCAGGTGGCGGCGTCGAAGAAGTGGTTGCTGATCGGCTTGTGCAGGAACTTGGCCGACATCCAGCCGCCGATGAACGCTCCGGCGATGCCGATGAGGGTGGTGCCGATCAGCCCGCCGGGGTCGCGTCCCGGCAGCAGGATCTTCGCGATCGCTCCGGCCAGCAGCCCCAGGATGATCCAGCCGATGATGCCCATGGTGTCGTCTCTGCCTTTCCAGCGGTTGATCTGTGGTGCGCTGCCCGCACAGGAGTCCGGACACTGTGAGCGACGCGTGGCAGTGGGGCGGCGGTTTCACCTCTGACCTCACCGACTCGCTGGTATTGCCCAGTTGCGCAACCTCTAAAGTGTCATTCATGACACACGATGGCGTGGCGGAGTGGGAGACGGCCGTGCTCGAGGGCGGGCCGGCGGACGGGGCGCTGATCCGGCTGGCCAACCGGCCGGGAGTGGTGCAGGTCACCCACCCCTGTGCGGTGGAGGACTCCACGAGCGGGATGCGCGTCGAGGCGCTGTACGTATACCGGCGCGATCCGCGCGTGAAGGAAGCGCCCCTGCGGTACGGCTTCGACCCCGCGAGCCCTTAGGTCCACCGGGCCACCGTCACGGGACGCCCGTCGGCGCGTCCCCGCACTCCCCTCGGCGGAGCCGACACCACATCGGAACGACAGAGCCGGCCCTATCGGGGACGGTCACCGGATCGCGCACGGAAGGAGCCCAGTTGCCGCAGGGCAGGACACCATCGACCGGCAGTAGCAACCTGCGTATCGGAGCGGCGGTGGCCGAGATCGAGGGCCTCTACGCCGCGTTGCACGCCACCGCGAACGAGCGTCGCCGGGAACGCCTCCTGAGCGAACTCGCCCAGGCCGGACGGCGCCTCACCGATCTCACGCTCTTACCGCAGAGGGAGCGTGGGGGCGTCCAGCCGCGTTCGCGCTGGCAGCGGCGGCGGTTCCTGGCGGCCCGCGGGGCCGCCAGGATCATCGCGTTCACCACGTCGGACAGCCGCGCGGACAAGCCGGCGCCCCTCGGGAACAGCCACTGACCCGGGCCGGCCCCGTTGCCTGATCCGCCTCAGGCGACGGGGCCGGGCACGTCCGCCAGCCGCGCCAGGGACTGGCGGTGCCGGGCGGGCGTGCCCAGGGCGGTCACGCCGGTCCTGGCACGTTTGAGGTAGAGGTGCGCCGGGTGTTCCCAGGTCATGCCGAGGCCGCCGTGCAGCTGGACGCACTCCTCCGCGGCGCGGACCGCGGCCTCGGCGCAGCGGGACTGGGCCACGGCGACGGCGATCGCGGTGTCGGGGGCCTCGGTCGCGAGCGCGTCGGCGGCGTTGCGGGCGGTGGCGCGGGCCGAGGCGATGTCCAGCCAGAGGGCCGCGAGCCGGTGCTTGAGGGCCTGGAAGGATCCGATGGGGCGGCCGAACTGCCGTCGCTCGGAGACATGGCGCACGGTTTCGGCCAGGCACCACTCGGCGACGCCCAGCTGTTCGGAGGCGAGCAGTCCGGCGCCGGTGAGCAGCGCGGCGTCCAGGGCGGCGGCGGCCCGGTCATGCCCGGCGAGCAGCGTGGCCGGGGCTCCGGAGAAGGTGATCCGGGCGATCGGCCGGGTGAGGTCGAGCGCGGTGAGCGGCGTGACCGTGACGCCTTCCGCGGTGGGGTCCACGCTGTGGAGGCCGGCGTCCGTGGGCACGATGAGGATCCCGGCCCCGGCGGCACCGGCGACGGAGTTCACCGTGCCGGTGAGCAACGCCCGCCCGGCGCCGGTGGCTTCGGCGCTTACGGACGGTGGTACGGACGCGCCCGGGGCGGTCGGCAGGGGCACCGCGAGCGCGCCCACCTGACGGCCTTCGGCGAGGGCGGCGAGCGGGGCGGCGACCTCGGGGCGGCCGGTGTCGCAGCCGAGCAGGGCGCGTACGGCCAGGACGGCGCTGGTCAGGAAAGGGACGTCGGCGACGGTGCGGCCCAGCTCCTCCAGGACGACGGCGGCCTCACGGGCGGTTCCGCCCTGGCCGCCGGACTTCTCGGGCACGAGCAGCCCGGCCGTGCCCATGCCCGCGGCGAGGGCCTGCCAGAGGCCGGCGTCGTACGGGTGGCCGTCCTCGGCGCGGGCGAGGACGGACGCGGGGGCGCCGTGGGCGGTGAGCAGGGAGCGGACGGCGGCGCGCAGATCCTCCTCGGCCTCGGAGTAGAGCAGGTCCGGCGTCATCGGGGCAGGTCCTTCCACGGGAGGTCCTTGTCGTTGCGGGGCTCGGGCGGCAGGCCGAGGACGCGCTCGGCGACGATGTTGAGCAGGATCTCCGAGGTGCCGCCCTCGATGGAGTTGCCCTTGGCGCGCAGATAGCGGTAGGCGGCGTCGCGGCCGGTGAAGTCGACGAGTTCGGGCCGGACCATGGTCCAGTCCTCATAGGTCAGCCCGTCCTCGGCGAGGAGTTCGAGCTCCAGGGCGCTGAGTTCCTGGTTGAGCCGGGCGAAGGCGAGCTTCATGCCCGAGCCCTCGGGTCCGGGGCGGCCGCGCCTCAGCTGCTGGCGGAGCCGTTCGCCGGTGAGGCGGGCCGCCTCGGCGTCCACCCACAGGCTCAGCAGGCGCTGGTGGAGGTCGTGGGTGCGCAGCTCCGGGCGTTCGCGCCAGGTCCGGGCCACGACGCCGATCATGCCGCCTTCGCGGGGTACGCGCGTCCCGCCGATGGCCACCCGTTCGTTCATGAGGGTGGTCTGCGCGACCCGCCAGCCGTCGCCGGTCTCGCCGAGGCGGTGCGCGTCGGGGATCCGTACGCCCGTGAGGAAGACCTCGTTGAACTCCGCCTCGCCCGTGATCTGGCGCAGGGGCCGCACCTCGACGCCCGGGTCGGTCATGTCGCAGACGAAGTAGGTGATGCCCTGGTGTTTGGGCACGTCGGGGTCCGTACGGGCGATGAGGATCGCCCAGCGGGCGAGGTGGGCGCTGGAGGTCCACACCTTCTGGCCGTCGACGGTCCAGCTGTCGCCGTCGCGCACGGCCCGGGTGGCGAGCCCGGCGAGGTCGGAGCCGGCGCCCGGTTCGCTGAACAGCTGGCACCACACCTCCTCGCCGGTCCACAGGGGCCGCAGGAAGCGCCGCTTCTGCTCGTCCGTGCCGTACTGGAGGATCGTGGGGGCGGCCATGCCGAGGCCGATGCCGATGCGGCGGGGGTCGTTGTCCGGGGCACCGGCGGCGTCGAGTGCGGCGTCGACGACCGGTTGGAGGGAGCGGGGCGCGCCGAGGCCGCCGAGCCCTTCGGGGAAGTGGATCCAGGCGAGCCCGGCGTCGAAGCGGGCCCGCAGGAAGTCGAGGGGCGCCGTGGTGGCCGGGTCGTGCGCGGCGAGGAGGGCGGCGACGCGGTCGCGCAACTCCCCGGCGTCCGGGGAGCTCATCGCGGGCCCTCCTGGGCGGGGAGGACGACGAGACGGCCGGTGGTCGTGCCGTCGGCGACGCGCTGGACGGCGTCGGCCGCCGCGGTGAGCGGCAGGCGCTCGCTGACGAGGGGGCGGATCGCGCCCTGTGCGGCGAGTTTCGTCAGCTCGTCGTGGCAGGCGCGGACGGTGGCCGGGTCCTTGGTGTTGTAGAGGCCCCAGTGCAGGCCGAGGATGGTGTAGTTCTTCACCAGGGCGTGGTTGAGGGCCGCGCTGGGGATCTTCCCGCTCGCGAAGCCGACGATCACGATGCGGCCCTCGAAGGCGATGCACTTGGTCGACTGGGTGTAGGCGTCGCCGCCGACCGGGTCGTAGACGACGTCCGCGCCGTGGCCGCCGGTGGCCTCCTTGACGGCCGCGATCACGTCCTCGGCGCGGCGGTCGATCACCACGTCGCAGCCGTTCTCACGGGCCTCGCGGGCCTTGCCGGAGCCGCCGACGACGCCGATGACCGTGGCCCCGGCGGCCTTTCCGAGCTGTACGGCCGCGCTGCCGACGCCGCCCGCGGCGGCGTGGACGAGCAGGGTCTCGCCGGGCTGGATGCGGGCCCTGCGGTGCAGGCCGAACCAGCCGGTCTGGTAGCCGACGTGCAGGGCGGCGGCCTCGGCGTCGTCCAGGGAACCGGGGGCGGGCAGCAGGGTCCGGGCGTCCACGACGGCGCGCTCGGCGAAACCACCCGCGGGGAGGGCGGGTTGCGCGAGGACGCGCGCCCCCACCGTGCCTTCCGCGCCCTCTCCGAGGGCGAGGATCTCCGCGCAGGTCTCCACTCCGGGGGTGAACGGCAGGGGCGGGCGGACCTGGTACTGACCGCGGCACAGCAGCGCGTCGGGGAAGTTGACGTTGGCGGCGAGGACGCGGATGAGGGCCTCGCCCGGTCCGGGCCGGGGGTCCGCCACGTCCTCGAGACGCATGACGTCCCGGGGTTCGCCGTTGCTGTGCACTCGCCATGCCTTCACTGGGTCCTCCGGGGTGGTGGGGTGGCGTGCGATTCGCATACTAAGCGGTTGGTAAGGGCCGGGGGTAGGGGGTGGCCGGGCGGGGTGGACTGCCCGGCCCTTCGGCAGGCGGACCTCAACTGCCGGGCAAGGCCGGGATCCGCCCGCCCGGCTACGCCCGGCCCGTCGATTCGCGGGCGGTCAGACGCGGGGTGGCCGCCTGGACGCGGCCGGGCGGGGCGCCCGTCAGGAGCTCGGTCAGGAGGCGGGCCGCCTGGCGGCCGAAGGCGGGGGTGTCGCGCGTCAGCGCCGTCAGCGGCGGGTGCGTGCTGCGGCAGAGGACGGAGTCCTCCCAGGCCACGATGGAGAGTTCGGCGGGTACGGACACCCCGAGCTCCGCGGCGACGGCGAGACCCGCGACGGCCATGACGTCGTTGTCGTAGACGATGGCGGTGGGCGGCCGTGACGCGGACAGCAGCCGACGGGTGGCCGCGGCGCCCTGGGCGTCGGAGTAGTCGGTGGTGACCGAGGTGACGTCGGGCAGGCCGCGCCGCTCGGCCTCGGTCCGCAGGCAGGCCATCCGGCGCCGGGTGTGGGCGAGTTCGGGCAGGCCGGCGACGTGGGTGACGCGACGGTGCCCGAGGCCGTGCAGGTGGCCGACGATGGAGGCCATGGCGCCGGTGTCGTCGGCCCAGAGGTTGGAGATCGCGCCGTGGGCGCCGATGTCCCCGTCGAGCGCTCCGATGACGACGGCGGGCAGGCCGAGTTCGTCCAGCAGGGCCGGGCGCGGGTCGTCGGCCCGGGGGTCGACGACGAGGAGCCCGTCGACACGGTGCTCGGCCCACCAGCGGCGGTAGACCGCGCACTCCGCGTCGATGTCCTCGGCCATCTGGAAGAGCAGGCCGAGGCGGTGGCCCGCGAGCACTTCCTGGACGCCGGAGACCAGTTGGAGGAAGAAGGACTCGACGCCCAGGGTGCGGGCGGGCCTGGCCAGGACGAGCCCGACCGTGGCCGCTCCCTCGCCGGACAGGGCCCGGGCCGCGGTGCTGGGCTGCCAGCCGAGCTGTTCGGCGACGCGGCGCACGCGTTCGCGGGTGGCGTCGGAGACCCCGGGGCGGCCGTTGAGCGCGAAGGAGACCGCGCTCTCGGAGACGCCCGCGCGGCGCGCGACGTCCTTCATCGTCGGGCGGCGGGCCGGGGTGCGGCGCATGGCTCTCCTTCTGCCCGCGCCCGGGGCGCGGGGCCGTACCGAAGCGCTCGAGTGAGCGTAACTCCCCGCAGGCTAAAGCGCATTAGCCGACAGCGGAAGTATTGACTTCACCCCGCCACGGGTGCAGCTTTTGTTGCGCACCTCCCGGTCCTACCGAAGGAGTTCGCCGCGCCATGCCCCGTTCCCGCAGAACCGCTGCCGCCGCCGTCCCGCTCCTCGCATCCGCCTTGTTGCTCACCGCCTGCGGCTCCGGTGGTGGTTCGGACGGCGATGCCGCGGACGGCAGGCCGGAGGGCGGCATCACCTTCCAGACCTGGAATCTGCGCAGCAAATTCAAGGACTACTTCGAGGGCCTGGCCGGCGAATTCGAGAAACAGAATCCGGGCGTCAAGGTCAAATGGATCGATCAGCCCGCCGACAACTACGCGGAGAAACTCAGCGCCGACGCCGGCGGCGGCACGCTGCCCGATGTCGTGAATGTGTCGCCCGACCTCTCCTATCCGCTGGCCAAGGCCGGGCTGCTGCTGAATCTGGACCGGGAGCGGGCCGCCGCGAAGTTCAAGGGCGAGTACACGCCCGAGGCGTGGCAGGGCAACGTGCTGCCGGGCCTGGACGGTTCGTACGCCTTCCCCTGGTATCTCAACACGGGCCCGCTGTTCTACAACAAGGCGCTCTTCCGGCAGGCGGGGCTCGATCCGGAGAAGCCGCCGAAGAGCTACGACGAGCTGTTCGCCACCGCCGGCACTCTGGCGAAACGGTCCGGCGGGAAGACCGCGACCCTCGCCGGCACCCCGTCCATCGAGGACTTCGGGCGCTACGGCGTACGGCTGATGAACTCCGACGCCACGAAGTTCACCTACAACGAGCCCAAGGGCGTCGAGCTGCTCACCAAATACAAGGAGCTCTACACCCACGGCGGGCTCGACGCGCAGGCGCTCACCAATACCGCGGAGCAGGCGGGGCAGAAGTTCCTGGAGCAGAAGGTCGCCATGAATCCGGGCAGCGCCCACGACCTGGACACCTTCAAACAGAGCGCGCCCCGTCTGTACAAAGAGCTGGGCATCACCGACGCCCCGAACAACACGGGCAAGCCGAACATGTACGTGATGGGTCTGGCCGTCAGCAAGCAGAGCAAGCACAAGGCCGCGGCCGTCGCTTTCGCGCACTTCATCACGGACCGGAAGAACCAGGAGGACTTCGCGCACAAAGTCGCCGTCTTCCCCAGCACCAAGGGATCGCTGGACGACCCTTACTGGACCAAGGACGACGGGACGGACGAGGGCCGGGTCCGGGTGGCCTCGGCGAAAATGCTCAAGGGCGCGGTCAATTACACGCCGGTGGTGCTGAGCGAGGAGATGAAGGTCGTCCTCAAGAACGAGGTCGCCAAGGCCCTTCAGGGCAAGAAGTCGCCCCAGCGGGCGCTCGACGACGCCGTCGCGCAGAGCGACAAGCTCCTCAAGCAGAGCTGACGGCCGTGAAGCAGCCCTCCGCACACGTGCGCACCCACCGCGCGGCCAGCCCCTGGCTCTTCCTGCTGCCCGGCCTCGGGGTGATCGCCGCCTTCAGCCTCTACCCCTTCGTCAGCACCGTCCAGAAGGCGTTCACCGACGCGCGCACGCTGACTCCGGGCAGCTGGGTGGGGCTGCGCAACTTCCAGGACATGCTGGGCGACGACCAGTTCTGGGTGGCCCTGCGCAACAGCGGGCTGTACGTCCTGCTGGTCGTGCCCTTCACCGTGCTGCTGCCGCTCCTGCTGGCGCTGCTGGTGCAGAAGCGGCTCCCGGGCGTGACGTTCTTCCGCTCCGCCTTCTACACACCGGTCGTGGCCTCCGTCGTCGTGGTGTCGCTCATCTGGGCCTGGATGCTGGACGACCGCGGGCTCGTCAACGGCATCCTGCGCTTCTTCGGGGCCGGTCCGGTGGCCTTCCTCGGTGACGAGTGGCTGCTGCTGTTCAGCGCCATGGCGCTGACGGTGTGGAAGGGCCTCGGCTACTACATGATCATCTATCTCGCGGCGCTCGCGAACGTCCCGCGCGAGCTGCACGAGGCGGCCGCGGTCGACGGGGCCGGTGCCCTGCGGCGCTTCGTCAGTGTGACCGTCCCGGCCCTGCGCTCCACGATGGTGCTGATCGGCGCGCTGTCGTCGGTGGCCGCCTTCAAGGTCTTCTCCGAGGTCTATCTGCTGGCGGGCCCGACCGGCGGACCGGCCGGACAGGACACCACGCTGGTGATACTCGTCCAGCGGACCGGCACCGGACTCAACGGGCGGGTGGGATACGCCTCGGCCCTGTCCCTCGTCGTCTTCGTGATCGCGCTGCTGCTGATGCTGCTGGTGCTCCGCGCCGACCGGAAGGAGAGCGTCTCGTGACGCGGACGTCCGGCTGGGAGAAGGCGCTGCGCTATCTGCTGATGCTCGTCGTGCTGGGCATCACCGTCGGGCCGTTCCTCTGGCAGCTGTCCACCTCGTTCAAGGGCGCGTCCGAGGACATCTACACCTACCCGCCCGGCTTCCTGCCCGAGCATCCGACCACCGGGAATTATGCAGGTGTCGCCGACATCATTCCGGTCTGGGACTATGCGTTGAACTCCCTCAAGGTCGCTCTCACCAATGTGGTCACCAACCTTGTCGGTGCCTCACTGGCCGGATACGCCCTGGCCCGGCTGCGCTTCCGCGGCCGGCGGCTCGCCGGGCTCGCCTTCGTGGTGGCGCTGCTCGTCCCTCTGGAGTCCATCGTCATCGCGCAGTTCACCATGATGCGCGACCTGCACCTCAACAACACCCTCACCGCCGTCGTCCTGCCCGGCGCGGTGGGCGCGCTCAATGTGCTGCTGATGCGCAACGCGTTCGCGAACCTCCCGTACGAGATCGAGGAGGCGGCCGTCATCGACGGGGCGAACGTCTGGCAGCGGTTCCGCCGGATCGCCCTGCCGTCCGTACGCGGCACCCTGGCCGTCGTCGCGATCTTCTCGTTCATGGGCGCGTGGGACGACTTCCTCTGGCCGCTGATCGTCCTCTCGGACTCGGACCGCTTCACGCTGACCGTCGGCCTGAACTACCTGCACGGAACGTTCCAGCAGAATCCCCGGCTGGTCGCCGCGGGCACCATCATCGCCGTCGCCCCGCTCATCGTGCTGTTCGCCTGCCTCCAGCGGTACTTCTTCCGCGGCGTCGGCGAAGGCGCCGTCAAGGGCTGACCCCGCTCCCCGCCCGAAGGGACACCTCCATGCGCTTCGGTGTGAACTACACCCCCACCCGCGGCTGGTTCCACCACTGGCTCGACTTCGACCTGGACGACATCCGCGCCGACCTCGACTCCATCGCCGCCCTCGGCCTGGACCACATCCGTGTCTTCCCGCTGTGGCCCGTCTTCCAGCCCAACCGCGCGCTGATCCGCCCGCGCGCCGTCGAACAGCTGGTGAGCCTCGTCGACGCGGCGGGCGAGCGCGGGCTCGACGTCGCCGTGGACGGCCTCCAGGGCCACCTCTCCAGCTTCGACTTCGTCCCCTCCTGGACCACGACCTGGCACCGCCGCAACCTCTTCACCGACCCCCAGGTCGTCACCGCGCAGGAGGAGTATCTGGCCGCGCTCGCCGGCGCGCTCGCCGGCCGGCCGAATTTCCTGGGCATGACGGTCGGCAACGAGACCAATCAGTTCTCCGGCGACCCGCACCCCGACCCCGACCGGATCAGGCCCGGTGAGGCGGAACGCTGGCTGCGCCGGATGCTGGCCGCCTGCGAGAAGGCCGCGCCCGGCCGGACGCATCTGCACGCCTCCTACGACGTCGCCTGGTACGACGGCGCGCACCCCTTCACCCCCGCCCACTCGGCCCGCCTGGGTGCCATGACCGCCGTGCACTCCTGGGTCTTCAACGGCACCGCGCAACGGCACGGCCCGCGGGGCACGGCCACCGAGCACCACGCCGCGTACCTCATCGAGCTGTCCAAGGCATGGGCCGAGGACCCGGCGCGGCCGGTGTGGCTCCAGGAGGTCGGGGCGCCCGCCCCGCACATCGCCCCCGGGCGGGCGGCCGCGTTCACCGAGGCGACCGTCCTCAACGCACTCGACTGCACCGGCCTGTGGGGCATCACCTGGTGGTGCTCCCACGACGTCGACCGCGCGCTCGCGGACTTCCCCGAGCTGGAGTACGGGCTGGGGCTGCTCACCAACGACCGGCGGGTGAAGCCGGCGGGCGAGACGTTCGCCCGTCTCGCCCGTGAGTACCGTGCCGCGGGGACCGCCGCGTCGCCCCGGTCGACCGCGCTGGTCGTGGAGGCGGGTGAGGTCGCGGGGGCGCCGCTGCGGGCGGTGTGCGCGCCGGGTGGGGAGTTCTTCGAGGCGTGGATGCGCGTCGCTGCGCGCGGGCGGAGGCCGGCGTGTGTGCTCTCTCAATCGGCCGGTGATGGCGGGCACTTGGCGGCGCGGGGGATCACGGAGGTCTTGACCGTGGCCCAGGTCCGATAGGTCTTTTTCCCCAGCCCCGCCCCTTCCCGAGACCGGGGCTCCGTCCCGGATCCCGGACCGCGCCGGCGCGCGGTGTCCTCAAGCTCCCCCGGCCACCGCTGGGAGGGGCCCACAGGCCGGGTCACCCCAAGGAGCAGCCATGCGTCAAAGACCCACCCGCCGTGAGGTTTTAGCCATCGGCCCCGCGACCCTCGCGGCACTCGCTCTACCGCGCGCAGCCGGCGCCACAGCCGACGGCACGCTTCAGCCCTACGCCTCGTACTGGTTCCCCGACACCCTGCCCGACGGCCGGCCCGGTGAGGGCGTCCGGTGGCGCAGCCTCGCCGCGTGGCGGCCGGAGGACGATGCCGATCTGTCCTTCAACCAGGCGACCGTGCCGCTCACCCCGCGCTTCACTCCCCCGCCCGTCAACACCACCGCCCGCGCCGGGCAGGCACGCGTCTGCGCGCTCGCCGCCTTCGCGCACACCTCCGGCAACCCGTCCCAGGGCTCGGACACCGCCGACCACTACGCGCTCACCCACTGGGCATACCTCGACGAGCTGGTCTTCTGGGGCGGCTCCTCGGACGAGGGGCTGATCGTCGCCCCGAACGCGCCGGTCGTGGACGCCGCGCACCGCAACGGCGTGCCCGTCCTGGGGACGGTGTTCCTGCCTCCGGCCGCGTACGGCGGGCGGCTGCGCTGGACGGAGGACCTCGTCAGGCGCGAGGCGGACGGCCGCTTCCCGCTGGCCGACAAGCTGATCCAGGTCGCGCGGGCGTACGGCTTCGACGGCTGGTTCCTCAACGCCGAGACCGGCGGCGGGGACGCCCGGTTGGGCGCGGCGATGCGGGACTTCGTGGCGTACCTGCGGGAGCGCGGCACGGGGCTGCGCGTCATGTGGTACGACGCGATGGCCATCTCCGGCGACATCGCCTGGCAGAACGAGCTCAACGACCACAACGCCCCGTTCTTCCGGGCGGCCGGCTCGATGTTCCTCAACTTCGACTGGAGCCGTGCCGGGCTCGCGGCGTCGGCCGGGCGCGCGCGGCGGCTGGGGCGGAGCCCGTACACCCTGTGGGCGGGCGTCGACGTCGAGGCGCGCGGCTGGGACACCCCGGTCGACTGGGACGCGGTCGTCCCGGCGGGCGGCTCGCACACCGTCTCGTACGGCTTCTACCGGCCCGAGTGGACCTGGACGAGCCTGCCCGCGGGCGGGCGCTCCCCCGCGGCCTTCCACGCGCGGGACGACCGCTTCTGGTCCGGCGAGGGCCTCGACCCCACCGCGCCGCCGGCCGGGCCCTGGCGGGCGCCCGCGGCGTCCGTCGCGGACCGTTCCACGCTCACCGCGCTGCCGTTCGCGACGAGCTTCAACACCGGCCACGGGACCGGCTGGTACGAGAAGGGCGAGCGCCTCTCCGACGCCGCCTGGAACCACCTGGGGCTCCAGGACCGGCTGCCCGGCCGCCGCTGGGTCGTCCGCACGGCGGGCACCCGGCCAGGCGTCGGCTTCGATTTCGACGACGCCTGGCGTGGCGGCAGCAGCCTCCTCGTGGAGGGCGCGCCGACCGCGCCGGCGACGGTCGAGCTGTACGCGGCGCGGCTGCCGCTGTCCCGCGCCACCGTCGTGGAACTGGCCCACCGCACCGACACCGGGTCGGCCGCGGTACGGGTGGAGCTGGCCGTGTCGCCGCGCCCGGGCCTCTTCCACCACGTGCCCGCGGGCACGCTGCCGGGAGGGGGCCGCGGCTGGACGACCGTACGGCTGCGCCTCGGCGCGCTGCCGCACGGCACGCTCCACGCGCTGGGCGTGCGTCTGACCGCGCCGGACGGCGGTACGGTCCGCTGGCGGCTCGGCGGCCTCGCGGTCCACGACGGGGCACCACCGGCGCCCGCCCGGCCCGGCCGCGTCCGGGTGACCGCCTCCCGCCGGACCGGCGACGGCACGGCGGAGCTACGGCTGGCCTGGGGGGCGACCAGCGGGCCCGTGCGCCATCACGAGCTCCATCAGGTGCTCCCCGGCGGCGGCCGTCGCTTCCTGGGCGGCACCTGTGGGCATGCCTACTACGTCGCGGCGCTGCGCCGCACCGCCACGGAGGCGGTCACGCGCGTCGAAGTGCGCGCCGTGGACGAGCTGTACGCCTCCTCGGCACCCGCGTCCGTCGCTTTCCGCTGGTAGACCTACTGCGTGAGGACACCGACTCCATGCACAACGACCGCACCATCACCGAAGCCCGACTGAAGCGGGTGCTGGACGAGCGCGTCCGGCCCGCCGTGTACCCCGAGTCGGTGCCGCTGGCCGTCTCGGTGTGGAACGCGCCGGGCGAGCCCGTCCCCGTGGCGGAGGGGCTGGCAGCCGCGCGGGTGCCGATCCGGACCGGCGAGCGGTGGGGGCCTCCGTGGGGGACGAGCTGGTTCACCGTCACGGGAACGGTGCCGCCACAGTGGGCGGGCCGGACCGTCGAGGCGCTGCTGGACCTGGGCTTCGACGAGAACATGCCGGGCTTCCAGTGCGAGGGGCTCGTCTACCGTCCGGACGGGTCGCCGGTGAAGGGGCTCAATCCGCGCAACCAGTGGGTGCGCGTCGGCGAGAGGGCGGCCGGTGGCGAGGAGGTGACGCTGCACATCGAGGCGTCGTCGAACCCGGTGATCCTGGACTACCACCCCTTCCTGCCGACCGAACTGGGCGACAGGGAGACCGCGGACGGCGCGCCGCGCTACCGGCTGGGGCGGATGGACCTCGCCGTCTTCGACCGGACGGTGTGGGAGCTGGTCCAGGATCTGGAGGTGCTGGGCGAGCTGATGGGGGAGCTGTCCGTGGACTCCCCGCGCCGCTGGGAGATCCTGGGCGCCGTGGAGCGGGCGCTGGACGCGGTCGACCTCCAGGACGTGAACGGCACGGCGGAGCGGGCCCGTGAGCGGCTCACCGGCGTGCTGTCCGCGCCCGCCCACGCCTCGGCCCACCGGATCAGCGCGGTCGGGCACGCGCACATCGACTCGGCGTGGCTGTGGCCGCTGCGCGAGACGGTGCGCAAGGTCGCGCGGACGACGTCGAACATGACGGCGCTGCTGGAGGACGAGCCGGACTTCGTCTACGCCATGTCGCAGGCGCAGCAGTTCGCCTGGATCAAGGAGCACCGGCCGGAGGTCTACGCGCGGGTGAAGAAGGCGGTCGCGGAGGGCCGTTTCGTGCCGGTGGGCGGCATGTGGGTGGAGTCCGACACCAACATGCCGGGGTCCGAGGCGCTGGCACGGCAGTTCGTGCACGGGAAGCGGTTCTTCCTGGAGGAGTTCGGGATCGAGACGGAGGAGGTGTGGCTGCCGGACACGTTCGGCTATTCGGCGGCGCTGCCGCAGCTCGTGAAACTGGCGGGCGCGAAGTGGTTCCTGACGCAGAAGATCTCGTGGAGCCGGACCAACAAGTTCCCGCACCACACCTTCTGGTGGGAGGGGCTGGACGGGACGCGTGTCTTCACGCACTTCCCGCCCATCGACACCTACAACGCGCAGCTGTCGGGCAAGGAGGTCGCGCACGCCGTGCGCAACTTCCAGGAGAAGGGCGGCGCGACGCGTTCCCTCGCGCCGACCGGCTGGGGTGACGGCGGCGGCGGGACGACGCGCGAGATGCTCGCCCGCGCCAAACGGCTCGCGGATCTGGAGGGGTCGGCCCGGGTCGCCTTCGAGAAGCCGTCGGCGTTCTTCGAGAAGGCGCACGCGGAGTACGCCCACGCGCCCGTGTGGGTGGGCGAGCTGTATCTGGAGCTGCACCGGGCGACGCTCACCAGCCAGGCGCGGACCAAGCAGGGCAACCGCCGCTCGGAGCACCTGCTGCGGGAGGCGGAGCTGTGGGCGGCGACCGCGGCCGTACGCACCGGATTCCCGTATCCGTACGAGGCGCTGGACCGGCTGTGGAAGACGGTGCTGCTGCACCAGTTCCACGACATCCTGCCCGGTACGTCGATCGCCTGGGTGCACCGGGAGGCGGCGGCGGCCTACGCGGCGGTCGCGGCGGAGCTGGAGGCGGTCATCGGGGACGCGCTGGCGGCGCTGGCCGGGGACGCCGAGGCGCGCGGGAGCGTGGTCTTCAACGCGGCGCCGCACGGGCGCGGCGGCGTGCCTGCGCTCGGCGCGGCCGTCGGGAGCCCGGCGGACGGCGCGGCGGTGCGCGCGGCGCCCCGCGAGGGCGGCGGATTCACGCTCGACAACGGGCTGCTGCGGGTGGTGGTCGACGGGCGGGGGCTGGTGGTCTCCGTGTACGACCTGGCGGCGGACCGCGAGACGGTCGCGCCGGGCGCGGCTGCGAACCTCCTCCAACTGCACCCGGACTTCCCGAACATGTGGGACGCCTGGGACGTCGACCACTTCTACCGCAACACCGTCACGGACCTCACGGACGTCGAGACGCTGGAGCTCACGGACACCGGTGCGGTGCGGGTGACGCGAGCCTTCGGGGCATCGCGGGTGGAGCAGTTCATCGGACTGCCGGAGGGTGAGCGGCGGCTGGAGATCACGACGGAGGTCGACTGGCACGAGACGGAGAAGTTCCTGAAGGCGGCGTTCCCGCTGGACGTGCACACCGACCGCGTGGCGGCGGAGACCCAGTTCGGCCACCTCTACCGCCCCACGCACGCCAACACCAGCTGGGACGCGGCCAAGTTCGAGGCGTGCGCGCACCGTTTCGTCCACCTGGAGGAGCCCGGCTGGGGCGTGGCGGTCGTCAACGACTCCACGTACGGCTACGACGTGACGCGTGCCGTACGCGAGGGCGGCACGGGCACGACGACCACCCTGCGCCTCTCCCTGCTGCGGGCGCCCCGCTTCCCCGACCCGCGCACGGACCAGGGCGTGCACCGCTTCCGCTACGCGCTGGTGCCGAACGCGTCCCTGGGGGACGCGGTGCGGGAGGGACACCGGATCAACCTGCCGGAGCGGCGGGTGCCCGGGTCCCGCGCGGTGGAGCCGCTGGTGTCGGTCCCGGACGCCTCCGTCGTCGTGTCGGCCGTCAAGCTCGCGGACGACGGCAGCGGAGATGTGGTGGTGCGGCTGTACGAGGCGGGCGGCGGGCGGGCGCGGATCCGCCTGGCGGCGAGCTTCGCGGTGGCGTCGGCGTCCGTGTGCGACCTGCTGGAACGGCCGCTCAAGGCGGTCGAGGCGGAGGCGGGCGCGGAGGACGGCGTCCCGTTGTCGTTCCGCCCCTTCGAGATCGTGACCGTGCGGCTGGCCCGCGCCTGACCCTTCCCGGCCGACCGCCCGGCGGCGGTGTCAGTGCCTGCGCATAGCATCACCGCATGAGACTGCGATTCCCCCGGCGGCGCCGGCGGCTGTTCGCCGCCGCGGCCGTCGGTGCCGTACTGGCCGGGGCCGGCACCTGGACGGCGGCTTCGGCCACGGGCGGCGGACCCTCGGTGCACCGCGAGGACGGGTTCCTGAGCGTGCCCGAGTCGCCGGGCAGCGGTGACAAGGTCCGGATCGACATGTCGTACTTCACGGCCGGTGACACCGGGCGCAGGCCCGCCGTGCTGCTCGCGCACGGTTTCGGGGGCAGCAAGGAGGATCTGCGCGGCCAGGCGGAGGATCTGGCGCGTGACGGCTACGCGGTGCTGACGTGGTCCGCTCGGGGTTTCGGCAGGTCCAGCGGCCGGATCGGGCTGAACGACCCGGACCACGAAGTCGCCGACGTGAGCCGGCTCATCGACTGGCTGGCCAGGCGGCCCGAGGTGAAGCTGGACAAGGCGGGTGACCCGAGGGTCGGGATCGCGGGCGGTTCCTACGGCGGCGCGGTCTCCCTCCTCGCGGCCGGGTACGACAAGCGGGTCGACGCGATCGCCCCGCAGATCACCTACTGGAATCTCGCCGACTCGCTCTTCCCGAACGATGTCGTCGACGAGCCCGGGGACGCGAGCCGGGATCCCGGGGTCTTCAAGAAGCTCTGGGCCGGCATCTTCTTCACCACCGGCTCCACCGGCGGCCCGGTCACGGCCGGTCCCGGCGCAGGTGCCCAGGCCCCGCCCTCCGCGCCGCAGGGCGGCTGCGGCGGCTTCGAGCCGGCTCTGTGCGAGATGTACGAGCGGGTGGCCGTCGCCGGGAAGCCTGACGCGCAGGCGCGCGAACTGCTGGAGCGCCGCAGCCCGTCCGCCGTCGGCGACCGCGTCAAGGTGCCCACGCTGCTGGTCCAGGGGCAGGGGGACTCGCTGTTCCCGCTCGACCAGTCCGACGCCGCGGCCAGGGCCATCGCCCACAACGGCGCGCCCGTCTCCGTCGACTGGATCGCGGGCGGGCACGACGGCGGCATGAGCGAGACCGGTCGCCTCCAGCAGCGCACGCGCGCGTGGTTCGACCGCTACCTCAAGGACGACAAGAGCGCGGACACAGGACCGGCGTTCCGGGTCAGCAGGACCGGTGGCATCGACACCACCGACGGCAAGGCACAGGTGCGCGGCGCGAGCGCGGACCGCTATCCGGGGCTGCGCAACGACGCGCGCACGGTCCCGCTGACCGGCCGTCCGCAGTCGTTCGGCAATCCGGCCGGTGCCACGCCTCCGGCGATCTCCGCACTGCCGGGGATCGGCGCGGTGTCGCAGCTGTCGGGGCTGGGGGTGGGGCTGTCGCTGGACTTCCCCGGTCAGTACGCCCGCTTCGAATCCGCGCGGCTCACGGAGGGCGTGCGGGTGACCGGCTCGCCGACGGTGAAGGCGAAGGTCACCTCGGACTCCGGGGAGGCGGTCCTCTTCGCCAAGGTCTACGACGTGGGGCCGAACGGGCAGCAGGTGCTGCCCGCGCAGCTCGTCGCGCCCGCGCGGGTGACCGACGCCAAGGGCGGCAGGACCGTCGAGCTGCGGCTGCCCGCCATCGACCACACCTTCGAGGCCGGGCACCGGATGCGCCTCGTGCTCGCCGCCACGGACCTGGCCTACGCCTCACCCGCGCAGCCCGCGACCTACACCGTCGCCCTGGAGGGCGGCGGGCTGAGCGTGCCGACGGCGCCGGAGGTGCGGACCGCTTCGGCCGCGCTGCCGTGGTGGACGTGGGGGCTGCCGGCGGCCGGTGCGGTCGTCGCGGCGGCCGTGCTGCTGACCGGGCGGCGGCGCGTGGCCGTGCCCGCGCCCGATCCGGCGCTCGCCGAGGTGCCGTTGCAGATCACGGACTTGAGCAAGCGGTATGCCAAGTCCGCCGACCGCTATGCCGTCCGCGACCTGTCCTTCCGGGTGGAGCGGGGGCAGGTGCTCGGTCTGCTCGGCCCGAACGGCGCGGGCAAGACCACGACCCTGCGGATGCTCATGGGCCTCATCCGGCCCGACGGTGGCGAGGTGCGGGTCTTCGGGCACGCGATCCGGCCGGGCGCGCCGGTGCTGTCCCGGGTGGGGGCGTTCGTGGAGGGCGCCGGTTTCCTGCCCCACCTGTCCGGGCGGGCCAATCTCGATCTGTACTGGCAGGCCACCGGCCGCCCGGCCGAGGACGCCCGTATCGACGAGGCCCTGGAGATCGCCGGGCTGGGTTCCGCGCTGGAGCGCGCCGTGCGGACGTACTCCCAGGGCATGCGGCAGCGGCTCGCGATCGCGCAGGCCATGCTCGGCCTGCCGGAGCTGCTGATCCTGGACGAGCCGACCAACGGTCTCGACCCGCCGCAGATCCGGGAGATGCGCGAGGTGATGATCCGCTACGCGGCGGCCGGGCGCACGGTCATCGTCTCCAGCCACCTCCTCGCCGAGGTCGAGCAGAGCTGTACGCACCTGGTGGTGATGGACCGCGGGCGGCTGGTCACGGCCGGTCCCGTCGCGGAGATCGTCGGCTCGGGCGACACGCTGCTGGTCGGCGTCGAGGGCGGGCCGACGGAGGCCGTCGCCGAGAAGGTGGCGGCGCTGCCGGGCGTGGCGTCCGCGGTGCGGACGGACGAGGGGCTGCTGGTGGAGCTCGACGGGTTGAGCCCGGCGGCGCTGCTGGCGGAGCTGGTCCGGCTGGAGGTCCCGGTGGAGCGCGTGGGTCCGCACCGCCGCCTGGAGGACGCGTTCCTGACCCTGATCGGAGGCTCCGCATGAGCACGGCGACGGACATCGCCCCGGAGGCCGCGCCGGGTTACCGCGCGCGGCACACGCTGCCGCTGCGGGTCGAGGCGATGCGGCAGTTGCGGCGCCGGCGCACGCTCGTGGTCGGGGCGGTCCTGGCCGTGCTGCCGTTCGTCCTGATCGCGGCCTTCGCGATCGGCGGGCAGCCGAGCGGGCGGGACGGCAGGGTGACGCTGATCGACACGGCGACCTCCTCCGGCGTCAATTTCACGGCGACGTGCCTCTTCGTCTCGGCGGGCTTCCTGCTGGTGGTGCCGGTGGCGCTGTTCTGCGGTGACGCGGTGGCATCCGAGGCGAGCTGGTCGTCACTGCGCTATCTGCTGGCGGCGCCGGTGCCGCGGGCCCGGCTGCTGCTGAGCAAGCTGGCCGTGGCGCTGGGGTTCAGCGCGGCCGCGATGGTGCTGCTGCCGGTGGTGGCCCTGGCCGCGGGCACGGCGGCGTACGGCTGGGGGCCGCTCCAGATCCCCACGGGCGGCGCGCTGCCCGGTGACACGGCGGCCGTGCGGCTCGCGGTTGTCGTCGCGTACATCTTCGTCGGGCAGCTGGTGACGGCCGGGCTCGCGTTCTGGCTGTCGACCGTCACGGACGCGCCGCTGGGCGCGGTGGGCGGCGCGGTGGGTCTGACCATCGTGGGCAATGTCCTGGACGCGGTGACGGCACTCGGGCACTGGCGCGACTTCCTGCCCGCGCACTGGCAGTTCGCCTGGGCGGACGCGCTCCAGCCGCACCTGGAGTGGTCGGGCATGATCAAGGGCACGGCGGTGTCGGTGTCGTACGCGCTGGTGCTCTTCGCCTTCGCGTTCCGACACTTCCGGGGGAAGGACGTGGTGTCGTAGCCGGAGCGCCGGCCCTACCCCGCCCCGTAGACCGCCCCCGGCGGGCGTGCTCCCTTCAGCAGTTCGCGTACCGTCTCCCCCGCCTCCCGCGGGGACCGGAGGGCGCCCTTGTCGGCCGTCGGGCCCGGGTGCCAGCCCTCCAGCACCGTGATGCGGCCGCCGTCGGCCTCGAAGACGTGGCCGCTGACGTCCGCGGAGCCGGGTGAGGCCAGCCAGACCACCAGCGGGGAGACGTTGGCGGGGGCCATCGCGTCGAAGCCGGCCGGGGGCGCGGCCATCGTGCCGGCGAAGGTCCGCTCGGTCATGCGGGTGCGGGCGGCTGGGGCGATGGCGTTGACCTGGACGCCGTAGCGGGCGAGTTCGGCGGCGGCGACGAGGGTGAGGGCGACGATGCCGGCCTTGGCGGCGGCGTAGTTGGCCTGTCCCACGCTGCCCAGCAGCCCCGCCCCGGAGGTGGTGTTGACGACGCGCGCCACGGGCCTGCGGCCGGCCTTCGTCTCGGCGCGCCAGTGCGCGGCGGCGTGCCTGAGTGGCAGGAAGTGGCCCTTGAGGTGGACGCGTACGACCGCGTCCCAGTCGTCCTCGCCGAGGTTGACGAGCATGCGGTCGCGCAGGAATCCGGCGTTGTTGACGAGCGCGTCGAGCCTCCCGTAGGTGTCCAGGGCGGTCGCGACGAGGGACGCGGCGCCCCCGTCGGTGGCGATGTCGCCGTGGTGCGCGACCGCTTCGCCGCCGCGCGCGGTGATCTCTTCGGCGACGTGCCGGGCGGGGTCCGCCGAGCCGCCGTGCCCGTCGAGCCCCACCCCCAGGTCGTTGACGACGACCTTGGCCCCCTCCGCGGCGAGGGCGAGCGCGTGCGCGCGGCCGAGGCCGCGGCCGGCGCCGGTGACGACGGCGACGCGGCCCGCGCAGCTTCCGGTGGGTCCTTGGGGCATGTCAGCGCTCCTCGTGGTGGGCGGAAGCGGCGTCGAGGAAGGCGGGGCGTTCCCCGCCGCCGTGGACGAGCAGGCTCGCGCCCGTGATGTAGGCGGCGTCGGCGGAGGCGAGGAAGACGGCCGCGGCGCCGATCTCGCCGGGCTCGGCGAGCCGCCCGGCGGGCACCGTCCGGGCGACGGCGGCGATGCCGTCCTCGTCGCCGTAGTGGAGGCGTGCCGAGGCGGTGCGGACCATGCCGAGGACGAGGGTGTTGACCCGGATCGCGGGCGCCCATTCGACGGCCATGGTGCGGGCGAGGTTCTCGAGTCCCGCCTTGGCCGCGCCGTAGGCGGCGGTGCCGGGCGAGGGGCGGGTGCCGCTCACGCTGCCGGTCATGAGGACGCAGCCGCCCTCCGGCTGCCGGCGCATGAGGCGGTACGCGGCGAGCGACGCGGTCAGCGGAGCGAGGAGGTTGAGGCCAAGGACGCGGACGTGCCGTTCGTCCGCTCCTTCGCCGAGGGGCTGGAAGGGCGTGCCCCCGGCGTTGTTGACCAGCACGTCCAGCCGCCCGTACGCCGCGTCGAGCCGGGCGAAGAAGGCCCGTACGCCGTCGGCGTCCCGGAGGTCCACCGGCAGGAAGCGGGCGCTGCCGCGCTCCGTCGCGACCGGCCGCTCGGGGGGTCTGCGGGCGCAGACGACCACCCTCGCCCCGGTGTCCAGGAACGCCCGCGCGATGCCCGCGCCGACGCCGCGCGTCCCGCCGGTGACGACGACGACCCGGTCCGACGCTCCCTCGGCGCCGCCCATTTCGCACCTCCCGCGCCGGCCTGCCCGCTGCTACCTTCACACCTAACAAACGTTTGGTGGAAAGGTAGCTGATCCTCTGATGGGTGTCTCCACCTCCCGCCCCGAATCCGCCGTGGCCGTCGTCACCGTGGACTTCCCTCCCGTCAACGCCCTGCCCGTGCGCGGCTGGTACGACCTCGCCGCCGCCGTCCGCGCGGCGGGCAGCGATCCAGCGGTCCGCTGCGTGGTCCTCGGCGCCGCCGGGCGCGGCTTCAACGCCGGCGTCGACCTCAAGGAGATCCAGCGCTCCCCCGGCGGCGCGGCCCTGATCGGCGCCAACCACGGCTGCGCGGCGGCCTTCTCGGCCGTCTACGACTGCGAGGTCCCCGTCGTGGCCGCCGTGCGGGGCTTCTGCCTGGGCGGCGGCATCGGCCTCGTCGGCAACGCCGACGCCGTCGTCGCCTCCGACGACGCGACCTTCGGCCTGCCCGAGCTGGACCGCGGCGCGCTGGGCGCCGCCACCCACCTCTCCCGGCTGGTGCCGCAGCACCTGATGCGCACGCTCTACTACACCTCACGCACGGTCACCGCCGAGGAGCTGCACCGGCACGGCGCCGTGTGGAAGGTCGTGCCCCGTGAGGAACTCCCCGGCGCGGCGATGGAGTTGGCGAGGGAGATCGCCGCCAAGGACGGCACGCTGCTGCGCATGGCCAAGGCCGCCATCAACGGCATCGACCCGGTCGATGTCCGCCGCAGCTACCGCTACGAGCAGAGCTTCACCTTCGAGGCCGGTCTGAGCGGACTCGCGGACCGGCGACGGGACGCCTTCGTCCAGGGCGGGGCGGGGAAGGAGCGGCAGTCATGACCGCCGACAAGAGGATGACCGCGGACGAGGCCGTCGCCCGTCTGGAGAGCGGGATGACGGTCGGCATCGGCGGCTGGGGCTCGCGCCGCAAGCCGATGGCGCTGGTCCGGGCCCTGTTGCGGGCGGGCGTCGGCGAACTCACCGTCGTGTCCTGCGGCGGCCCCGACGTGGGCCTGCTGGCGGCGGCCGGGCGGATCCGCAGGCTCGTCGCCCCCTTCGCCACGCTGGACTCCATCCCCCTCGAACCGCACTTCCGGACCGCCCGGCAGCGCGGGGAGATCGAGCTGACGGAGCTGGACGAGGCGATGTTCATGTGGGGGCTGACGGCGGCCGCGCACCGGCTGTCGTTCCTGCCCGTACGGGCCGGTCTCGGCTCCGACGTGATGACGGTCAACCCTGGCCTGCGCACGGTCACTTCACCGTACGAGGACGGCGAGGAGTACGTCGCGGTGCCCGCGCTGACGCTGGACGCCGCGCTGGTGCACCTCAACCGGGCCGACGCGCGCGGCAACGCGCAGTACCTGGGCCCCGATCCGTACTTCGACGACCTCTTCTGCGAGGCGGCGCGGGAGGCGTACGTCTCCTGCGAACGCGTCGTCGACAGCGCGGAGTTCGCGGCGGCGGGCGGGCCGCAGACGCTGCTGGTGCAGCGGGCGTGCGTCAACGGCGTCGTCGAGGCACCGGGCGGCGCGCACTTCACCTCCTGCGTGCCCGACTACGACCGGGACGAGGTGTTCCAGGCCGCGTACGCCGAGGCGGCCGCCGACCCGGTGAGATGGCGGGAGTTCACCGGCCGCTTCCTCTCGGGCGACGAGGACGCCTACCGCGTGGCCGTCGCGGACTTCAAGGGGGCGGCGGCGTGACGGCGACCAGGGCCGAGGTCTGTGTCGTGGCGTGCGCCGAGGCGTGGCGCGGCGACGGCGAGATCCTGGCCGGCCCGATGGGCGTGGTGCCGACGATCGGCGCGCGGCTCGCGCGGCTGACCTTCGCGCCGGACCTGCTGCTGACGGACGGCGAGGCGATGCTGGTCGCCGACGTGCCCGCGCTGGGCGAGCCCGCCACGGCCGTCGAGGGGTGGCTGCCGTTCCGCCGCCATCTCGCGCTGGTCACCGGCGGCAGACGGCATGTGATGATGGGCGCGAGCCAGCTCGACCGGCACGGCAACCAGAACATCTCGTGCGTCGGCGACTGGGTGCGGCCCACCCGGCAGCTTCTCGGCGTGCGCGGCGCCCCGGCCAACACCCTGAACCATCCGACCAGTTACTGGATCCCCCGGCACTCCCCCCGGGTCCTGGTCGAGAAGGTCGACATGGTCTGCGGTGTCGGCTACGACCGGGCGGCCGCCGCCGGCCCGTCCGCCACGCGCTTCCACGGTATCCGCCGCGTCGTCACCGACCTGGCCGTACTCGACTTCGAGACGCCGGACCGCACGATGCGGGTGCGCTCCCTGCACCCCGGCGTCACCGCCGAGGAACTGCGGGCCGCCACGGGCTTCCCGCTCGACATGCCCGACCACGCGCCGCGCACCCGCGCCCCGACCGCCGAGGAACTGCGCCTGATCCGCGACACCCTCGACCCGCAGGCCCTGCGGGAGAAGGAGGTGCGGACATGAGGACCGCGCTCACCGAGCTGACGGGCGTCCGGCACCCGGTCGTCCAGACCGGCATGGGCTGGGTGGCGGGGCCCCGCCTGGTGTCGGCCTCGGCGAACGCGGGGGCGCTGGGCATCCTCGCCTCCGCGACCATGACGCTCGATCAGCTGCGGGGCGCGATCAAGGAGGTGCGCTCGCGCACGGACCAGCCCTTCGGCGTCAACCTCCGCGCGGACGCCGGGGACGCGGCCGAGCGCGTATCCCTGATCATCGACGAGGAGGTGCGCGTCGCCTCCTTCGCTCTCGCGCCCTCGCGGGAGCTGATCGCCCGCCTCAAGGACGCCGGTGTCGTCGTCATCCCCTCGGTGGGCGCGCGGCGGCACGCCGAGAAGGTCGCGGCGTGGGGCGCGGACGCGGTCGTGGTGCAGGGCGCCGAGGGCGGCGGCCATACGGGCCAGGTCGCGACGACGGTCCTGCTGCCGCAGGTCGTGGACGCCGTCGGCATCCCGGTGATCGCGGCGGGCGGCTTCCACGACGGGCGTGGCCTGGCGGCGGCACTGGCCTTCGGGGCGGCCGGGGTCGCCATGGGCACGCGCTTCCTCCTCACCTCCGACAGCCCGGTCCCGCAGGCGGTGAAGGCCGCGTACCTCGCCGCGTCCGTCACGGACATCACGGTGACCACGAAGGTCGACGGCCTCCCCCACCGGATGCTGCGCACCCCCTTCGTCACGGCACTGGAACGCTCGGGGCGTGCGGCCACGCTCGTACGGGCCGCGCGGCACGCTTTCGCCTTCCGCGAGGTGTCGGGGCTGGGGCCGGTGCGGCTGCTCCGGGAGGGGGTGGCGATGCGGCGCGGTGCGGAGCTGACGTGGAGCCAGGTGCTGCTGGCCGCGAGCACGCCGATGTTGCTGAGGGCGGCGATGGTGGACGGCCGGACGGATGTGGGGGTGATGGCTTCTGGGCAGGTGGCGGGCGTGATCGACGACCTCCCGTCGTGCGGGGAGTTGGTGGAGCGGGTGGTGTCGGAGGCGTCGGAGGTGCTGGCGTCCTTGGCCTCGGGACGGTGAAACGGACCGGCCGCCATCCGCGAGCCCCGGCCCGCTCGCGGCGGGCCGGGGCCGACCGGCGGCTACAGACCCAGCTCCGCTGCGTCTTTGACGCTGGTCACGAAGGAGGACCAGGCGCCGGACGGAAAGGTGAGCAGGGGCTTGTGAGGATTTTTGGAGTCACGGACGGGGACCACGTCGCGCGAGGCGACAAGGTTGGTAGCGACCTCTATGCACTGGCCGCCATTACCGCTGTGGGACGATTTGAACCAACGGGGGGAATCGGTCACGGTCTGCCCTTTCGTACCTGCTTGATCAAGGCCACAGACTCCGCCTGAGAGAGGGCGTCGGCCTGCAACTGATGGTAGGCCGCCAACATGGAGAGGACGAACACCCTTTCCCTTTCGAGATGACCCCGATGTGTGGACTCGGCGTAGGACATCAGCGACCGGTCCGGCATCGTGAGCACGGTGACGGGCAAGCTGAACGGCCTGCGCGCCCCCATGGAGAAGGGGGCGACCTGCAACACGGTGTTCGGCATCTCGGCGAACTCAAGCAAGCGCTCGAACTGTGCATCCATGACCGCGAGGGACCCCATTGGCCGCCGGATGCACCCTTCGTCAAGTACCGCGAAGATCAGAGGCGACGGCGATCGCGCAAGGGCGGCTTGCCGACTCACCACCAGATTCACACGCTCGTCGGCTTGTTCGGGAGTGATCGCCTCCCTCCGCACTGCATCCGCTTCCAGCGTCGCCGCATACTCCGGCGTCTGAAGCAGACCAGGGATGACGCCCACCTCGTACAGCCTGATCTCAGCGGCGCGCGCTTCGTGCGCCACGTACTCCGGGAATCCTTCAATCAGTGCCGTGTGGCGCACAGCACGGCTCTGACGTTCAAGCCTGTCACCCGTCCCCAACGCCCGGTCCGCTCTCTTCGAGAACCGGGGAGTTGGGGGACGTCGACCAGTTTCGACGGCAGAAATGTGCGTCCCGGAGAACCCCATCCGCTCGCCCAGCTCATCCTGCGTCCAACCACGCTCGTCCCGCAGCGCACGCAACCGCTGGCCGAAGCGCGCACCGGGCGACCCCTCGGGGTCCAGGTCCTTACGGTTCACCATCCTTGCTCCCAACTCTCCGAGCAATCCTCGCAAGTTGAAGACAGGGCGACTGTAGGACACGCTGAACACCGCCGTCAGGAAAAGCAGTACAGAGAGGAGTGATCGTGTCCGCCGACCCTTGGACCGGCTACCGATCCGGCGCGCTCGTGATGGACACGTCCACCAACCGCATCGGCGTCAGCGTCGCTTTCGACGGCGAGCGGTACACCCTCAAAGGGGCGAAGGGCGGCCCGCCCGAGTGGACCGCCGACAAGCGCGCCGTCCGACTGGCCACCACCGAAGAGCGCGCCACTCTCGGACTCGGACCCCGGAGCGTCTGATGCCCACACCCCCGTTCTTCCTCCCGCACTCCGGCGGGCAGGCTCCGCTCCTCCAAGGTTGATCATCCCCGGAGAGGAGCGGGTAAGACGCCCGCCCGGCCATCCTCGTGGCTGAAGAAGGCCGGGCGGGTCTTCAAGGGGAACGAAACCCGATTCACAGGGAGTTCGTCATGTGGCACACGCCGAGCAACGACGAATGCGACCACGAATGGGTGGAGTGGAGCGGAGCCAACCGCTGCCGTAGGTGTGGCACGACACAGTCGTAACGCCGAAAGCGGGAAGGGGCACCGGGCGGTGCCCCCTCCTTTTTCCTTGCCTTGACAGGAGTACCCGTGATCGAACGAGTCAGCTGGGAAGCGCTCCCCGCCGGACTGCGCGGCGCGGTGGAGGAACGTGCGGGGCAGGTGATCGCGTCGGAGATCGTCGCCGAGGGGCTCAACTGCGCCGCTGCCCTTGTCCTGACCACGCGACGCGGCGAACGCCTGTTCCTCAAGGGGGTGCGCGAAACCCACGAGGCAGCCGTCGCGGCACTCGACCACGAGGCCCGCATCAACGGTGTGGTGCAAGACGTCAGCCCCACGGTGCTGCACCGCTTCCGGGTCAGCGGGTGGTCCTGTCTCGCCTTCGCGTTCGTCGACGGCCGGCACGCCGACCTCGGCCCCGGAACGAGTGACCTGGCAGCCGTGGCGTCCGCTCTGCAACACATGCAGGCGTTCAGTGGTTCCGCCTTCCCCGCTCCGCCCTTCGTCGACCGGTTCACGCCGTACCTGCTGCCCGGTGAGGCCGAGTCCCTGAGGGGAACCGCGTTGCTCCACACGGACACGAATCCGCACAACATCCTGATCGACAAACGCCACGGCAACGCCCGCATCGTGGACTGGGCCATGCCCGCGACAGGCCCCGCATGGGCCGACCCGGCGTATACGGCCGTGCGCCTCATGGAATGCGGGCAGGCGCCCGCTGACGCGCTCGCCTGGCTCGGCGAGTTCACCAGTTGGCGGCACGCGGAGCCGAGATCGGTCGAGGCGTTCGTGAACGTCACGTGCCGGCGTTGGGCGGCGACCGTCGGCGAGCAGGCCGCAGAGCCCAGTAACGCCAGATTCCGGCATCTGCTGGGCTTCCACCACGACCGTTGAGCGGCCCCCAGCCCGGCCACCTACAGCCGCTCCACGATCGTCACATTCGCCTGTCCCCCGCCCTCGCACATCGTCAGCAGCCCGTATCGCCCGCCCCGCCGTTCCAGCTCGCCCAGCAACGTCGTCAGCAGCCGGGCCCCCGTCGCCCCCAGCGGATGCCCCAGAGCGATCGCGCCCCCGTTGACATTGACCCGGTCCGGGTCCGCGCCCGTCTCCTGGAGCCACGCCAGGACCACGGAGGCGAACGCCTCGTTGATCTCGACCAGATCGATGGCATCCATCGCCAGCCCGGCCCGCTTCAGAGCGCGGGCCGTCGCGGGGATCGGCGCGGACAGCATCCGGATGGGGTCCTCGGCCCGTACGGACAGATGGTGGACGCGGGCCCGAGGCGTGAGCCCGTGGTCCCTCAGCGCACGGTCGTTCGCGATGAGGACGGCGGCCGCGCCGTCCGAGATCTGGGAGGAGAGGGCGGCGGTGAGCGTACCGCCGGTGAGGACCGGCGGGAGCGCGGCCATCTTCGCCGCGGTCGTGTCGCGGCGCGGGCCCTCGTCGGCGACGACGCTTCCCCAGGGGACGAGTTCGCGGTCGAAGCGCCCCTCGTCGGCGGCGCGCACGGCCCGCCGGTGCGAGCGCAGCGCGAATTCCTCCATGGCCGCGCGGCTGATGCCCCACTGTTCGGCGATCATCTCGGCGCCGTGGAACTGGTTGACGGGCCGGTCGCCGTAGCGGGCCCGCCAGCCGTCCGACCCGGCGTACGGGCCGTCGGCGAGCCCGAGCGGTTCGGCGGCGCGGCGGGAGGCGTAGGCGATGGGGATCTGCGACATGTTCTGCACGCCGCCCGCGACGACGAGGTCCTGGGTGCCGGAGAGCACGGCCTGGGCGGCGAAGTGGACGGCCTGCTGCCCGGAGCCGCACTGCCGGTCGACGGTGACGCCGGGCACCTCCTCGGGCAGGCCCGCGGCCAGCCAGCTCGTGCGGGCGATGTCACCGGCCTGCGGGCCGACCGCGTCGAGGCAGCCGAGGACGACGTCGTCGACGGCGGCCGGGTCCACGCCCGTACGGTCCATCAGGGCGCGCAGCACATGGGCGCCGAGGTCGGCGGGGTGGGCGGCGGAGAGCCCGCCGCCCCGACGGCCGACGGGGGTGCGCACCGCTTCGACGATGTATGCCTCGGCCATGTCCGCTCCTTGATGTTCCGTCAGTCCGGAACGGTGATGCCGTCCAGGATCATCGACAGGTACTGGTGGGCGATCTCCTCGGGCGTGTGGTGCCCGCCCGGCCGGTACCAGGACGCGGCGACCCACACGGTGTCGCGCAGGAAGCGGTAGGTGAGCCGGGCATCGAGGTCGGCGCGGAACACCCCCTCGGCGACGCCGCGCCGCAGGGTGCCGAGCCACGCCTTCTCGAACCGGCGCCGCGATTCGGCGAGATAGGCGAAGCGGGGCCGGGCGGCGAGGTAGCGGGACTCCCTCTGGTAGATGGCGACGGCGGGGCGGTGCCGGTCGATCTCGCGGAAGGACTCGGTGACGAGGGCCTCCAGCGTCTCGCGGGGGCCGAGGCCGGCGGCGAGCACGGCGTCGTAGCCGGCCCAGAGCTCGGCCAGGAAGGTGGAGAGGATCTCGTCGAGCATCGACTCCTTGGAGTCGAAGTGGTAGTAGAGGCTGCCCGCGAGCAGCCCCGCCTCGTCGGCGATCCGGCGGACGGTGGTGGCGTTGTAGCCGTGGGCGGCGAACACCTCGGCGGCGGTGGCGAGGAGTTCGCGGCGCCGCTCGGGGGCGGCGGGGTGAGCGGTGGTCTGCTTGCTGTTGGGCACGGGGTCATTCTCGGTCACGCGCGCTGGCCGCTGACGGAGACCGTCTCCCCCGTCATGTACGAGGAGTAGCCGCTGGCGAGGAAGACGATGACGTTGGCCACTTCCCAGGGCTCCGCGGGGCGGCCGAAGGGCTCGCGCGCGGTGAGCTCGGCGAGCAGCTCGGGGGTGGTGACCTTGGCGAGGTGGGGGTGCATGGCGAGGCTGGGCGCGACCGCGTTGACGCGTACGCCGTAGGCCGCGGCCTCGACGGCCGCGCAGCGGGTGAGGGCCATGACGCCCGCCTTGGCGGCGGCGTAGTGGGCCTGCCCGCGCTGGGCGCGCCAGCCGACGACGGAGGCGTTGTTGACGACGACGCCCCCGGTGCCCGTGGCGCGCATCCGGCGCAGGGCGGCGCGGGTGCAGCGGAAGGTGCCATTCAGGGAGGTGTCGACGACCTTGTCCCACTGCTCGTCGGTCATGTCCACCAGATCGGCGGTGCCGCCGAGGCCCGCGTTGTTGACGACGATGTCGAGCGCGCCGTGGCGTTCCTCGGCGAGCTCGAACAGGGCGGTGACCTGGGCCTCGTCGGTGACGTCGCAGGGCAGTCCGGCGACCTGCCGGGCGCCGAAGCTGTCGCACAGCGCGGCGACGGTCGCCCGGAGCCTGCGGGCGTGGGCGTCGCCGAGCACGACGCGGGCGCCCTCTTCGAGGAACCGCCGCGCGGTGGCGCCACCGATGCCGGTGCCGGCGGCGGCGGTGATGACGGCGGTGCGGCCCGACAGCAGTTCGTGGCCGGGGAGATAGGGCGGCGGTACGGGCCGGGAGGCGGTGCGGGACTCCTCGACGCTGCTCATGGGCGTACGTTAACCTACCAAACACTTGTTAGGGAAGGATGGGCATGTCCACTGACCCGGCAGTGCGTTACGAGCGGAAGGGCCCGGTCGCGACGGTCACGATGAACCGGCCGCGATACCGCAACGCGCAGAATTCGGCGATGACTTACGCCCTCGACGACGCCTTCCAGCAGGCCGCGAGGGACGACAGGGTCGGGGTCGTGATCCTCGCCGGGGCCGGTGAGCACTTCTCCGCGGGCCATGACATCGGCACCCCGGAGCGCGACGCCCATCTCCCGCACGCGCACCGGGCGGGCCTGTGGTGGGACCACTCCGACAAGGCGGGCGCGGACAGCCGCTTCGCCCGCGAGTCCGAGGTCTATCTCGGCATGTGCCGACGGTGGCGCGAGCTGCCCAAGCCCGTCATCGCGTCGGTCCAAGGTGCCTGTGTGGCGGGCGGGTTGATGCTGGCGTGGGTGTGCGACCTGATCGTGGCGAGCGAGGACGCGTTCTTCGCCGATCCGGTCGTGCGGATGGGCATTCCCGGTGTCGAGTATTTCGCCCATCCGTGGGTGATGCCGCCGCGCGTCGCCAAGGAGTTCCTCTATACGGGCGACCGGATGAGCGCCCGGCGCGCGTACGAGATCGGCATGGTCAACCATGTGGTGCCGTGTGAGGAACTCTCAGCGAGAACACGGGAGTTGGCCTCCCGGATCGCCGCGATGCCCCGCATGGGCCTCGCCCTCGCGAAGCGGGCCGTGAACCAGGCCGAGGACCTCCAGGGGCTGCACAGCGGTCTCGACGCGGCCTTCGCCCTCCATCACCTCGCCCACGCCCACAACGCCGAGACCGGCGGCGATCCGCTCGGCGGCATGGACATCGGGGCGATGAAGGCCAAGGAGCGCGGCGCCTGATGGACCTGGACCTGACGGCACAGGAGGAGGAGTTCCGCGCCGAGGCCCGCGCGTGGCTCGCCGCGCATGTGCCGGGCACTCCCCTGCGCTCGCTGGAGACCCGGGAGGGGTTCGCCGAACACCGGGCGTGGGAACGCGAGCTGGCGGCCGATCGCTGGTCGGTGGTCTCCTGGCCCGCGGCGTACGGCGGCCGGGACCGTTCGCTGCTGGAGTGGCTGCTCTTCGAGGAGGAGTACCACGCGGCGGGCGCCCCCGGCCGGGTCGCCCAGAACGGCATCGGCCTGCTCGCCCCCACCCTCTTCGCCCATGGCACGGAGGAACAACGCGCCCGCGTACTGCCGTCGATGGCGAGCGGCGAGACGGTCTGGGCGCAGGCGTGGTCCGAGCCCGAGGCGGGCTCGGACCTCGCGGCCCTGCGGTCGGTCGCGGTGCCCGAGCGGGGCGGCTGGGTGCTGCGCGGCCGGAAGACCTGGTCGTCGCGCGCGGCCTTCGCCGACCGGGCCTTCGGGCTGTTCCGCAGCCACGCCGCCCCGGACCGGCCACCGCACCACGGGCTGACGTACGTGATGTTCCCGCTGGACGCGGACGGTGTGACGGTGCGTCCGATCGGCCGCCTCGACGGGAAACCGGCCTTCGCGGAGATCTCCCTCGACGACGTGTTCGTGCCGGACACGGATGTGATCGGCGAGCCCGGGCAGGGCTGGGGCGTCGCGATGAGCACCGCGGGCAACGAACGCGGGCTGACCCTGCGCAGCCCCGGCCGCTTCCTCGCCACCGCGCGCCGGCTGGCGGCCCTGTGGCGCGAGACGGCCGATCCGGCCGACACGGCACTCCGGGAGCAGGTGGCGGACGCGGCCATCAGGGCGCGGGCGTACCAGCTGTTCACCTACGCCCACGCGGAGCGGCCGGCCGCCGGGGGCCCGCTCGGAGCAGAGAGCAGCCTCAACAAGATCTTCTGGTCCGAGCTGGACCTCGCGCTGCACGAGACGGCACTCGATCTGCTGGGCCCGGAGGGCGAGTTGGCGGAGAGCACGTGGGCGGAGGGCTACGTCTTCGCGCTGGCGGGGCCGATCTACGCGGGGACGAACGAGATCCAGCGGGACGTGGTGGCCGAGCGCCTGCTGGGCCTGCCCCGCGGGCGCCGGCGGGCATGACCGCCGGCGCCCGCATGACCCCCGGCACCCTCCTCCGGCGAGAGGACCTGGCGTGAGACTTTCGCTCGACACCGCGCAACTCGACTTCCAGCACGCTCTCGCGCGCATGCTCAAGGAGGCCGGCACGCCGTCGGCCGTCCGCGCGTGGGCCCGCGGCGAGCACGGGCCGGGGCTGAGGCTGTGGGGCCGGGTGGCGGACATGGGCGTCTTCGGGCTGGCCACACCGCAGGCGTACGGCGGTTCGGGCACGCTCCCTGTCGAACTCGCCGTCGCCTTCACCGAGTTGGGACGCCACGCGGCGCCCGGCCCCTACGTCGAGACCGTCGCGGCGGCCGCGCTCCTCTCCCGCCTGGCCGGGCGCGGCGAGACCGCCCCCGCCGATGCCTGGCTCCCCCGCGTCCGCACCGGCGCGGCGCGGCTCACCCTGACGCTGCCCGGTGGCGGCCCGTACGCGCTGGACGCGGACGCGTGCGACGCGGTCCTGACCGTGGCACCGGACGCCCTGCGCCTGGTCACCGGCCATGGGCCCGTACGGCCGTCGCTCGATCCCGCGCGACGGCTCGCCCTGCCGGACGGCGGCGGCGAGGTGCTGGCCGCGGGCCCGGCCGTGCGGGAGGCGGCGGCGTACGCGGCGGACCTCGCGGCGTTCGCGGTCGCCGCGCAGTCGCTCGGCGTGGGGTACGCGCTGCTGGAGCGCACGGTGGCGTACGTGCGGCAGCGCACCCAGTTCGGCTCGCCGGTCGGCGCGTTCCAGGCGGTCAAGCACCGGCTGGCGGACACCCTCGTGGGCCTGGAGTTCGCCAGGCCACTGCTCTTCGGCGCGGCGGTCGCGCTCGCGACGGGCGCGCGGAGCGCACCGGCCGAGGTCGCCGCGGCGAAGGCCACCGCCTGCGACGTGGCGTACGCGGCGGCCCGCACCGCGCTCCAGCTGCACGGAGCGCTCGGCTACACGGCGGAGTACGACCTGTCGCTGTGGCTGGGCAAGGCCCGTGCCCTGCGTTCCGCGTGGGGGACACCGACGGAGTGCAGGGCCCGCGCGATGGGGTTATTTTTCGAGTAAAACACTTGCTAATCTTTTTGGCATGCCCGAACTGACCCTTCGCCGCTTCCCCCTGCGCGACACGATCCGGCTGAACCGCGCCGGGGACATCTGGCACAAGCCCGCCTTCAGCGCGGTCGCCGCGATCGCGGTCCCCGACGGCGTCCTGCTCGCCACCGACCGCCTCGACCTCGCGCTCTACACCTCGGCCGGAGCGCTCTGCGCGCTGTACGGCCACGCCAGGCCGTACGCGGCACGAGCCCGCGCGCTCGCCGGGGTGGTGCTCGGCATGGCCGCCGGGGTGGCGGTGGCGCTGACGGCGGCGGCGCTGACGGGCTCCGTCGCGCTGCTGGTCGTGGTCGCGGCGGCGCTGGCGGCGGCGCAGAAGACGCTGTGCGACGCGTTCCGGGCCGGCCCTCCGGGCAGCATCGTCCTCACCTTCGTCAGCTCCACCGCGTGCTTCGTGCCGCAGCGGCCGGGCGAGGTGCCCTGCCACGTCGGGCTCGTCCTGGCCGGCGGCGCGCTCGCGTGGCTGATCTGCATGGCCCCCGGACTTGTGCGGCCGCACGGCCCGGAGCGCATCGCCACGGCCCGCGCCCTGGAGGCCGCCGCCCGGCTGCTGCGCGCGGACGCTAAGGCCGCCCCGCGCGCCCGGCACGCCGTGATCGCCCTGGCGGGTGCGGCGCGCGCGGAGCTGCGCCGCACGCCTTCGCGCCGGGCCGGTGCGCTCGCCGGGCTGGAATCCCTGCTCGTACGGGCCGAGGCGGCGGGCGCGGGCGGCCCCGGCGCGGAGGCGGAGCTCTTCGACGCGTGGGCCCGGGACCTGCGCAAGGGGCGCGCGCTGCCCGGCGACATCACCGGCGGCGGCTCCCCCCGCGTGAGCCCGTCCGGCGGGCCCACCGCGCTCGACCGGCTGCGGCCCGGTTCGCCGCTGCTGACCGCCGGGGCCCGGGTCCTGGCCGGGGGCGTGCTCGCGGGCTGGGCGGCGGAGGCGGCGGGGATCGGCCATCCGTACTGGGCGGTGGTGACAGTCGCGTCCGTCCTTCAGGCGAATTCCGTGCTGTCCTGGCAGCGCGCCGTCCAACGCGTCCTCGGCAACTTCCTGGGGCTGCTGCTCTTCACCGCGCTGCTGCCCGTGGCCCGGACGGGGGCCCTCGCCATGGTGTTGATGTCGATCGTCTTCCAGTTCGGCGCCGAGGCGCTCATCGCCCGCAACTACGCGCTCGCGGCCGTCTGCGTCACCCCGATGTCCCTGCTGCTCGGTGAACTCGCGGGCAGCCACCCCGCGGGCCGGCTCGTCGGTGACCGCTGGGCGGATACGCTCGTCGGCGCGGTGATCGGACTGCTCGCCTGCGTGCTGGTCACCGACCGGCGCTCGGCGGACCGGGTCGACGCCGCGGTGGACCGGGTCGCCGAGGCGCGGGACGCGGCCCACGCCCTGCTGGACGCCCCGCACTCCGCCCACGAAGCGGGCCGGGCCCGCGACCGGCTCGCGACCGCGCTCGTGGAGTTGCGGGAGACGGCGGACGCGGCGGCCGGCGAGTGGCGGCGGCGCCCGCTCCCGCCACTCCCCCACGAACGGGTGGAGCGTGCCGAGCGCGACGGCCACCACACCCTGACCGCGCTCGTCCGGAGCCTGGCCACGGCCGCGGCATAGCCGGCGGCCCGGCCCCGGCACCGGGCGGCCGCGGCGGGACGGCAGAATCTTGTTCCGGAGCACCCGGCCGAAAGGAACCCCCACCGTGACCGAGGACGTCGTCGCGCGCGTGCTGCGCCAGTGGCAGCAGGTCCACCCCGGACTCGACACCGCGCCGATGGCCGTGATCGGCAGGCTCAACCGCTGCGCGGCACTGCTCGCGCAGGCGACGGACGCGCCGCTGGTGCGGGAGGGGCTGACGCGCCCGGAGTTCG
This sequence comes from Streptomyces sp. NPDC020379, assembly GCF_044387105.1. Classification (NCBI taxonomy): domain Bacteria; kingdom Bacillati; phylum Actinomycetota; class Actinomycetes; order Kitasatosporales; family Streptomycetaceae; genus Streptomyces; species Streptomyces sp. NPDC020379. Next base: position 324,162 of record NZ_JBIRVR010000007.1, read on the forward strand.
ACATCCTCGGCACGCTGCGGCGGACGGGCAGGGAGCTGTCGCCCGGTCAGATCGCGCGGGAGACCTTCGCCTCGGGGGCCGCGGTCACCAAGCGGCTGCGCGTGCTGGAGGACCGCGGCCTCGTCACCCGACGCGCCGACGAGCGCGACCGGCGCGTGGCCCACCTCTCCCTCACGGACGCGGGCGCGGACCTCATCGACCGCCTGATCCCCCGCCAGCTCGCCTACGAGAGCACGCTGCTGGACGGGCTCGGCGACGAGCGGCGCGAGCGGCTCTCGGAGACGCTCGGGGAGCTGCTGGTTCTGCTGGAGGGGCGGCTCGGGGGGCTTCAGCCGTAACCGTTGGCGGCGGTTCCTCGAATGGGGTGCGGGTCGCCGCGCTTGGCCGGGCGGGTCGTTGCCGCCCGCGGCGGGAGCGGCCTTGGGGGTCCCCCGGACGAAGTCTGGGGGAGCGTCCTCACACTCCCCCAGCTACCGCTGGGAGGTGCCCCACGGGCTGTTTGTTCCCCAGCCCCGCCCCTTCCCGGCTGCGTCTGATGTGCGGCTCCGCCGCGTGAGGGGGCAAGCCCCCAGACCCCCAGCAACACGGCTCGGCCGCGTTGTCCTCAGACGCCGGACGAGCTGAATGGGTGCCCGGCACGGGCTGGGATGCGCGCCATCCAGTCACCAGGGGATACCCCCGCCCCGTATCCACCCACTCTCCTCCGCACCCCTTGCCCTGCCATACACCCCGGGGGTATACATGACGGTGTCAGATACCCCCAGGGGGTATCACCTCAGCCTCAGGAGTCGGCAATGAGCACCACGGCCACCCAGGTCGAACTCACCATCGGCGGGATGACCTGCGCCTCGTGCGCCGCGCGCGTCGAGAAGAAGCTCAACCGCATGGACGGCGTGGAGGCCACCGTCAACTACGCCACCGAGAAGGCCAAGGTCACCTACCGCCAGGACCTCACCGTCGCCGACCTCGTCGCCACGGTGGAGGCCACCGGCTATACCGCCGCCGTGCCCCGGCCCCCGCGCAGGACCGGACCGGACGAGGCGGACGACCCGGGCGGCGAGCTGCGCACGCTGCGGCAGCGGCTTCTCACCGCCGTGGTGCTCGCCGTGCCCGTGGTCGTGCTGGCGATGGTGCCGGCCTGGCAGTTCACGTACTGGCAGTGGCTGTCCCTGACCCTGACCGCCCCCGTCGTCACCTACGCCGCCTGGCCCTTCCACCGTGCCGCCTTCACCAACGCCCGGCACGGCGCGGCGACCATGGACACCCTGATCTCGGTGGGCACCTCCGCCGCGTTCCTGTGGTCGCTGTGGGCGCTGTTCTTCGGCAGCGCGGGCATGCCGGGCATGACGCACCCCTTCGAGCTGACCATCGCGCGCGGCGACGGCGCGGAGAACATCTATCTCGAAGCGGCCGCGGGAGTGACGGCGTTCATCCTGGCCGGGCGCTACTTCGAGGCCCGCTCCAAGCGCAAGGCGGGAGCCGCTCTCAAGGCGCTGCTGGAGCTGGGCGCCAAGGAGGTGACCGTGCTCCGCGGCGGCCGCGAGGAGCTGATCCCTGCCGAGGACCTCGTGGTCGGCGACCACTTCGTCGTCCGGCCCGGCGAGAAGATCGCCACGGACGGCACCGTCGTCGAGGGCACGTCCGCCGTGGACGCCTCGATGCTCACCGGTGAGTCCGTGCCGGTCGAGGTGGGGGTGGGCGACGGCGTCACCGGCGCGACGCTCAACGCCGGCGGGCGGCTCGTCGTGGCGGCGACCCGCGTCGGCGCGGACACCCAGCTGGCCCGCATGGCCGAGCTGGTGGCGGACGCCCAGAACGGCAAGGCGGCCGCGCAGCGGCTCGCCGACCGGATCTCCGCGGTCTTCGTTCCCGTGGTCATCGTCCTCGCGCTCGGCACGCTGGCCTTCTGGCTGATCAGCGGCGCGGGCCTGACGGCCGCGTTCACGGCCGCCGTGGCCGTGCTGATCATCGCCTGCCCCTGCGCCCTGGGGCTCGCGACGCCGACCGCGCTGATGGTCGGTACGGGCCGGGGCGCGCAGCTCGGCATCCTCATCAAGGGGCCCGAGGTGCTGGAGACCACGCGCAGGGCCGACACGATCGTGCTGGACAAGACGGGCACGGTCACCACCGGCCGGATGACGCTGCTGAAGGTGCACACCGCCGAGGGCACGGCGGAGGCCGAGGCGCTGCGGCTCGCGGGCGCGCTGGAGCACGCCTCGGAGCATCCCCTCGCGCGGGCGATCGCCACGGGCGCGGCCGAGCGGGTCGGCGCGCTGCCCGTGCCGGAGGACTTCGCCAACGCCCCCGGTCTCGGTGTGCAGGGCGTCGTGGACGGTCACGCGGTGCTCGTCGGCCGGGAGAAGCTGCTCGACTCCTGGTCGATGCCGCTGCCCGCGGGCCTGGCCCGGGCGAAGAAGGCGGCCGAGGCCGCGGGGCGTACGGCGGTCGCGGTGGCCTGGGACGGCGAGGCGCGGGCGGTGCTGGAGGTCGCCGACGCGGTGAAGGGGACGAGTGCCGAGGCCGTCCGGCGGCTGCGCGCGCTGGGCCTGACGCCGATCCTGCTGACCGGCGACAACCGCGCCGTGGCCGAGGCCGTGGCCGCCGAGGTCGGCATCGACGAGGTGACCGCCGAGGTCATGCCGCAGGACAAGGCCGACGTCGTCCGGCGGCTTCAGGAGGAGGGCCGTACGGTCGCGATGGTCGGTGACGGGGTCAACGACG